>CADCSY010000120.1 GCA_902805555.1 uncultured Acidimicrobiales bacterium | reverse complement strand
CCGGCCTGGACTCGGCCCTGCCGGTGCTGGAGACCGGCACGGCCGGCTCGCACGCCGTCGCGAAAAGGAGCGGCACGGCGAGGGCGGCTACGAGGAGGCGGGGGGAACGTCGGGGCTTTCGCATGCCCAGTGTTCGGTCGCTCTCACCCGCGACTGAAACGCGCGCCTACACGACCGTGCCGACCCTGCCGCCGCGAGTGCCCGGCCGGCCCCGGCATGGCGGGCCGGCCAGCTCCGAGCAGGAGCGGCGCCTGTGCGGCCAGCCGTTGCCAAGAGTTCCAACTTGACGTAACGAGGATTACCGGCGGCTGGCTAGTCGAGGCGGAGGTTGGCGAGGGGGCGGGCGGCGCTGAGGAGCCACTGGAGGGCCCTGTCCAGCTCGGCGGGGTCGTCCGGTGCCTCGGAGATGTCCCGCTCGACGTCCTCGATGGCGGCTTCCAGCATGGCGATGCCGTCGTGCAGCTCGTCGAGACGCTGGCGTGCGACGACCAGCTCGGCGTCACCGAGCCCGAGCTCCTTGGCGCGAGCTCGTGCTTCGTAGTCCCGCTGGCGACAGCTCCGGCGGCAGAACGTCCGCGGCCGGCCCGGCCCGCTGTCCCGCTCGAACCGGCGCCCGCACCACCGGCAACGGTCCACCCTCGTGGATTTCGTCACAGTGACGAAAGTAGCCCGGTGCAGGCGAGCACGGGCTGCGGGCCTGCACTGCGTGCGAGGTGACGGTTTGGATGGGGCCTGGCGGCCGCTTCAACCGCCGGTTCGACGGCTCTCCCGAGGGACGGCTCGGGGGCCGCCGACGTGCGCAACCGGTCAGGCCGCAGGCGGCCCGAGGGCTAGGTTGGCCGCCTTATGTCTCGGAGGATCGACGTCGAGCTCACCAGCGACCGCGGTGACGGCACCTGGTCCTGGAGGGCAGCCGGCGCCCGGCAGCCCAAGGGCGTCCTCGACGCAGCCCTGCTCTACGAAGGCGCCCGGGTGGGCGACGTGGTGCGGGCCGAGGCCGACTTCGACATCGAGGGCATCACGGTCACGTCGGTGCAGGCGCCGAAGGGTGCGCGACGTGAGCCGGAGCGCATCGAGGTGCGCGGCCCCGAACAGACGTTCACGCCGATCACCTCGAGCCTCACCGGCAAGGCCCGTGAGCGAGCCGAGCGGGGTGAGGACGACCGGCCTCGACGGGGTCGCGACGACCGGGGTCCGCGTCCCGGTGGTGCCGGCGGCCCCGGTGGGCGCCCCGGCGGTCGCCCGGGCGGGCCGTCCCGAGTTGAGGGTGACCGGGGACCCCGCCCCGGTGGCGACCGGCCCGACCGCTCCTCCCGGCCGCCCCGCCCGGCGCCCCCAGCCCCCAAGCCGAAGGCGAAGAAGCTGCGGCCCCAGCGGGTCCACCGCGAGGCGCTCCTGGCGTCGCTGTCGCCTGAGCAGCAGCCCATCGCCGAGCAGCTCCTGCGAGGCGGCATGCCTGCGGTGCGCATCGCCGTCGAGGAGCAGAACGCCAAGGCCAAGGCCGAGGACGGGCTCGAGGTGCCGGTCGACACCGTGCTCGGGATCGCCGAGCAGCTCGTCACCAGGGCCCGGGTCGCCGACTGGCTCGACCGCGCCGAGGCAGCCAGGGCCACCGGCGAGGAGCTCGCGCTGCGCGATCTGCGCTCCGTGGTCTCGACCGCGGACGACGTCGCCCGTGACGAGTCGACTCGGGAGCTGGCGGCGGAGCTCAAGTCGATGCTCGAGCAGCGGACGGAGTCCGAGCAGCGAGGTTGGCTCAGCGACATCGAGGCATCCCTGGCGGGCGGCCGGGTCGTGCGGGCCCTGCGGCTGAGCTCGCGACCGCCCGAGCCCGGCAACACGTTCCCGGCCGAGCTGACGGTCCGGCTCACCGAGGCCGCCAACGGGGCCCTCAGCGCCGACATCGCGTCCGACCGCTGGGCGACCGTGCTCGACGCGGTGGCCTACTCCCCCATCCGCCGCAGCGTCGCCCCCGCGGGCGTGCCCCCCGAGCCGACGGAGGAGCTGCTCGTCGCCGTGCGCAAGCACGCCGGGCGGACACCCGCCATCGCCGTGCTGTTCGGCATCGAACCCCCTGCCGACACCGCCAAGGGGCCGAAGCGGCCGACGAAGGCCGCAGGGCGCAACCCCAACCTGTCCCGTGCCGGCGGTCCCCGAGGCGCCACCGTTCCTGTCCCCGGCCGACCCGGCGGTCCCCCGGTGCCGCCGGCCAAGCGGATCCCGCCGCCCCCCGGGCGCCAGATCGGTGCGACCCTCCCCGGTTCGGCGCCGGTGCCGCCCCCGCCCCCTGCAGAGCGGACCTCGCCCGACCCGACGACGCCCCTGACCCCGCCGAGCGCCACCGGCGCTGCGGAGCCCGCGGCCTCGGTGGGCACGCCGGCGGCGACGCCCGCCGACCTCGAGCCCGTCGCGCCGACCGGCGGCGAGCAGCCTGCACCTACCGAAGGCGCGTCGGCCGAAGGCGCGTCGAGCAGCCCCGCCCCGACGGGCTCGCCCGACGCCGGGTCCGGGGCCGCTCCCGAACCGGCGGGTCCCGAGCCGTTCGTTGCGGACGCCCCGGAAGCCGAGGTGGCCCTCGATGCGGCGCTGACCCTCACTGACGGTCCGGGGCCGGAGGCCACGGCGGGGATCGCCGCTGCCGCCTTCGATCCCTCCTCCGCCGGCGGGCAGCTCCCCCCGGCCACCGGCGCCGAGCCGTCCGACGAGACGCGCCCGGAGGCGGCTCCCCAAGACGCACCCCAGGACCAGACGACCCCGGAAGGGGGCATCCGGGCTGCGGCGGAGGCGCCCCCGGAAGGCTCCTCCGGCCCACCCGACGTGGCCCTCGACGCCGCCCTCACCCTCACCGACGGCCCGGAGCCCGAGGCGACAGCGGTGATCGCGGCCGCCGCCTTCGACGCCCCGTCGGCGGCCGGCGAGCCCGAGGACGGAGTGCCGACGGTGCCGGCAGGGGCCGAGCCGGCGGCTGCGGTCGGGGTGGACGAGGTGGCCCAGGAGCGTGCAGCCGAGCTGGGTGCCGGGTCGGCGCAGGCGGCGCCCGTCGCGGCCGCCTTCGATGCCCCGGTGCTCGCCGACCCCGCTCCGACACCTGCACCCGCGGCTGCCCCTGCGGCGGAGCCCGACGCCACCGCTCCCCCGACGGCCCCGGTGGAGCCCGACCCGCTCGTGGCGTCGGCGTCGGGTGAGGCTGGCGACGTGCTCGCCTCCGGTCCCTCCGACTCGTCGCTCCCCGATCCGGCACCGACTGCCGACCCCGGCCTCGAGGAGGAGCAGGCGCCGGCGGCCGAGCGGGCAGCCGAGCTGGACACGATGGTCAGCCAAGCCGCCTCGGGACCGTTCGAGCCCCCCGCCGACCCCCCGGTCGAGGACGCGCCCAACAGCGGCGTCGGCACCGTGGCAGCCCAGCGCGGCGGTGGCGAGACGGCGCCCGCCGCCGACCCCGGCGGCGGCGAGGAGCAGGCTCGGGTGGCCGAGCAGGCAGCCGAGCTCGACGCAGTGGTCAGCCAGGCGGCTTCCGGACCGTTCGAGCCACCCGCCGACCCAGCGGTCGAGGATGCGCCCAACAGCGGCGTCGGAACCGTGGCCGCCGAGCAGGAGGGTGGACGCCCCCCGGAGGACGCCGGCACCACCTGAGGTGCCGCCGTGCGCAGGCGGGTAGGACGGCGTCATGGTCCGACAGCGCCCGACAGCGTCCCTCTTCGTCCCGGCCGGAGGCTCCCTCGACGACCTGCGGGAGGCAGCCTCGGGCTGCACCGCCTGCCCGCTCTACGCCGACGCCACCCAGACGGTCTTCGGCGAGGGGGCGGCGGGGGCCAGGGTGCTGCTGGTCGGTGAGCAGCCTGGCGACAAGGAGGACCTGGCCGGCGCCCCCTTCGTCGGTCCCGCTGGTCGGCTGCTCGACGAGGCGCTGGCGGCGGCCGGCGTCGACCGGAGCGAGGCCTACGTCACCAACGCCGTCAAGCACTTCAAGTGGACCCGCAAGGGCAACGGGAAGGTGCGGCTGCACCAGAAGCCGAACGCCGCAGAGGTCACCGCCTGTCGCCCGTGGCTCGAGGCCGAGCTGGAGGCGGTGGCACCCGAGATCGTCGTCTGCCTCGGCGCCACTGCCGCTGCGTCCCTGCTCGGCAACGAGGTCCGGGTGACGAGGGACCGCGGCAGGTGGCTGTCGAGCGACCTCGCGCCCCGGGCCCTGGCCACCATCCACCCGTCGGCCGTGCTGCGCTCGGTGGACGAGGCGGCCCGGGTCGAGGCCTTCGACGGGCTCGTGGCCGACCTCAGCCTGATCCCGCCTGCGCTGGCCGGGTGAGATGGGGCGTGGGGCAGGCATCACCGCACGGGACCGTGGGTAGCGGCGGACCCATGCTCGTGCCCCTGTTCCCACGTCCCGATCGGGTGGTCGCACGATGAAGGTGGTGGTGACCGGAGCGTCGGGGAACATCGGCTCCCAGGTGCTGGCGGCGCTGCGTGCGGACCCTGATGTCGACGAGATCGTCGGCATCGCCCGGCGGCGGCCGCAAGACGCCGACGACGACGTGACCTGGGTGGCAGCGGACCTCGCCAGCGACGACGTGACCTCGGCTCTGGGTGGCGCTGCCGCCGTCGTCCACCTCGCGTGGCTGATCCAGCCCTCCCACGACGAGGTCGTGCTGTGGCGGGCCAACGTGGTGGGGACCGAGCGCCTCCTGGCGGCGTGCGATGCGGCCGGTGTCGCGGCCGTCGTCCACGCCTCGTCCCTCGCCGCCTACCGCCCTGGGCCCAAGGAGCTGGTCGACGAGTCGTGGCCGACCGACGGCATCCCGACGTCGCCCTACGCCCGGGCGAAGGCCTACACCGAGCGGCTCATGGAGCTGTACGAGGCCGAGCACCCGTCGACCCGCGTGGTCAGGCTGCGGCCGTCGCTCGTGCTGCAGCGGGCAGCTGCGACCGAGGTCAGGCGGCTCTTCCTGGGCCCGTTCCTCCCCAACCGCCTGCTGCGGGCCGCTCTGCCGGTGGTGCCCGACCACCCCGACCTCCGGTTCCAGGTGGTCCACAGCAGCGACTGCGCGACCGCGTTCCACCTGGCGGTCAAGGACGGCGGGGCCCGTGGGGCCTACAACGTCGCCGCCGAGCCGGTGGTCGACGCAGCTGCCCTCGGGAGGATCCTCGGCGCACGACCCGTGCCGGTCCCCGCCGGCCTGCTGCGCACGGCTGCCGACCTCACGTGGCGCCTCCGGCTGCAGCCGGCCGACCCGGGCTGGGTCGACATCGTGCTGCGCACGCCGCTGCTCGACACCGCCCGCATCCGCCGGGAGCTCGGTTGGGTGCCGACCCGCTCCTCCGAGAGCACGCTCGACGAGCTGGTCACGGGCATGGTGGAGGGCGCCGACGGGGACACCCCGCCCCTCTCCGGTGCGAGCAGCGGTCCGCTCAGGTCGCACGAGCTGGCCACCGGGGTGGGCGGGTCGTCGGGAGCCGTCCCCGGCGGTCCGACCTGACCGGACCGGGACGGCAGCGGTGGGCCCACCACTAGGGTGCCGCCATGATCGACTACGAGCAGCGGGGTCGGGTCGCCGTCCTCACCATCAACCGCCCCGAGGCGCGCAACGCGGTGAACGGCGACGTGGCCTCGGGGATGGAGTCGGCGCTCGACCGCTTCGAGGACGACGCCGACACCTGGGTCGCCGTCCTGACCGGGGCGGGCCCCGTCTTCTCCGCAGGGGCGGACCTCAAGGCCATCGCCACCGGGCAGGCCGCAGCCCTGAACACGAAGAAGGGCGGCTTCGCCGGCATCGCCCAGCGGGAGCGGACCAAGCCGGTGATCGCCGCTGTCGACGGGCCTGCGCTCGCCGGGGGCTGCGAGATCGTCCTGTCGTGCGACATGGTGGTGGCCTCCACCGGGGCCCGCTTCGGCCTCCCGGAGGTCAAGCGCTCCCTCGTGGCCGGCGCCGGGGGGCTGTTCCGCCTCCCCCGGGCCCTGCCCACCGCCGTGGCCATGGAGCTCGTGCTCACCGGTGACCCCATCGACGCGCAGCGGGCGTACGACCTCGGCTTCGTGAACCAGCTGGTGGAGCCGGGCCAGGCGGTGGAGGCAGCGGTGGCCCTGGCCGAGCGCATCTGCGTCAACGCGCCGGTGGCGGTGCGCGAGAGCCGCTCGGTGGTCCTGGCGGGCGCCATGGCCGACGACGAGACGGCGTGGCGGCTCACCAACGAGGCGTTCGGCCGGGTCGTGCAGACGGAGGACTTCGCCGAGGGCCCGAAGGCCTTCATCGAGAAGCGACCTCCGGAGTGGAAGGGCCGCTAGCCGTCAGAGGACGCCGTGCTCGTGGAGGAGCTCGGCCAGCCCGCCCACGAGCGGAAGCGACACCACCTCGTGCAGCGGGACCCACGCCGCCTCGGCCGCGTCGTCACCGGCCACCGGCGCCATCGCCCCGAGCGGGGTGACGGTGAAGTCGAGGATGACGAAGTGGTGGTCGTCGTCGATGAGCTCCACCCAGTCGAGCAGCGGACCGCAGACGCCGGCGAGCCCCGTCTCCTCCCGCAGCTCGCGCAGGACGGCTTCGGCCAGCGCCTCGCCGGCCTCGACCCGTCCGCCGGGGACAGACCACTCCCCCGCCCCGGGTCCGCGGGCCCGTCGCACGAGCAGGATCCTCCCGTCGTGGACGACGACCGCGCCGACGCACACCTCGGGTCGGGGCACCGCCCAGTGTCAGCCGATGTCGGCCACGACGGCCGACGGCGGGACCCGTGGGGGTGCAGGGGGGTCGACCAGGCTGCGGTGCACGACCAGGGCGCGGGCCTTGAAGCCGAACGTCTCGAAGAAGTTCTTGGTCTCCCGGTTGCCGGGCAGGGCGAGCGCGTCGATGCCCACGCAGCCGCGCTCGGTGCACCACGAGATCGCCTCCTCGACCATGACCTCCCCGACGCCCACGCCCCGCGCGCCGGGCTCGACGAAGATGTCGGTGACCACGCCCAGGAGCGTCCCGTCGGCGAGCGGCTCGGTCCGGGCGACGAGGTACCCGATGACGGTGCCGTCGATCGTGCCCGCCAGGACCAGCCGTGCGGGGTCGGACACGGCGGCTCCGAGGCTGGCGTGGGCGGGGACGCCGCGGGCCTCGCGCTGCGACCACACCCGCCCCCCGCGGCCGTCCACCTGCTCGGCCACCGCGTGGGCCGTCAGCTCGGCCAGGCGCGCGACGTCCTCGGCGGTCGCCGGTCGGGCTCCCTCCACTACGAGCCCTGCAGCTGGGCGACCCGGCTCAGGATCGTCTTGCGGCTGCGGTGCGCGACCTCGTGGAGGCGGACCGCCTCCAGCTCGTCGGCGTCGAGGGCCGACAGTCGAGGGAGCACCTGGGAGGCCGAGAGCGAGTCGTAGTCGGGGATGGCGAGGTCTGCGCCCGCCGCCTTCGCCACCGGCTCCGGGGCCGGTCCGCTCACGTCGGGACCGGGCTCGGGTCCGGGCCGGGCGTCCCCCGCGAGGCCCGTCGACCCGTCGGGGCCGGCTCCCCCGGTCGGCGCTGCGGGACGTGGGGGCCTCGGCGCGGCGGCGGGAGCCGGACGACCCTGGTCGAGCACACCGAGCTGCTCGAGGGCCGTCTGCGCCTGGGAGCGGGCTCGCTCGAAGGCCTTCTCCGCCTCCGCCGTCCCCTGCTGCACGGCGAACTGTCCGATCATCCTCGCCATCGTGACCTGCCCCGTGACCTGCTGGCGCCCCCGCTCCACCAGCTGCGGCATCAGCTCCCGGGCCGACAGGGCGAAGCCGAGTGGCGCGAACAGGAGCAGCTCGATTGCTCGATCGGCGGGGTTCTTCTCGTCGGTCACCCCCCGATGTTCGCCCAGGAGCACCGTTCGTCGAAAATCGGTCGGCACCTCAGGTCCTCAGCCCGTCGTGTGGAAGATGAGCACGTCGCACGGGGCCTCGTGGCTCACCGCCCCGGCCACCGAACCGATGGTGAACCGGGCTGCGCCGCTCATCCCCTGGGAGCCGACGACGATCAAGTCGGCGTGCACCGACAGCGCTGCCTCGAGGAGGACGCGGCTGGCTGCACCCTCCTGGGCCCGGGCGGCGGCACCGTCGACGCCGGCCTCGGCGGCGAGGACCCTCCCGCGCGCAGCCGCCTGCTCGGCCATGACCCGCCCGTGGTCCGGGGCCGTCACGGCGGTCGTCCCTGCCTCGTGCGGAGGCGGGTCGGGCGCGTAGGCGGACACCACGAGCAGGCCTGCCCCGTCCCCGGCCGCCAGCCCGGCGGCGGCCCGCACGGCCTGCTCGGCGGTGACCGAGCCGTCCGTGCCCACCACGACCGAGGAGTAGGCCACCGCCGACCGCTACACGCAGTCGCGGCAGAGCTGGTTGGCCTCGTCGGCGAGCTGGCTCGGGTGCTTCACCAGGAAGCACGACTGGCACACGAACTCACCGGGGGCCCGGGGCCGCACCTTGCCCGTCTCCGCCTTGTCCTCGGCGTCGAGGGGCTCGTCGTCCTCGTCCTCCTCCTCGTCGGCGACGACGAGGCGGTCCTTCAGGATCGTGTCGAGGTCTGCTTCGACGTCGTCCGGATCGGGCTCCTCGTCGTCGTCGTCGCTGTCGTCGTCGTCGGTGGCGGCGCCGGCTGCAGCCTTCTTCGGGCGGGCCGCGTCGACCAGGGGGTCGTCCGTCTCGTCGGCGTCGTCGGCCACGACATCGTCGTCGACCACGTCGTCGACCACGTCGTCGTCGACGAGGAGGTCGTCCTCGACCACGAGGACGTCCTCGTCGAGGTCGTCGACGTCGAGGGCGTCGGGATCGTCGGGGGCGAGCTCGTCGTCGCCCTCCTCGAGGTCGTCGTCGACGACGTCGTCTTCAGGATCCTCGGGCATGGCGAGCGCTTCCTTGTCGGGGGCGGGGGGCGGGTCTCGACGAACAGCGGCGGGACTCTATCCATTCCGCCGCTCGCGCGAGCAGCCCGGGACGGGCCGCGCAGCCCTCCCGCCGCCCGATCCGAGGCGGAGGGTGGAGCCCGGCGCACCGTTGGGACCAGCAGCCCGGAGACGCCAGGGAACCCCGGAGGGGCCTGTCCGAGCTGCCGTTTGCTACTAGGTGCGCCGGACCCCGAAGCCCTCGGCGCCCAGCCTCTCAGCCGGGGGCAACGCCGATCATCCCACGCAGGCGCGAGGTGTCAAGGGCGTGGCCGCTGCGTGACGTCCTGGAGCCGGGGACCCGATCAGAAGTTGCGGGCGCGGAGCGAGGCGATGTCGGCGACGTAGCGCTCGGTCTCGGGCAGCAGGCCGCGCGACGCCACCGACCCCGGGCCCTGGTAGTAGCCGGCGAGGGCGAGGCGGACGTCGCCCCCGTTCCGGTCGAGGAGCCAGCGCAGGAATCGGGCGCTCATCCTGATGTTGTCGTCGACCACCGTGGCGTCGAGGGGTTCCCGGATGATGTGGTCGCGCATCCAGGCGGTGGTGGCGGGCATGATCTGGCCCACGCCCACCGCCCCCGTGGACGAGACCCTCCCCTGCTGCCAGCCCGACTCGAGCCAGGTCATCGCCATCAACAGGTCGGACGGGACGCCGTAGGTCGCGGACCAGCGCTCGAAGATGGGGATGTAGGCGAGGCGCTCCGGGTTGGCCCGCAGCCTCGCCGGCAGCCCACTGGGGGTGGAGGCAGGCGCAGCGGGTGCGCCAGCAGCGGCGGCCGCGCCACCTGGGACCTGCAAGGTCCGCCCGGCCACGACGAGGTTCCGGTCGGCGATGCCGTTCGCTGCAGCCAGCGCAGATGCGTCCACCCCCAGCCGGGCGGCGATGCCGGAGAGCGTGTCCCCCCGTTGCACCGTGTAGCCGCCGCTGGCGCCGGTGCCGCCCTGCGGCGCCCCGGTCGCCGCCGGGATCTGGAGCGACCGGCCGGCGAACACCCGGTGGGGGTCGGTGAGGCCGTTCGCCTCCATGATGCTGCGGGCCGAGACGCCGTGGCGCAGGGCGATCTCCGAGAGCGTGTCACCGCGCCGGATCGTGTAGCTCCCCGTCGCGGCGGAGCCGGCCAGGGCGAGGGCCCCCACCACCGCCATGCCACGCAGCAGGGCGCGGGAACCTGCCCGCTGCGGGACGGGGGCGGGGGCTGGGACCGCCCCCACCACCGGCAAGGGGCGCCGTCGGGCTGAACCTGCTGCGAACACGCGGGAAGACCTCCTGGCCGCCCGCCTTCGTCCAGTGTGTCCGGAGTGAGCAACATTCGCAACACCAGCCCCACAGGCAACACCGCCGACGTGCGATCGACGGGGTCCTACTCGGCGCCGCTGCGCCGCCGCTCGGCCCTGCGCTCACCCTCGAGGCGCTCGAGCTCGGTCTCCCCGTGGTCGACGAAGCCCATCATCCCGGCGATCGCACGGTGACCGGCCTGGTCGGCGATGAGGCGGTGCATCTGCTGGCACACCCGCCGGTAGGCAGGGTGGCCCTGCGGGGTGGTGCGCAGCTCGAGCATGTGGAGCGCCTCACGGGCGTTCAGCTGCATGGAGTAGCGCACCCGGTAGGCGAGGCTCACGGCGTACCCGGCCTGGGCCGGGAAGCGCTCGAGGAGTGCGTCGTGGAGCGCAGCCGAGCGCTCCATCGCCTCCTCGAACCGGCCTGCGCAGCCGGCCTCGACCACCGCCTCGGGCATGACGTAGCCGTGGGTGGGGCCGAGGGCCTGCCACTCGACGGTCATCATCCGGTGACGCTGCAGGTCTCGGAAGGCCCCGTAGTCCGAGCACACGTCGAAGCGGTAGGCGACCCGTTCGAGCGCCCGGCCCGGCTTGTGCCGCCGGTTGCTGCGCTCGCCCACGTAGGCGGCCACGAGGGACGCCCGCTCCTCCCCCGTCAGCCGCTTCACGACGTCGAGCACCTGGGACTCCGGCAGCGACACGTGCGGGTACAGCATGGCTGCGAGGACCTTGTCCTCGCCGCCGGGGTCGAAGTCCACCAGCGTCACCTCGGGCGCCGGCGCCGGGGTCGTCGTCGGGAGCAGGCGGGCCGCCAGCTCGTCCATCGCCGAACGGCGGTCCTCGAGGTAGCCCGACCAGGCACCACCCCGCTCCGGCAGGTCGACGCGCTTCAGGAACGACGGGATGACCTTGCGGAGCTCGGCCAGCATCAGGTCGGCGTAGGACCTCGCCTCCGGCAGCGGGGAGGCACGCATGCGCAGCAGCAGCGCCTCGAAGCCCTGGCCGGACCCGTAGATGCCGACGTTGGAGAGCGACGCGGCCGGGAGCACGCCGCGCACGGCGTCGAGCGCCTTGGCCCTGATGCTCTGGCGGTACACGAAGTCGGAGTCCCCGGCCTCCTTCGGGTAGCGCTCGCGGCACCAGTCCTGGACGGTGGGCAGCAGCTCGGCGTAGGCGTCGAACAGCCGGTCCATGTCGCCCACGTAGCGGGTGCCGAAGGGTGAGGCGAGCACCGCCGGATCGCGGTGGTACCGGTAGCGGCCACCGAGGCGTGCGTCGTACGCGATGTAGCGGGTCGACTGCTCCAGGTACGACATCAGCCGGCCCCACTCGAGGATCTTCGTGAGGAGGTTCGACGACTGCTCGCAGGCGAGGTGGACGCCCCCGAGCTGGGCGACGGAGTCGTCGCCGTACTCGAAGAAGACCCGGTCGTAGAGCTGCTCGGCCCGCTCGAGGCCGACGGTGGCGTCGATGCCGTCGTCGCCCTCGACGTCGAGCTCACCCACGAACTCGTCGAGGAACAGCCGCCGCAGGCTCTTGTGGGTGCGGCTGTAGCGGGCGAAGAGGGCGCCCTTGACGACCTCGGGCAGGTTCACCAGGGCGAACACGGGGCCGTCGAGGTTGGTGACGTAGCGCCGGAGGATGTCGGCCTCCTCGGGCGTCCACTCCTCCCGGATGTAGGTGCCGTTCGAGCCGGCGAGGATCACCCGGGCGCCCCCGGGGTCGGCGCGGCAGGGTGGGAGGAGCAGGCCACCGGTCCAGCCTAGGAGCGGGTCGCAGCCCGGACGCGGAGGGTGTGGGTGCCCGCCGCCGACCACCCGTCCGGTGGCGAGGGAGGTGCCGGAGGCGAACGCCCGGGACGACCGGACCGAGCCGGACGGGGACGCCGCAGAGCGGCCCCCACGTCGGAGGGAGGTTCAGGTCGCCTGTTCGAAGGCGGTGCGGGCGTCGGCCACGAGGCTGCGGTCGGCCCACAGGTCCGCCACCGTCGCCGCCATGGCCCGGGCCCCGTGCAGGGCTGCGGCGTCACCCGCCTCGGAGCGGGCGTGGGCAGTGAACTCGTGGGAGTGGATCGACACACCCGTCGGCGCCACCTTGACCATCGGGTGGATCGAGGGCACGAGGTAGCTCACGTTGCCCATGTCGGTGCTGCCCACCACCCTGGCGCCCCCTGCCCTCGGGTCGGCCAGCGGCCTGCCCAGGGCCTCGCTGTTGGCCGCGTAGAGGCCGACGAGGACGGGGTTGTCGACCATGTCGGCGTAGGGCGGGTTCGAGACCCGGTGGGAGCAGGTGCACCCGGTGGCCGCCGCCCCCGCCTCGAAGCACGCCTCCACCCGCTTCTGGAGCGGCTCGAGGCTGGCGAAGCGGGCGGAGCGCACCATCCACTGCATCCGGGTCCGCTCGGGGACGATGTTGGCCTTGTCGCCCCCCTCGAGGAACACGCCGTGCACCCGGTCGGTCGCCTCGATGTGCTGGCGGAGCGCAGCCACGTTCACGTAGCCGAGGACAGCGGCGTCGAGGGCGTTGCGTCCGAGGTGGGGGAAGGCGGCGGCGTGCGCCGCGACGCCCTCGTAGACGACCTCGAGGTGGGTGGCGGCGATGGCGTCCATGGCCAGGAGGTCGGCGTCGGCGGGGTGGACCATCATCGCGGCGTCGACGCCTTCGAAGGCCCCCCGGTCCCCCATGAGGACCTTGCCGCCGCCTCCCTCCTCGGCCGGGGTCCCGAGGATCCGCACCCGCCCTCCCGCCTCGCCCGCCAGCGCGGCCGCGGCCAGGGCGGCGCCGAGGCCGGCGGCCGCGATCACGTTGTGCCCGCACGCGTGGCCGACGACGGGCAGGGCGTCGTACTCGAGGCAGATGGCGATGGTCGGACCCTCGTCCCCGACGGTGGCCTCGAAGGCGGTCTCGAGCTCGTAGGCGCTGCGGGTGACCGGGATGCCACGCTGCTCGAGCACGTCGGTCAGCAACCCGTGGGCGAAGCGCTCCTCGAAGTTGAGCTCGGGGTTGGCGTGGATCTGGTGCGAGGTGTCGAGCAGGAGCTCCGCCACCTCGTCGACCACGGCCAGCATGCGCCCCTTCAGCTCCGCCACGTCCATCCGCCCACCCTAGGTCCGGGCCCCTCCCGCCCGGCCGGTACCCTCCGCCCGTGAGCGCCATCGACGACCTCCTCGCCGCCAACGCCTCCTACGCAGAGGCCTTCCCCCACGGCAACCTGGCCACCGAGCCGGCCAGGCGCCTCGTGGTGGTGTGCTGCATGGACTCGCGCATCGACGTGTTCGCCGCCCTCGGCCTCGAGCTGGGTGAGGCCCACATCCTGCGCAACGCCGGCGGCATCGTCACCGAGGACGTGCTGCGCTCGCTCGTGATCTCCCAGCACCTGCTGGGCACGCAGGCCATCGCCGTCCTGCACCACACCAGGTGCGGTGCGCAGCGCTTCACCGACGCCGGGCTCAGCGCCACCATCCACGAGCGCACCGGCTACACCCCGCCCTTCGCCCTCGGCGCCTTCGAGGACCTCGACGCGAGCGTGCTCGAGTCGCTCCGCAAGCTGCGGGGCAGCGCCTACCTCCTCGACACCTCCGACATCCGGGGGTTCGTGTACGACGTGGACACCTGTGCGCTGCGAGAGGTCGAGGCCGGCGACCCGGCTGCGGCGACGCCGGACGCCTAGACGACGACCTGCAGGGCGTCCGGCTCGACCCGCACCGAGATCGACCGGAAGCGTCCCACGACCTCGCCGTCGAGGCGCACGGGCAGGGACCGTTCGAGCACGACCTGCGCCGCCCGCGCGCGCTGGGTGCGCAGGGCGGGGTGGGGCAGGTGCGCCCCCTGCGCCAGCCTGGCCCGCACCTTCAACCGCTCGCCGACGGGCACCGATGCGTCGGTGATGTCGAGCAGGCCGTCACCCGGGTGGGCCCTCGGCCCGAGGTCCCACGGACCGACGTAGGCGGCGTTCATCGCCACCCACGCCCTCCCCCGCCACCAGCCCCGTCGGGCCACCACGTGGGCCACGAACCAGTGGAGCCGACCGTCGAGGAGGGCGACGCCCAGGTCGCACGAGGCCGTCGTCGCCGAACCGGAGCGGAGGTGGACCGGGTCGCCCCTGCCGCCGAGCGTGCGGCACAGGTCGCCGCCGAGGAGGCCGAGCGGCGGGACGGGTCGCTGGGCCCGGCGCGCCTCGGTGACCACCTGCCTCGCCTCGGCGTCCGACCTGACCACGACGGCGTCCGCCGGGAGCGGCCCGGGCTCTCCCCAGGGCTCCCCCTTGCGCACGGTCACCCCGCGGATGCCTCGTCCTCGACCTCGACCACGGGGGCACCGCCCGGTGAGGCGGCTCCACCCTCCTCGACCTCCTCGACCTCCTCGCCCCCTCCGTCGTCGTCGACGTCGTCCTCGACCAGGGGGTCCTCGATCACGGGGCCTGCGGAGGAGGCGGCGATGACCCCCCGGAACAGGCCGTCGGCGGCCGCCCTGGCCGACTCCCTGGTCGCCGGCCTGGGTGCGACCTCGGCCAGCTGGCGCAGCAGGTCGAGCAGCTGCTTGACGGTGCGGACGAAGTCGCCGCCGGAGACGTCGTCGTCGGCGAGGAGGTCGTCGAGGCCCTCCCCCGCCGCCCAGGCGTGGGCCAGGGCGATGAACCCGGGGTCAGGCGGGCGGGTGAGGGGGAGGCGCCGGCGCTCCTCGTCCAGGTTGAGCTCGTGGTGGAGCTGCTCGATCCCCCGCCACCGGCGGCGGGCGTCGGCTGACGGGAACCAGGGCGTCGGCGGGTCGGAGGTCCCGCGGTGCTCGTAGACGAAGCCGGACGCCAGCCCGGCGAGGGTGGGCCCGTCCAACCCGTCGAACAGGCCGCGCTCCAGGCAGTCCGAGATGAGCAGGTCGGCCTCGTGGTAGATCCTGGCGAGGCGGCTGCCGGCGTCGGTGAGCGCCCACCCGTCGAGGTGGCCGCGGTGCTCGAGCAGCTCGAGCACGCGGTCGAAGTGCCGGGCGAGGGTGGCGTCGCGTCCCCGCACCTGGCGCTCGAGGACGTCGCGCTCCCGCTCGTACCTGGCCGCCTGGGCGGCTGCCCGGCGGTGGAGGCCGAGGTCGGGGCAGGTGGCGGCCGGGTGGTCGGCGATCGCCTGCCACACCTCGTCGGCGTCGTCCTCCGGTTGTGAGCCCCGCTTCGGCACCCTGGTGCCGTGCGACAGGCGGGCCCGTCCGAGCGCCTGCGCCGCCTCCCGCTGGAACCGGGTCGTGTTGGGCGCGTACGGCTCGGGCAGCTCGATGCGGCCGAGCCGCTGTGGCGGACGGTCGAAGTCGTCTGCGGTCAGCTGCAGGCGCCTGCGCTGGGCGGTGAGGGCGCGGATGCCCACGCCGTTGCGCCGGTTGATGGTCGCGGTCACGACCGCAGCGCCGCCGTTGCGGCCACCCGGCGCCTGGATGACGTCGCCCGGCTTCAGCTGGCCGATCGCCTCCTCGAGCGCACGACGGCGGTCGGGGCGACCGGCCCGCTGCGCCTCGAGGCGAGCCTCGAGGGCGAACAGCTCGCCCACGTCGCCGCGGTCGCAGCGCAGCTCGGCTCGGACAGCGGCGAGCTTGGCCGTGGCCCGGTCGAGGCGGGTCTCGATGCGCACCACCTCGCCGTCTGACTGGTACTGCGCGAAGGACAGGTTGAGGAGGTGGCGGGCCTCGGCGGGCTCGTAGCGGCGCACGAGGTTGGCCGCCATGTTGTACGTCGGCCGGAACGACGACGAGATGGCGAAGCTGCGGCTGGCGGCCCGCTCGGCGATCTCCTCGAAGGTGGTGAAGGGCGACCACAGCACCACGGCGTCACCCACCGGGTCGATGCCACGACGCCCGGCCCGGCCCGTGAGCTGGGTGTACTGCCCGGGTGTCAGTGTCTCGTTGCGCTCCCCGTTGAACTTCGAGAACCGCTCGAGGACCACGGAGCGGGCGGGCATGTTGATCCCGAGGGCGAGGGTCTCGGTGGCGAAGACGACCTTGACGAGGCCGGCGGTGAAGCAGGCCTCGACCGCCTCCTTGAACGGCGGGACCATGCCGGCGTGGTGGGAGGCGATGCCGGCCTGCATCCCTGCCAGCCAGCGCCGGTGGCCGAGGACGTCGAGGTCCTCGGGAGCCAGCCCGGCGGTGCGCTCGGTGCAGATGGCGACGATGCGGGCCCGCTCCTCGGCGTCGGTGAGGCGCAGCCCGAGGTCGAGGCACTGGGCCACGGCCTCGTCACAGGCCTTGCGGCTGAAGATGAAGTAGATCGAGGGGAGCATCCCCTCCTCGTCGAGCCGGTCGATGACCTCGACCCTCCGGGGGGCGGCGAGGCGGCGGCTCGGCGCCCGCTGGGGGCCAGACCGCTTGCGGGGGCCCCGCTGGGCGGTGGCGTCCAGCTTGAGGCCCTCGGGGTTGGGGCGACCGTCGACGAGCATGGGCAGGAGCAGGAGCCGCTCGCTCGAACGGTCGGCCACCATGAAGAGGTTGCGCAGCTCGACGGGACGACGCTGCTCGACGATGGCCGACGTCGGGCCCCGGACGGTCTCGATCCACTCGGTCAGCTCCTCGGCGTTGGAGACCGTGGCCGACAGGCAGACCAGGCGGACCGACGGGTGGAGGTGGATGATGACCTCCTCCCAGACCGGCCCCCGGTAGGCGTCCTGCAGGTAGTGGACCTCGTCGAGCACCACGTAGCGCAGCCCCCGCAGCGCCGGGGATGCCGCGTAGATCATGTTGCGGAGGACTTCGGTCGTCATCACCACGATCGGCGCGTCCCCGTTGACGCTGTTGTCCCCGGTGAGCAGCCCGACGTTGTCCGGTCCGTGGAGCCGCACCAGGTCCGCGTACTTCTGGTTCGACAGCGCCTTGATCGGCGCCGTGTAGAAGGCCTTGCCCCCGCTGCGGAGGGCGTCGGCGACGGCGTGCTCCGCCACCACCGTCTTGCCCGAGCCGGTCGGCGCAGCGACGAGCACCGAGCGGCCGTCGTCGATGGCGGCGATGGCCTGGCGCTGGTAGTCGTCGAGCTCGAAGTCGTGTCCCTCGGCCGGCACCGCTACTCCCTCTTGAAGACGAAGCGCCCGATCAGGATCGAGATCTCGTAGAAGAGCACCATCGGCACGCTGAGCGCGAGCAGCGTCACCGGGTCACCGCTCGGGGTGATGACGGCGTTGACGACGAACACGAGGACGAGCGCGTAGCGGCGGAACCTGGCCAGCTGGCGCCAGTGGAGGACCCGCGCCAGCTGCAGGAACGTGAGGACGACGGGGAACTCGAAGCCGAGCCCGAAGGCCAGCATCATGAAGATGAGCAGGCCCAGGTACTTGCCCGGCGTGTAGAGGGTGGTGAGGTTGTCGCCACCGAAGGCGGCCAGGAACTCGAGCGTCTTCGGGAACGTGAAGAGGGCGAGGAAGGCGCCGGCCACGAACAGCAGCACCGACGACAGCACGAAGGGGATGGCGTAGCGCTTCTCGTTGTCGTACAGCCCAGGGGTGATGAAGCGCCACAGCTGCCAGAGGACGACCGGCGAGGCGAACAGCAGCCCGAGGTAGGCGGAGATCTTCAGCCGGATGGAGAACGACTCGAGCGGGTCGGTGACCACCAGCTGGCACCCCGTGTCGAGGGTCTCGTCGTCTGCGATCCCGGCGTCCCTGCGCCGCTCCGCCTGCTCGGCCTTCTGCTCGCAGTAGGGCTCGACGAGGCGGTCGAGCACGGGTGAGTAGAGGCTGAAGCCGAGGGCGCCCCCGAGGACGACCGCGATCATCGCCTTCACCACCCTCGTGCGCAGCTCCGCCAGGTGCTCGACGAGCGTCATCCCCGCCGGGTCGCGCGGGGGCTGGGGGTCGCCCCGGGGGGCCCGCCTGAAGCCGAGGGCCATCAGGCAGGGTCGGCGCCGGTGCGGGACTCCGCCTGCTCGGGGGCGGCCACCGCCGCTGCCTCGTCGTCGTCCCCGGCCCTGTCCTCGGGCACGACACCCTCGTCGAGCGCTGGGCTGCCTGCCACCGGGACGGGCGGGAGCGCCGGCAGGTCCTCGGGCGCCGGCCCCCCGAGCGAGCTGGCGGAGGGGTCGGCGGCGGCCGACTCACCGGGCAGCGACTGGTCGATGACCTGGCTCACCGGCTTCACCTCGGAGGCCGGCGTGGCCTTGGGGACGGGATCCCCCTTCAGGGTCTGCTTCACCGAGGTGACCGGCTCCTGCATGGCGTCGCGCAGCTCGTCCTGGAAGCCCGAGCTCATGCGTCGCAGCTCACCGACGAACTTGCCGACCTGCCGGGCGGCATCCGGGAGCTTGCTCGGCCCCAGCACGATCAGGGCGACCAGCAGGATGACCAACAGCTCGGGCGTGCCGACGTTGAACACGGGTGGAGCCTACTGGCGGTCCGCCTGGCGTCAGGCGCCACGGGCGGCGGACGACGGGCGTGTCAGCGCTCGACCATCTCCGAGAGGGCGACGAACCACGCCGTCCCGGCGAGCAGCTCGTGGAACTCGAGCAGGTCGTCGTGGGTGAACAGCGGGCCGGTGTGGACCTCGGACAGCTCGGCTGGGAGGCGCCACACGTCGAGGTCGAGGCCCGAGGACACGAGCAGGTCGACGATGCGGGGGTCGGCCTGCCTGGTGACGGCCATCCGGCACGACGGGCAGCGGAAGGCGTAGGACCCCTGTCCGTCGTTCGCGCACATGCGCACCGTCACGTCGGCGCCGGTGAGCTCGACGTCGCCGCAGTCCGGGCAGCTTGCCCTGATGATCGCCATGTGTGTCTCCTCGGGGGTGTTCGTCCTCGGGTGGAGCATCGGCGTCCCGGCCTCCATCCTTGAGCCGCGCCCGACCGCCTCGGGCTGCGACAGGATGGCGGGCGATGCCCGACCCGCTGCCCTCCCTGCGCATGCCGCCCATCGGCTTCGCCCACCGCGGGGCGAGCGCCGACGCGCCGGAGAACACGATCGAGGCCTTCACCCTCGCCCGTCGCCTCGGGGCGTCGGGCCTCGAGAGCGACGTGTGGCTGACTGCCGACGGGGAGGTGGTGCTGGACCACGACGGGGTCGTCCGCACCGGTGTGCGCAGGCGCCCGATCCGGGGGGTGCAGCGGGCTGACCTTCCGGCCCACATCCCGACCCTCGCCGAGCTCTACGACGCCTGCGGGACCGACGCCGAGGTCTCCCTCGACGTCAAGGACGCCGACGCCGCCGCCCCGGTGGTGGCGGTGGCGAGGGAGGCCGGCGGGGACGCCCTCGGCCGGCTCTGGCTGTGCTCCCCTGACTGGGAGGTGGCGGCGTCGTGGCGCGGCCTGTCCGACGACGTCAAGCTCGTCGACTCGACCCGCCTGAAGCGGATGAAGGAGGGCACCGAGCGCCGAGCCGCGGCCATCTCCGACGCCGGGATCGATGCGGTGAACCTCCACTGGAGCGACTGGAGCGGGGGGCTCGTCACCCTCTTCCACCGGTTCGGGCGCCACGCCCTCGGGTGGGACGCCCAGTACCGGCGCCAGCTCGACGCGCTGCTCCTCATGGGGATCGACGGGGTGTTCTCCGACCACGTGGAGCGGATGGTGGATGCCCTCGCCGGGCGCCCGCCTGCGGTCGAGCCCACCTGAGGGCCGGCGGACGCCGACCCCAGCTGCTCGAGCGGACCGCTACAGCAGCTCGAGGTCGAGGAGGGGCCACACCTTGACGAAGGCCCGCCCGACGATCAGGTCCTCCTCGATCGGCCCGAAGAACCGGCTGTCGCGCGAGGACCCGCGGTTGTCCCCCATCACGAACACGTGGTCCGGTGGCACCACCGTGCGGGCGAGGTCGTTCGACTCCACCCCGGGCTGGAGGTAGGGCTCGTCGAGGCGCTCGCCGTCGACGAACAGCGCGCCGTCCCGCTCCTCGATCGTCTCCCCCTCGAGGGCGACGACCCGCTTGACGAGGTCCTTGATGTCGCTCTCCGGCTCGTTCGGCGGGCGCTCGAACACGACCAGGTCGCCTCGGTTGACGTCGTGGAGCTGGTAGCTGAGCTTGTTCACGAGGACGCGGTCGTCCTCGGTCAGCGTCGGGAACATCGACTCCGACGGGATGTAGAACGCCTGGATCAGGAAGGTCTTGACCACCAGGGCGACGGCGAAGGCGCCGACGACGATCACGACCCACTCGATGGCGTTGCGCAGGCCCGATCCGCGACGACCTGGGCGGTCGGCAGGTCCGTCTGCCGGGACGACGAGGTCGGGCTCCATGTGTGCCAGAGGCTACTGCGCGCCGTAGCGGGCGAGGATGCGGCTGGCGGCAGCCGCGGCCACGCCCGACGGCTCGCCGAGGACGGTCGCCTCGGACCCGAGGCGCAGCAGCAACCGCTCCAGCCACGCCACCTCGCTGACGGCGAGCGTCACCCGGCAGCGGCCACCGTCGAGCTCCTCCACCCGCTCGACCGGGTACTGCTCGAGCACCCAGCGTGCACGGGGCGCCAGCTCGAGCACGACCCGGGGGTCGTCGGGCCCGGCTGCGAAGACGTCCCGGGACGGCGGCTCGGCGGGGGCCTCGAAGGTCGAGTCGAGCAGCTGGGCGGATCCGATGCGGTCCACCCGGAAGCGGCGCTCCCCCACCGCCCGGTGGCACCAGGCGGTCAGGTACCACTCCCCCGCTGCCGTGAACACGTCCCACGGGTCGACCGTGCGGACCGTGCGCTGGTCCCGCCCGTAGGCGTAGTAGTCGATCTCCACCTGGCGGGCGGCGCCGATGCCCTCCTGGAGCACGGCCAGCACGTCCTCGGGGACGGTCCCCAGGACCACCTCGAGCGCGCCTTCGGTGTCGATCCCGAGCACGGTCGCGACCTTGTCGAGGGCGCGGGCGAGGGGCCCCACCGGATCGGCACCGGGGACCGCCTGCAGCGCCGCTCCCGACGCGACGAGGGCCAGACCCTCCTCCGGTGTCAACCGCAGGGGCCGCTCGAAGTAGTCGGCCAGCTTGATCCAGACCCGGCCGTCCGCGATGTCGACCTCCATCAGGACGTCGGGGGTGAAGGGGTGCACGCCGCACAGGAAGACGGTGTTGAGCTCCTCGAGCAGGTCCTCCTCGCCCACGTCGAAGCGCTCGCACACCTCGGCCAGGGTCGGCCCGTCGTTGGCCACCACCCAGGGGACGAGCGCGAGGAGGCGCCGGAGCCGGTCGGCAGCGGCCGGGCGGGGCGGGGCCATCAGACGGCCAGCCGGCGGAGTCGGGACACGAGGTCGTCGCGCAGCTCGGCTGGCTCGAGCACCTCGGCGTGGTCGAGGAAGCCCAGCACCCACGAGCGGAAGGCGTCGCGGTTGCTCACCTGGACGGCCACGTCGATGCCGCCGTCGTCGTGCGCGGCGACCACAGCCTCCTCGCCGAGCACCCGTCGGACCCAGGCCGCCTGGTCGCTGTCGATGCGCACGACGGCACGCACCGGCGCATCGTCGTCGCCGCCGATCTCCCAGGCGTGGGGCTGCGCGGCCCGGCTGACCGCAGGGCGCTCGAAGCTGCCCGCCGGGCCGACCGTGATCGCCCCCTCGATCCGGTCCAGGCGGAACTGGCGGAGCTCGCCGCGGTCGTGGTCGTGGCCCTCGACGTACCACCGGCCCCTGGCGAACGTGAGGCGGTGGGGGTCGAGCCTGCGCCGCTCCCCCCGGTACCCGAAGCCGGCCGTCGCCCGCTCCGCCACCGCCTGGAACAGGGGCGCCAGCTCGGGCGTGGCCGGCAGCTGCGCCACCGGGGACGAGGCCCGGTCGCCGGGGGCACCGCCGAGCTTCCACAGCGCCCCGGTGCCGGCCAGCCCGTCGACCCGCACCGCAACCGTGGCCAGGTGCAGGGCGGCGACCTCGTCGGGCGCCAGCCCGGGGTCGCGCAGGGCGTACTGCTCGGGTGCGATCCGGTAGCCGTCGACGGGCGGGTCGGTGCCGGGCACGGGTGTGACCTCGAGCGGGATCCCCATGTCCCGCAGCACCTCCTTGTCCCGCTCGAAGGCCCGGCGGAACGCCACCTTCTCCGTGGGGTAGCCGGGGACCCGCGCCGCGAGCTCGCTGGCGGCGAGCGGCCTGGCCGTGGTCAGGAGGGCGGCTGTGAGGTTGAGCAGCCGCTCCAGCTTCGACACGGCCCGAGCGTACCGGCGCCCGTTCGGCGGCCTGCCTGCCGATCGGCGTCGTGCGGCGACCCGTCGGCCCCGGCTACACGAGGGACGCCGCCACCGTCCCCGCGGCGCCCGCCACCGAGAACGACCCCGGGTCGGCCTCCGGTCCCCGACCCATCGTGGTGACCGTGAGGCCCGACGCCGCCAGCAGCTCGGGGACGCCCGGGTCGGACACGTCCACCAGGGCGTGGCGCTCGGCGAGGCCGGCGTCCGCCAGGTCCCTCCGGACCCGTTCGGCGTGGGGGCCGTCGGGCACCCCGATCGTGACCGGCGCCGCCCCGGCCAGCTGGAGGGCGGTGGTGGTGTGGTGGCTGACCCCCTGGTGGCGGGGGCGCTCGTCCGCCAGGGAGTACCTGCAGACGGCCACGGGGCGCCCGCCCAGGCGCTCGGCGGCGTCGAGCGCGGGGGCCACCTCGAGGGCCGAGTACCCGAGGGCGCTGCCCGTCCCGACGCTCCCGGGGCCCATGGCGACGACGGCCACGTCGGCGCCGAGCACGTGCCGGGCGACGACCAGCGCCGAGGGGACGTTGATCGCCTCGTGGTCGCCGCCGAACGCATGGCCGGCGGTGACGGTGCCCACGAGCAGCCCGGCCCGCACCATCGAAGGGACGAGCTCCGACAGCGCGATCGGGAGCGCGCCGCCGTCGGTCATCACGTAGGCCACCCGCAGCCGACCGCCGCCGGCTGCGGCCAGCGCCACGGCCACGCTCGGCACCTGGCTGTGCAGGCCGCCCACCACCACCGGCATGCCGCCGATGTCACGGGCGTCGACCAGCACGTCGGCGCTGAGCTCCTCGGCCGAGCCGGTGTCGGCCTGGAGGCTGGTGTAGCGCAGCTTCATGATGTGCCCGGGGCCGGGCCGGGCGAAGGGTCCCCGGCTGAGGTTCCAGTGCACGACGTGCCAGCCGCCTGTCCCCAGGGCGAGCTCGACCGCAGTGGTGTTCACCACCACCTCGTCCCCGACGGCCAGCGGGCCGACCAGGTCGGTCACCGCGTAGGCCCGGGCGGTCCCGACCCCGTGCACCTCGACCTCCGCCCGGACGAGGCCCGGGCGCTCCCGCAGGATCGTGGAGACGGTGGCGGTGCGGAACGAGGGCACGACCGCAGTCTCCCCCACCGGACGGGCAGCCCCGGCCGGGCCCGGCGGGGCCAACGGTCGACCGGCGGATGGTCAGAGCGTGGCGATGAGGCGCTCGACCCGCTCGTCGTGGGACTTGAACGGGTCCTTGCACAGCACCGTGCGCTGCGCCTGGTCGTTGAGCTTCAGGTGCACCCAGTCGACGGTGTAGTCGCGCTTGCGCTCCTTGGCCTTGCGGATGAAGTCCCCCCGCAGCCGGGCGCGCGTCGTCTGGGGCGGGCGGAGCTCGTCGGGACCGGCCCGGCTGATGTCGGCCTCGTCGCAGATCCGGTCGACCATCCCCCGGGCCTGCATCTTGTAGAACAGGCCCCGCTCCTGGCTGACGTCGTGGTACTGGAGGTCGAGCAGCGCCACCTGGGGGTGGGTGAGGGGCAGGTCGTTCTTCTCGCGGTAGGCCTCGATGAGCTTGTGCTTGATGACCCAGTCGCACTCGCGGTCCAGGGTGAGCGGGTCCTTGGCCAGGGCGGTGAGGCAGTGCTCCCACATCCCGAGCGCCTGCTCCTCGAGCGGGCTCACACCGTTGGACTCGGCGTAGCGGAGCGCCCGGGTGAGGTACTCGGACTGGATCTCGAGGGCGCTCGCCTCCCGGCCGTTCGCCAGCCGCACCCGCTTCGTGCAGGTGGGGTCGTGGCTGATCTCCCGGATGGCCCGGATCGGGTTCTCGAGGGACATGTCCCGGAGCACGACCTTCGGGTCCTCGAGCATGCGCAGGAGGATCGACGCCGCTCCGACCTTGAGGAACGTGGCGTACTCGCTCATGTTCGAGTCGCCCACGATGACGTGGAGGCGTCGGTAGCGCTCGGCGTCGGCGTGCGGCTCGTCGCGGGTGTTGATGATCGGGCGGCTGCGGGTGGTGGCGCTGCTGACCCCCTCCCAGATGTGCTCGGCCCGCTGGCTGATGCAGAACTGCGCACCTCGAGCCGTCTGCAGGACCTTGCCGGCGCCGGCGTAGATCTGGCGGGAGACGAGGAACGGGATCAGGACCTCGGCGTAGTGACCGAAGTCGTCGCGGCGGCTCGTGAGGTAGTTCTCGTGGCACCCGTAGGAGTTGCCGGCCGAGTCGGTGTTGTTCTTGAACAGGTAGATGACGCCGCGGATCCCCTCCTCCCGGAGGCGCTGCTCGGCGAAGGTGACGAGCTGCTCGAGGATGCGCTCGCCGGCCTTGTCGTGGACGACGAGGTCGTAGATCGAGTCGCACTCGGGGGTGGCGTACTCGGGGTGGCTGCCGACGTCGAGGTAGAGCCGGGCACCGTTCTCCAGGAACACGTTGCTGCTGCGCCCCCACGACACGACGCGCCGGAACAGGTACCTGGCGACCTCGTCAGGGCTCAGCCGGCGCTGGCCCCGGAGCGTGCAGGTGACCCCGTACTCGTTCTCGAGGCCGAAGATGCGCCGTTCCATGCGCGAACGCTAGCGGCGGACCACCTCGGTCCCGCGGGCATGCCGCCGGTCAGCCCGGCGGCGCGGTGAGCTCGGCGCAGGTGGGGGACGCCTCGAACGCCTGGGCCAGCTCCGGGTCGTCGACCGAGGAGAGGACCGCCTCGAGGTTGGCACCGACCGCGGTGGCGCTCTCCTGCAGCGACGCGCCGATGTCCTGGAGGCCGGTCACGAGCGCCTCCTCGTCGTCCACCGGGAGCGCCTCGCTGTCGGCTCGCGCCTCCGAGAAGAGCTCGTTCACGTCGCCGATGCCCGTGACCAGCTCCTCGGCGGTGTCCTGACCGGTCTCGGTGTCCGGGTACCCGAGGCCCTCGAGGTCGGACGTGAGGTCGTCGGTCAGGCCGATGGCGTCGTCGAGGAAGTCGACGACGAGCTGCTTGCCGGTGGCCGGGTCGTTCGTCGTGTCGCTCGCCCCCTCGACCAGGTCGCGGCTCGACGTCTCGATCTCGTCGTACCAGGTGCCGATCGAGGTGCAGACGCCCTCCGCGTACTCGTCGGCCGGGACCGCACCGCCCCCGGCGCCTCCCGAGCCCGACCGCTCCGTCTCGGACTCGGACTCGGTGTCGGTCTCCGACTCGGCGACGGTCTCGGACTCGGACTCCCCGTCGGTCTCGGACGCAGTCGTGGTCTCGTCCTGCGCGGCCTCGTCGTCGTCACCGCCGCACGATGCGAGCGGCGCCACGAGCAGGAGCAGGGCGAGCAGGGCGGGAGATCGGCGCACGACGACCTTTCGACGGGACCGGGGGGCGGTCCTGGAGGCGGTGGGGCGCAGAAAGATAGCGTGCGGTCGTGGAGCGGCGGTCACTCGTCCCGGTGCTGCGGGTCCGGGACGCCTTCCACGCCCGCGTGGTCGTGGCCCGGCTCACGTCCGAGGGGATCATCGCCCAGCTGCGGGGCGCCGACGGCCCCTACCCGATGGGCGTGGTCGAGGTCCTCGTCCTGCCCGAGGAGCTGGAGACCGCCCAGCAGCTCCTCCTGGCCGACGAGGTGGAGTCCGCCTTCACCGATGACGACCTCGATCCGGGGTCGCCCCGCCGCTCGGGGCCGCCTCGTTGGGCGGTGCGGGTGGCGGTCGCGGTCCTCGCCGCGTACGTCCTGGCGTACGCCCTGCACCCGCGCTGATCCGCCGGCGCCCCTGCCGGTCGTGCAGGGTCAGGGGGCGGTGAGCAGCCCGGCCAGGGCCTCGCCCTCGATGCGCCGGAAGGCGCGGCGGCCGTTGCCACGGGCCAGCACGGCCACCTCGAGGTCGTCGGGAGCCAGGGTCCGGTCGGGTCCGGCGAGCGCGCCGGCACTGGCCCGGAGGGCGACCTCGATCGAGCCGGGCTCGGGGTAGGCGGCCTCGAGCCGGTCGGCGATGGCGTCGGCGTCCCCGCCGAGGACCACCATCCGGGTCTCGTCCACCACGGTCCCGTCGTAGAGGATGTGGTAGAGCCGGTCGTCGCCGGGCCCGCCGCCCACCTCGGCGACGAGGATCTCGACCTCCATCGGCTTCATCTCGTTCGTGAAGATCTGGCCGAGGATCTGTGCGTAGTTGTTGGCCAGGCTCCGCGCGTCGACGTCCTCACGGCTGTACGAGTAGCCCTTCAGGTCTGCCGCCCTGACCCCGGCGATGCGGAGCTGGTCGAACTCGTTGTAGCGACCCACGCCGGCGAAGGCGATGCGGTCGTAGATCTCGCTGACCTTGCGCAACGTGTTCGACGGGTTCTCGGCGCAGATCACGATGCCGTCCTCGTAGGTGGTGGCGGTCAGGCTCCGCCCCCGGGCGATGCCCTTGCGGGCGTAGTCCGCCCGGTCCTTCATCACCTGCTCGGGCGCGACGTAGAACGGCATGCTCATGCTGTCCGCTCCTGGCCTGCGGCCGGGCCGCTCGGGCCACGCTCGCTGCGCTCGCTCATGCTGTCCGCTCCTGGCCTGCGGCCGGGCCGCTCGGGCCACGCTCGCTGCGCTCGCTCATGTCAGGAGACCTCCGATGCTCGGCGCGGCGCCGGCAGCGGTGGTGCTGTCCGGGGTCGAGAGCCGACCGACGAGTGCGGCGAAGCGCTCGGCGATCTCGTCCTCTTCGACCTTTGTGAAGCCCTCCCCGGTGATGGTCGCCATGGTCGGGTAGATGCCCCGCACCAGGTCGGGGCCACCTGTCGCGGAGTCCTCGTCGGCGGCGTTGAACAGGGCCGAGATCGCGAGGTCGAGCGACGCGCCCCGATCGAGGTCGTCCTGGTAGCCCATCTTGATGACGGTGCCGGCGTGGAGGCTGCCCGAGCCGGTGGTGGCGAAGCCCGACTCCTCGTAGCGGCCCCCGGTGACGTCGTACTGGAACAGCCTCCCGGCGCGGCGGCGGGTGTCGTAGCCGGCGAAGAGCGGCACCACGGCGAGGCCCTGCATCGCTGCCGGCAGGTGGTTGCGCACCATCCCCGACAGCTGGTTCGCCTTGCCCTCGAGGCTCAGCTCGACGCCCTCGACCTTCTCGTAGTGCTCGAGCTGGAGCTGGAAGAGCCTGACCATGTCCATCGCCGGGCCCGCCGCCCCTGCGATCGCCACCCCCGAGTGGCGGTCGGCGGGGAACACCTTCTCCATCGTGCGGTGGCTGATGAGGTTCCCCGAGGTGGCACGTCGGTCGCCCGCCATCACCACACCCTCTGCGAAGCGGATGGCCACGACGGTCGTCCCGTGGGTGACGCCCCCGACCGATGCCGCGGGGACGGCGGGAACCGAACCGGTCCGGCGCAGGAGCTCCGCGAAGCTGGGCCCCGGGTCGTCCCCCGGACGGTAGAGCGGGAAGGTCATGGCTCCGGAGGCTATCTCCGGGCTGCCACCCCCATTCCCCGCCGCCGGAGCCGAGGCGATGACAGACCCCACTCGTCGAGGCCACGGCCGGTCCGGACGGCGGTGGTGGGCGGCTCCACCGCAGCGCCCGGCCGAACCCGTACGATGGGGGGCGTTCGCCTCGTCGCGAGCCGTGCGTGGGCATCGACCTGCGCTGCCAGCCGCACCGCGGCGGCGATCCCCCAAGCGCAAGGAACACCTTTCGATGAGCACGTCCGACCACACGCGCCGCCGGCGCCGTCCGAGCGGCGCGCCCGCCGCCAACCGCCCCGCCGCCGCATCCTCGACGCAGTCCGAGGCGCCCGCATCCCCCGCCGCGGGCCCCGAGCCCGTCACGCCGCCGGTGGAGGTGCCCGGACGCTCTTTCGCCGACCTCGGCGTCCCCGCCGTGCTGGTCGCGGCGCTCACCGCCCAGGGCATCGACGCCCCGTTCCCGATCCAGGCGGCCACGTTGCCCGACACGCTCGCCGGGCGGGACGTGCTCGGTCGGGGGCGCACCGGGAGCGGCAAGACGCTCGCCTTCGGCCTCCCCCTCGTGGCCCGGCTGGCCGGGGGCGCCCGCCGTCCTCGCCAAGCACGTGCGCTCGTCCTCGTCCCCACCCGCGAGCTCGCCAACCAGGTGCTGGCGGTCGTGGAGCCGCTGGCGAGCGCCGTCGGGCTGACCGCCACCGTGGTGTTCGGCGGCGTCGGGCAGAACCCGCAGGTGCGGGCGCTGTCGCGCGGCGTCGACGTGCTCATCGCCTGTCCGGGACGGCTCGAGGACCTCATCGGGCAGGGGCACTGCGACCTGTCGGCGGTCGAGATCACCGTGCTGGACGAGGCCGACCACATGGCCGACCTCGGCTTCCTCCCGGCGGTCAAGCGACTGCTCGACCGCACGCCCGAGGTGGGTCAGCGCATGCTCTTCTCGGCGACGCTGGACAACGGCGTCGACGTGCTCGTCCGGCGCTACCTCGACCGGCCGACCACCCACTCCGTCGACCCAGCCGTCTCCCCCGTCTCGACCATGACCCACCACGTCTTCTCGGTGAGCGCCGCCGACAAGCCCGCCGTCGTCCACGAGCTGGCTGCCGGAGAGGGACGCAGCCTGCTCTTCATGCGGACCAAGCACACGGCGAAGAAGCTGGCCAAGCAGCTGACCGCCGCCGGCATCCCCGCCGTCGACCTGCACGGGAACCTGAGCCAGGGGATGCGCGAGCGGAACCTGTCGGCGTTCACCGACGGCTCGGCCCGGGTGCTCGTCGCCACCGACATCGCGGCACGCGGCATCCACGTCGACGACATCGAGCTCGTCGTGCACGTCGACCCGCCCACCGAGCACAAGGCGTACCTGCACCGCTCCGGTCGCACCGCCCGCGCCGGCGCAGGCGGGACCGTGGTCACCCTCGCCCTCCCCGAGCAGTCGAGGGACGTCCGGGTGCTGGCCAAGCAGGCCGGCATCAACCCGACCACGGTGACGGTGCGCCCGGGCGCAACGGAGATCACGGCGCTGGCCGGACCGGCCGCCCCCTACGTCGAGCCCCCGCCGGCGCCGGTCGAGCCGGCCCGCCAGGCCCGTCCAGGTGGCCGGGGCCAGGCGCCCCGTAACGGCGGCGGTCGCACCGGCACCAAGGCCGGTCCCGGCCGCAGTGGGGCCAACGCCCCGGCACGGACGAGGGCAGAGCTCGCAGCGAGGGCCGGCCAGCAGCCTCCCCCGGCACGGCGGCGCAGCCGCTGACCGGGGCGCCGGACGGCGCTCGTCCTGTCGAACCCGAGCTCCGGCCTGGACGGGCGGGGCTGTCCGGGCGAGCGGGCGACCGCTACTGGCCGCCCTTCTGGACGTAGCCCCGCACGAAGTCCTCCGAGTTCGACTCGAGCACCTCGTCGATCTCGTCGAGGAGGTCGTCCATCTCGGCCTTCAGCTTCTCACCCTTCTCGGACCCGGCCGGGACCTCCTCGACGGTCTCGGCCTCCTTCCGGGCCGGTGCTTCTCGCTTGATCTGCTCACGCTCGGGCATCGTGTGCCTCCCTTTGTCCTAGGCGCCCAACCGGTCGAGGAGCTCGGCCGGGGTCGCACAGCTGTCCAACAGGTCATCGACCATGGCGGCCGTGCCCTTCAACGGTTCCATCATCGGCACCCGGCGGAGGGGATCCCCGCCGATGTCGAACACCAGCGAGTCCCAGTTGGCGGCGACGATGCTGCTGGCGAAGCGCTGCAGGCACTTGCCGCGGAAGTAGGCCCGTGTGGTGGTGGGCGGCTCGGTGACCGCCCGTGCCACCTCGTCGTCGCTGCTGATGCGCTCGAGCCCGAGGCGGGCAGCGAGGCAGCGGCCGGGTCGGAGGTCGTGGTACTGCAGGTCGAGCGCCTTCAGCTTCGGTGAGTCCCAGGCCAGGCCGTCCCGCTCGGCGTAGGCGCTGAGCAGCGACCGCTTCGCCACCCAGTCCACGGTCGTGGCCAGCGAGGCGGGGTCGGTCTCGAGCGCCTCGAGGGTCGCCTCCCAGCGCTGGAGGACGTCGGCGCCGACCTCCTCGCCGACGGACTCGAGGCCCCGGCTCTCCGCCCACTTCTTCGCGTAGCCGAGGTACTGCCACTGCAGGTCGAGGGCCGTCATGCGGGTGTGGTCGGCGAGGTCGAGCACGAGGCCGAGCGACAGGTCGTACGAGACCCGGCGGAGCGCGGCGACGGGGTTCATGAGCGACAGGTCGCGCTGCAGCTCGTCGTCCTCGATCATCGCGAGGACGATGGCGGTGGTGCCCACCTTGAGGTAGGTGGCGACCTCGGACATGTTGGCGTCGCCGACGATGACGTGGAGGCGGCGGTACTTCTGCGCGTCGCAGTGGGGCTCGTCCCGGGTGTTGACCAGGGGCCGCTTGAGCGTCGTCTCCAGCCCGACCTCCTCCTCGAAGAAGTCGGCCCGGGAGCTCAGCTGGAACGGCACGTCAGACGTCGTGAGGCCGACCGCCTCGGTCCCGACCTTGCCGGCGCCGGTGAACAGCTGCCGGGTCACGAAGAACGGCATGATCCCGTTGACGATCCGGCTGAACGGCACCGCCCGGTCCATCAGGTAGTTCTCGTGGCAGCCGTAGCTGTTGCCCTTCCCGTCGCTGTTGTTCTTGTGGACGACGAGCTCCTGGCCGGCGGGGAGGATCGCCCCGGCGGCGGCCATGGACTGGACGAGGATCTGCTCGGCGGCCCGGTCCCACACCGCCACCTCGCGGGCATCGCTGCACTCCGGCGTGGAGCACTCGGGGTGGGCGTGGTCGACGTAGTACCTGGCCCCGTTGGTCAGCACGGCGTTGACGAGGTGGGTCTCGACCTCGGGCGGCATCGAGCCCTCGGCCTGGAAGCCGCGGGCGTCGGTCCCGGGGGACTCGTCCTCGAAGTCCCACCCCACGTTGCGCTGCAACGAGGAGACGTAGGCGTTGATGAGCAGGGAGGACGCCGCGATGGGGTTGGACTCCCCCCCGCCACGGAGCACGATGCCGTACTCCGTCTCGACGCCGCACACCTTCCTGATGGCCACGGATCGACCCTACCCGTGGGTCTGCGACAACCGGCGGCCAGGCGGGGGACGCGACGGGTGGGTGCGAGGGTCGACCTACAGGTACTGGCCGGTCGCCATCCGCTCGATCGAGCGCCCACCGGCGGACTCGGCCTCGACCCCGTGGGAGACGAGGGTGCGGACGTAGACGATCCGCTCACCCTTCTTGCCGGAGATCTTGGCCCAGTCGTCGGGGTTCGTGGTGTTCGGGAGGTCCTCGTGCTCCTTGTACTCCTGGGCGATCGAGTCGGTCAGGTCCTTGACCCTGATGCCGGGAGGCCCCCCGGCGATCAGCCGCTTGATGGCGAGCTTCTTCGCCCTGCGCACGATGTTCTCGATCATGGCGCCCGACGAGAAGTCCTTGAAGTACATGATCTCCTTGTCACCGTTCTGGTAGGTGACCTCCAGGAACTGGTTCATCTCGTCGGTCTGGTACATCACCTCGACGGTGCGCTCGATCATGAGCCGGACCGCCTTGTCCCGGTCGCCGCCCCCGAGCCCCGCGACCTCGTCCTCCGAGAGCGGGAGGTCGGCGGTGAGGTAGCGGCCGAAGATCGACGTCGCCGCCGACTCGTTGGGCCGCTCGATCTTGATCTTCACGTCGAGGCGCCCCGGCCGGAGGATGGCGGGGTCGATGAGGTCCTCGCGGTTGGAGGCGCCGATGACGATGACGTTCTTGAGCGTCTCGACCCCGTCGATCTCGGCCAGGAGCTGCGGCACGATGGTCGACTCCATGTCCGAGCTGATGCCGGTGCCCCTGGTGCGGAACAGGCTCTCCATCTCGTCGAAGAAGACGATGACGGGGACGCCCTCCTCGCTCTTCTCACGAGCCCGCTGGAACACCTGGCGGATCTGGCGCTCGGTCTCGCCCACGTACTTGTTGAGCAGCTCCGGGCCCTTGATGTTCAAGAAGTAGCTCCGGGCTGCGGGCCGGCCAGTGACCTCGCTCACCTTCTTCGACAGGCTGTTGGCCACCGCCTTGGCGATCAGGGTCTTGCCGCACCCGGGCGGCCCGTAGAGCAGGATGCCCTTCGGCGCCGGCAGCCGGTACTCGGCGAAGAGCGCCTGGTGGAGGAACGGCAGCTCCACCGCGTCCATGATCATCTCGATCTGGGTGTCGAGGCCGCCGACGTCGTCGTAGGAGATGTCGGGCACCTCCTCGAGCACGAGCTCCTCGACCTCGGGTCGCTCGAGCCGCTCCAGGAGCAGCCCCGAGCGGGGGTCGAGGAGGACGGTGTCGCCGGAGCGCAGGGTCGTGCCGACCAACCAGTCGGCCAGCTCGACCACCCGCTCCTCGTCGGCGCGCCCGACCACGAGCGCACGGGTGCCGCCGTCGAGCACCTCGCGGAGCGTGACCACCTCGCCCGACAGCTCCGAGCTGCGGGCCAGCACGACGTTGAGCGACTCGTTGAGCACGACCTCGAGGCCCCGCGAGAGCGCCTGGTCCTCGAGGTCGGGGTGGATGGCGACGCGCATCTTGCGCCCGCCGGAGAAGACGTCGACCGTGCCGTCGTCGTTGCGGCCGAGCAGCGTGCCGTAGGCGGCCGGCGGCTGCGTGAGCTTCTCGACCTCCTCCCGCAGCGCCGCGATGTGGTCGCGGGCCTCGCGGAGGGTGTAGGTCAGCTTCTCGTTCTGGGTGACGGCCTGGGACAGCTGCCCCTTCGTCTCCAGCAGCCGCTCCTCGAGCGTGCGGACGCGGCGGGGCGCCTCCTGCAGCTTGCGGCGGAGGAAGGCGACCTCCTCCTCGAGCGTCATCGCCTGCTCCCGCAGCTCGTCGAGCTCGCTTCCCTCGTTGTCTGGCATCTGCGACCACCTCTCCGTCGCCGGGGTCCGGACCCTACACGGCGCCCCCCCGCCGTCCCTGACACCCTGCCACCGGTGCGATCGCGAAGGTAGTTGGGTTTCTCTCGCTCCGACCGGGTAAATTCGGAGCACGCGCCGACGACCTCGTCGGCACAGGAACGACACGCCAGGGAGGCGCTCCACATGAAGGTCTGGATCGACCAGGATCTCTGCACCGGCGACGGGCTCTGCGAGGAGATCGCCCCCGACGTGTTCACGCTGCTCGACGACGGGCTGGCCTACGTCAAGGAGGGCAGCAAGGTGTTCTCGGATCCCGGGGGCGCCGAGGGCATGGCCAACTTCGACGACAAGTACACCGACGCCGTCGTCGAGTCGGCCGAGGAGTGCCCCGGGGAGTGCATCTTCATCGAGCCGTGAGCCCGGGCCGCTCGGCGGCCCGGATCACGACAGGCACGGACCGGTGTCCACCCCGCGTGCCGCCCTCGGCGCGTCCAGGGCTGCTCGCAGCTCGTCGGTCGTGAGCGCGTAGGCCGTCCCCGGCCGGTCGGGGGCGATGGCGAAGGCGACGCCGACCACGCTCCCGCCGGCGTCCACGGCGGGAGCACCCGAGTCGCCCGGGGCGAGGTCGCTGGCCAGGACCAGCACCCGTCGCCGGGTGTCGTGGTCGTCGTAGAGGTCGCGGCCCACGGCTTGCACCTCCTCCTGCACGGCGAACGGTGACGCCTCGAGCGGGCCGCCCCCCGGGTGGCCGAGCACGACGCCCGTCCCTCCGACCTCGACGTCCCCGATCGGCAGCGGTGCAGCGGCCACCTCGGGCACGGCCAGCACGGCGAGGTCCCGGTCCGGGTCGAAGTGGACCACGGTGGCCGCGACCCTCGACCCGTCGGGCCGGACGGCGTCCGTGGCCGCCTCCCCGGCCACGACGTGGGCGTTGGTCACGACGACGCCGGGTTCGGCGACGAAGCCGCTGCCCTCCTGGATGCGGTCGCAGGCCCGTCCCTCGATCCGCACCGTGGCGGCACTCGTGCGAGCCACCACCGACGCGGGGACCCCGGCGTCACCTGGCGGCAGCCCCACCTCGGGGGCGGGCCGGAGCGTGGAGAACACCTGGGGGAACGACCCCTCCCCGACAAGCCGGCGCAGCGCCTGGAGGGTGTCGGGCGGCGCAGGGGCCGCCTCGTCGACGGCGCGGGCGACGCGCGACCCCCGCGCCAGGCGGGAGGCGACCCCCGGGACGTCGGCCATGGTGGGCAGCAGGAGCCACACGCCGACGAGGACGCCGACGATGCCGGCGAGCGCCCCGCCGAGGCGGTCGATCGGGCGGCCCGCCGCCGGCAGCGCCACGTGTGCCCTCCTCCCCACCACCAGCCCGAGCGCCTGACCCACGAGGGCGCTCCCGAGGAGCGTGCCGACCGCCACCAGGAACCGGCTCGTCGGCGCTGCGGGGCCGAGGCGCTCGACCACCGCCGGGAGGATGCGGGCGCCGAGGACGAGGCCGAGGACGAGCCCGGCCCAGGAGAGGCTGCGTGCGACCAACCCGAGCCGGTGACCGCCGACGGCCGCGGAGGCGGCGAAGAGGAGGATGGCGAGGTCGAGGAGGTTCAACGCTGGAGTCGGGCGGGTCGCAGGCCCCCCGGAACCGGCCCGAGGAGCCTGGCCGAGGTGAGGAAGCCGGTGTGGGCGACCATCCGGTGGTCCGGCCGCACCGCCTGACCCTCGACGTGCCAGGTCCGGCGGAGGAACTCCACCGTCTCCGCGAGCTCGAACCCGCTGCCGACCATGGCCTCCCGCAGCTGGGCGGCCTGGGTGATCGACGGGTTGTAGGCGACGAGGGTCCCCCCGCCCCGGAGGGCCGCCTCGGCGTGTGGCACCACGTGCCAGGGTTCGGGCAGGTCGAGCAGGACGGCGTCGAGGCCGACCTCGTCGATCCCCTCGTAGACGTCGCGCACCTCGACGCGGTAGCGCTCGGCGGCCGTCGCCTCGCCCACGAGCGCGGCGACGTTGCTCCGAGCGCGAGCCGCGAAGTCCTCCCGGATCTCGTAGCCGACCACGTCGGCCCCCGCCCGGACCATCGTCATCGAGAGGGCGCCGCTGCCGACCCCCGCCTCCAGCACCCGGACCCCCGGGTGGATGTCGGCCATGATCATGATCGGGCCGAGGTCCTTCGGGTAGATGACCTGCGCCCCCCGCGGCATGCGGAACACGACGTCGCTGATCGTCGGGCGCATGGCCGTGTAGCGGGCGCCGACCGCCGTCCGCACGGTGACGCCCTCCTCCTCGCCGATGAACGCGCGGTGGGGGATGAAGCCCGCGTGGGTGTGGAACTCCCCGTCCTCGAGGAGGGTCACCAGGTGCTGGCGGCCCTTGGCGTCGACGACGATGACCCGCTCCCCGACGGCGAGCGGCCGGAACATCAGCGAGTGGGCGGTTCGGGCAGGTGGCGGATCTCGAGGATCTCCCCGGGTCGGAGCACCTCGGAGTACACCACCTTCGGCTCGGACCCCCGGTTGCGCGTGAGGAGGCGGAGCGACCATCCGAGGACCGCCACCACCGTCCACGCCCGGGAGCCCCCGAGCAGGCCCCTCGTGGTGCCGTAGCGGGTGAGGAACCGCAGCATCAGACCCGACGCACCTCGACGATGGTCGTGCGCTTCTTGCCCTTGCGCCGACCCAGGAGGTACACGGTCGCCAGGATGGCCACTGCGGCCACGGCACCGACCACCACGGCGCCGCCCTTGGCCCGTTCGCCGGCGCTGTCGACCTCGCCCCGCAGCTCGCGGAGCTTCGCCTCGATGTCGTCGCGGGTGACCGTGCCCGTCGCGTCTGCGGCCTTCGAGCGGGAGGTCATCGCGATGCCTTCCTGGCGTCGGGCGTGCTGCGCCTGCGGGTGGCCCCGAGGGCCAGGGCGATCACGACCCCGAGCACCACCAGGGTGAGCAGGTAGGGCGCCCACGACCAGTTCCCGGTGAAGGTCGAGCCGGTCTCGGTCTGCAGCGCACGCAGGGCAGCCAGGGCGAGGAGGATGAGGCCGACGGACAGCACGAGCGAGCCGCCGACACCGAGGGCCACCGAGCGGCCGATGCCCTTGAGCGGGCCCACCGTCTCCTGCTTGGCGTAGGCCTTGACCAGCTCCCACAGCTCGGTCACGGTCCCCGGGATCGAGGCCTCGCTCTTTCGTTGGTCAGGCACGCGTGGTCCTCGGGGTCGCTTGCGGGCGCACCTTCCTAGCCCCCCGCCAATCGCGTCGCAAGCACCGACGCCGCCTCGTCGAGCAGCGCTCCCAGGGTCTCGAGGCGCGCCTCGGGGGTCGGGGCGGCCAGGAGCGCGAGCGCATCGAGGGGTCCGACGGGGGCGAGGGCCGACATCTCGTAGCCGGCGGCCAAGGGCTCGTCGGCCACCGCGACCGTCGCGGGCGCCACCGCCGTCCCCAGCTCGGACGACAGCGCCAGCACCCGTCGCAGCACCGGGACGACCCTGGCCACCGCTGCGCCGGCGTCGGGACCGGGCTCGGGGTCGGGCCAGTCCTCCACCTCGGCGCGCGGGTACGGCGCGTCGGGCAGCCAGCGCAGGATCCGGACGCGGCGCACCCCGACGGTGCCGATGGCGTAGCGCCCGTCCTCGAAGCGCACGGCCTCCACGATCCTCGCCATGCAGCCGGTGGCGAAGCGGGTGTCGCCCCCGCCGACCTCGCTGCCCCGCTCGATCAGGGCCACGCCGAACTCGTGGTCTCCCTCGAGGCAGGCCTCCACGAGCGCCCGGTAGCGGGGCTCGAACACGTGCAGCGGCAGGTACGCGCCGGGGACGAGCACGGTCCCGAGCGGGAACATCGGGACGTCGCTCGCCATCGACGGAGCCTAGGAGGCGCCACCGTCCTCGACCTCGGCGGGGCACCTCGCCGGAGACGGGTCCGGCCGGGACCGCACCGCCGGAGGCCGCACCGCCAGGGGGGACCTGGGCCGTGCCTCAGCCGGCTCCGCCGAGCCCGGGCCAGGCGCCGGGCCCGAGCTCCTCGAGCGCCGGCGCGTCCGGGTAGGACACGAGGAGCTCCGCCAGGGCCGACTGGACGGTGGCGGGGTCGGCGTCGAGCTCGAGGCCGTTCAGCACCATGGCGAAGGTGAGCTCCCCCTCGTGCCGGGTGTCGGCGTACCCGGCGAGGGCGGCCACGTTGTTGAGCGAGCCCGTCTTCGCCCGCAGGTGCCCGCTCACCGGGCTGTCGAGGAAGCGGCGGGCCAGGGTGCCGGTGACGCCGGCCACGGCCAGCCCGCCCTCCACCTCGCCGCCGACGTCGACCTGGCGCAGCAGGTCGTGCAGCAGCCGGCACGTCACCCGGTTGCCGCGGTCGAGGCCCGAGCCGTCCACCACGTCGACGCCTGCGAGGTCGAGCCCGAGGTCGGCCATCGTGGCCTCGGCCACGGCCGCGCCGGCCTCCGTCGAGCCCTGCCCCGCCTCGCGGTGGCCGACCTCCTTCAGGAGGAGCTCCGCCGTCCCGTTGTCGCTCTCGCGCAGCATCTGGCCCACGAGCTCGAGGACCGGTGGTGAGTCGACCCCCGCCAGCTCGGTCGCGGCCTCGGGCGGCGCCACCCCGGCACCGGCCTCACCGACCACCTCGACGCCCCGGGCCCGGAGCAGCTCGGTGAGCACGCCGGCAGCCCCCGTCGGGGGATCGGCGAACGGGCCGGAGCCACCCGGGCTGCGGGCGAAGCCGTCGTTCACCGTGAGCGCGCTCAGCGGGCCGACCTGGCTGCGGTAGCGGTCGGGCCACGTCGGGACGTAGCGGGTGGTGTCGTAGCGGGACTCGTCGCCGACGACCCGACCCTGCACCGACCGGACGCCGGCGGCCACGATGCCGTCGGCCAGCGCCTCGAGGGAGGTCCGCAGCGCAGGCTGGCGCTCGAAGGAGCTCCCCCACGCCTCGGTGCCGAGCACCGGGTCACCGCCGCCCACCAGCCAGAGGTCGCCCGCGAGCACCCCGTCGGTCGGAGGGGTGGTGGACCTCGTCGTCGTGCGGAGCGTCTCGGACGCATCGAGGTGGCTCAGCACCGTGGCCGCCGTCACCAGCTTGAGGGTCGACGCAGGGATCACCGGTGCATCGGGGGCGGCCTCGAACAGCGTCCGCCCCCCCTCGCTCACCGAGACGCACGACGGCTCGGGCAGCGTCGCAGCCAGCGAGGAGATGCCCCCACGGAGGCGGCGCTCACCGAGCGGCCCGGCGAGGAGGACCGGGACCCGGCGGGCGCTCAGCACCGGCGCGGCCTCCGGCGGGCCGGGCTGCGCCAGCGGCTCCCCCGACGCCTCCGGCACCGAGCGCAGGCCCACCGTGGTGGCCACGACCGTCAGCACCGCCAGGAGCGCCGGCAGCAGGTGGCGGCGCACGGCGGCCGACGTTACGCCCGCCGCCAGGCGTGGGACCGTCGTCCCGTCTCGGGAGCGAGCGTGCGAGGGAGCGCGCCGTCCGGTCTGCACACTGGAGGGGTGGCGGACCGTCGGGCACCGGACGTGGCGTGGCAGGGGTCGCTCTTCGACCCTGCGCCTGCTGCCGCGCGGCTGTGCTTCGACCTCCTCGAACGGGACCACCTCGACGAGCGGTCGTGGCTCGACGTCGTGCCCGGGTGGGTCCCCGACCACGCCGAGCTCTTCGACTGGCTCCTCCAGCACGCCCCGTGGGAGCAGCGGACCCGGCGGATGTGGGACAAGGAGGTGCTCGAGCCGCGGCTCGTCGCCTCGTTCGACGGTGGCGGCGCGCTCCCGAGGCAGATGCTCGAGCTCACCGAGCCGCTGTCGGCCCGCTACGGGGTCGTCTTCGACTCGTGCCTCGTCAACCTCTACCGGGACGGGTCCGACGCCGTCGCCTGGCACGCCGACACCGTCCGCAAGCGCCTCCGTGACCCCCTCGTGGCGACGGTCTCCCTGGGCATGCGCCGCCCGTTCCTCCTCCGACCGGCGGCCGGTGGCCCGGTCGCCCGCAGGTACGCGCCCGGACAGGGCGACCTCATCGTGATGGGCGGGGCGTGCCAGCACGACTGGCACCACACCGTGCCCAGGGTCAGGACCGCCACGGGCGCCCGCATGAGCGTCACCCTGCGCCACTCCGCCCCTCCCGCCTGACAGCGACCGGACTGCCTGGGACGTGCTGCCGCCCCGACGTCCACCCCCGCCTCGAGGGGCGGCCGGAGGGGTCGGCCTAGCCGAGGCCTCGGCGCTGCCGCCAACGGGCGTGGCGCCAGAGGTGGTCGAGGGCGGTGACGGCCCGGTTCGACGAGGCGTAGCAGAGGCGACCCGAGGTCCGCACCGCAGCCGGGCCGGGGTTGCCGGGGTCGGCGACGGCGAGCTCCGTCGCGGTGAGGATGGGCTTGTCCGTCCGCTCGCTGATCTCGGCCGCCGCCTCGGCGAAGCGGGCGTCCTGGCGCTCGTGGTAGGCGACGATCCGGTCGAGCCCGTGGTCCGGGAAGTAGGGACCCTCCCGCATGAGGCGGGCCTGGTTCGACTGGATCCCGAGGCCCAGGTAGACGATGGCGTCCACCGCAGGGTGCTCGGCGATGAGGGACATGACGGCGGGGATCGTGTCCCTGGTCTCGCCGCCGGCCAGGTCGACCGGGTTGTTCCGGCTCCACCTGGGTGGCAGGTGCTCGTCGATCGCCGCCAGCAGGTCCTCCGGCAGCGCCACCAGCTCGAGTGAGGTGCGGGCGATGGCGTCGGCGGTGACCACCCCCCAGCCGCCGGCCGTCGTCATGACGACCGTGCGGGGCCCGCGTGGCAGCGGCTGGGTGGCGAAGGTCGCCGCCGCCTCGAAGGCCTCCTCGACCGTCGCCGCCCGGGTGATCCCGTGCTGGCGGCACATGCCGTCGAACACGGCGTCGTCGCTGGCGAGCGAGCCGGTGTGGCTGGCGGCCGCCCGCTGCCCCTCCGAGCTGGCGCCGCCCTTGAGCAGCACGAGGGGACGGCGCTCGGCCACCGACCGGACCCGCTCGGCGAACGCCCTGCCGTCGGCGATGCCCTCCACGTAGGCGAGCCCGACCGCCGTGGCGGGGTCGTCGGCGTAGAAGTCGAGGTAGTCGGCCACGCCGGTGGCGGCGGCGTTGCCGGCGGAGACGGCGCGGCTGATGCCGACCCCCGTCTGCACCGCGTAGTTCATGAAGCTCGACACGAAGTTGCCGGACTGGCTGGCCACGCCGATCCTGCCCGGCGGGGGGATGGGCGCGACGATCTGCGCGCACAGCGACGACGGAGAGGACACGAGCCCCTGCCCGTTCGGGCCGGCGAGCACCATGCCGAGCTCGTCGGCGAGCGCCACCAGGTCCCGCTGGGCGGCGAGGCCCTCCTCCCCCGCCTCGCCGTAGCCGGCCGAGGTGACGAAGGCGGCGCGGACGCCCTTCGCTGCGCACTGGCGGAGCAGGCCCGGGTTGGCCGACGCCGGCGTGCACACGAACACGAGGTCGATCTCCCCGTCCGGCAGGTCGTCGACCGAGGTGGCGCACGGGATGCCGAGCACCTCGCCGCCCTCGCGGTTGGTGGCGAACACCTTCCCCTCGTAGCCGCCGGCCAGGAGGTTGTGCAGCGCCACGAACCCGAACTTGCCGGGGTGGGAGCTGGCCCCGGCGACGAGCACACCCCGGGGGTCGAACATCGGCTGGAAGCGCTGGACCGCGCTGGTCGTGCTGCTCGTGGCCACCAGGTCGGTCACGACGCCACCTCCACGAGCGCGTCGACGGCCACCGGCACCCCGTCGGCCCCCACCAGCAGCGGGTTCACGTCGACTGCGACGACGCTCGGGTCTGCCTCGGCCACGGCGGCGAGGCCGACGAGCACGTCGACCACCTTGTCCCGCTGGACGGCCGCCTCCCCTCGGAACGCGCCCAGCAGGGCGCTGGTGGCCAGGTCGTCGAGCATGTCCTCGGCGTCGACCCTCGTCAGCGGGACGAGCCGGAAGGCCACGTCGTGCACGGCCTCGGCGAGGATCCCCCCCACGCCGACCATCACCGTCATGCCGAACTGCGGGTCGAGGTGGAGCCCGGCGATGAGCTCCCGGTTGCCCTGCACCATCGGCGCCACCAGCACCCCGACGTCGCCGTCGTCTGGAGTCGCCTGGGCCAGCAGCTCGGAGGCGGCGGACCGCACGGCCTCGGCATCGGCGAGGCGCAGGCGCACGAGCCCCCGCTCCGTCTTGTGGGCGATGGCGTCCCCGCACAGCTTGGCCACGACCGGGAACCCCATCTCCGTCGCAGCTGCCGCAGCGTCCTCGGCGCTCTCGACGACCCGCTCGTCCGGGACGGGCACGCCGTGCGCGGCCAGCAGCGCCTTGGAGTCGGCCTCGGACAGGGTTCTGGACATGGCTCGGGAGCCTACGGTCCCGACCCGGCGCCGGCCCCGGCGAGCGGGCGCCTACGGCTGCAGGGCGGCCCGGAAGAAGTCGCGCACGTGGGCCATGCGCCGTTCGAGCGCACCGGTCGAGAGCGGGTCCTCGCCGATCAGCGCCTCGAGGAACGGGACGTCGCTGAAGTAGCTGAGCAGCGCCCCGTAGCCGGTGAGCAGCATCTGCTCCGGGTCGTGGCGGCGGAACCTGCCGGCGCCCATCTCCGCCTCGAAGAAGCCGACCGCCCGCTGGAAGAAGGGCCGCAGCGCGGCGCCGATGTCGATGCCGTGGGTGTCACCGCCCTCGATCGCCTCGCGGCGCACGAGCCGCACGAAGTCGGGGTTGGCGACGAAGAACTCGAAGGCCGCGTCGAGCACGTGGTCGACCTTCGCCCACCCCTCGAGGGGACCGGCGACGGCCTCCTCGACCCGGACTGCGAAGTCGGTGACCGCCCGGGAGAACACCTCCCGGTACAGCGCCTCCTTCGACTCGAAGTGGTGGAGGAGGCTCGGGCGGCGGATGCCGACCACGCCGGCGATGTCTGCCAGCGAGGTGCCGTCGTAGCCGTGGTCGGCGAAGGCGCTGGTGGCCGACGCCACGATCGCGTCGCGGGTGGTGGGGAGCGCCTCGGCCGTGGCCACCCAGGCAGGGTACCGAGCGGCCGGCTGCGACCCCGGGTGGCCGCCCGTCGTCCCTGCCGGCGAAGGGCCCGAAGGTAGGGTGGTCCGGTGACCGATCGAGGGAGCAGCACCGACCCCGTCGACCAGCCCTACGGCGAGGTGGACCAGCTGGCCATCGACGTCGTCCGGGGCATCGCCATGGACGCCGTGCAGCGCGCCCACTCGGGCCACAGCGGCACGGCCATGGCGCTGGCGCCCCTCGCGCACGTGCTGTTCCACCGGGTGCTGCGCCACGACCCGGCCGACCCCGAGTGGCCCGATCGGGACCGCTTCGTGCTCTCCGCCGGGCACGCGTCGATCCTGCTGTACTCGATGTTCCACCTGAGCGGCTACGGCCTCACCCTCGACGACCTCAAGGCCTTCCGGCAGTTCGAGTCCCGCACGCCCGGCCACCCCGAGCGCAACCACACGCCGGGCGTCGAGGTCACCTCGGGCCCGCTCGGCCAGGGCTTCGGCAACGGCGTGGGCATGGGGGTCGCCGAGCGGTTCCTGCGGGCCCGCTTCGGCCCCGAGCTCTGCGACCACCACACGTTCGTGATCGCCGGCGACGGCGACCTCTCCGAGGGGCTCAGCCACGAGGCCGCCTCGCTGGCGGGCCACCTCGGCCTCGGCCGGCTCGTCTACGTCTACGACGACAACCACATCACCATCGACGGGCCGACCGAGCTCGCCCTGAGCGACCGCGCCGGGGACCGCTTCCGCGCCTACGGCTGGGACGTCGACGAGATCGGCGAGGTGGCGAACGACTGCAGCGCGCTGGAGGCGGCGCTGCGGCGGGCCATGGCCGTCGACGACAAGCCGTCGCTCATCATCCTGCGGAGCCACATCGGCTGGCCCTCGCCCACCAAGACCGACACCGCCGCCGCCCACGGCGAGCCGTTCGGTGACGAGGAGATCGCCGCCACCAAGGAGCGCCTCGGGCTCCCCGCCGACCAGACCTTCCACGTCCCGCCCGAGGTGATCGACCTCTACGACAGCGTGCGGGAGCGGGGCCGGGCGCGCAGCGCCGGGTGGCGGTCGCGGCTCGAGGCCTCCTCGGTGGACCGCGCCACCTTCGACGCCTGCCTCGCCGGTCGCGGCCTCGAGGGGTGGGAGGCGAAGCTGCCGACCTGGGAGCCGGGCGAGGAGCTGGCAACCCGCAAGGCGAGCGCAGCGGTCATCGCCGCCATCCAGGACGTGGTCCCCGGCCTCCTCGGCGGCGGCGCCGACCTCACCGGCAACACCGGGACCACCATCAAGGGCGAGGGCGTGCAGTCGGCCGTCGAGCCGGGTGGCCGCCAGCTCTACTTCGGCATCCGGGAGCACGCGATGGGTGCGGCCATGAACGGCATGGCCATGCACGGCGGCACGATCCCCATCGGTGGCACCTTCCTCGCCTTCAGCGACTACATGCGGCCATCCGTGCGCCTCGCCTCGATCACCGGGGCCCACGTGATCTACTCCTGGACCCACGACTCCGTTGGCCTCGGGGAGGACGGGCCCACCCACCAGCCGATCGAGCAGCTCGCCTCCCTGCGGGCCATCCCCGGAGTGCGGGTGCTCCGCCCGGCCGACGCCAACGAGACGGCCACGGCGTGGCGGGTGGCGGTGGACGTCGACGGCCCGGTCGCCCTCGTCCTCAGCCGCCAGGACCTCCCCGTGCTCGAGGGCACCGCCGGCAACGACGGCCCCCTGCGAGGCGCCTACACCCTCGTCGCCGGCGGGGGGGACGACCCCGACCTGATCCTCATCGGCACCGGCAGCGAGGTCCACACCTGCGTCGAGGCAGCCGCCCTGCTCGAGGCGGAGGGCACCACCACCAGGGTGGTCTCCATGCCCTCGTGGGAGCTCTTCGCCGAGCAGGACGACGAGTACCAGGACGAGGTGCTCGCCCCCGAGGCCCCGACCCTGGCCGTGGAGGCCGGGGCCTCGATGGGTTGGGAGCGCTGGGCCGACGACGTGGTCGCGCTCGACCGCTTCGGCGTGTCGGCGCCCGGGGCGGAGGCCCTGGCCAGGCTCGGGTACAACGCGGAGGACGTGGCCGCCCGGGCCCGGGCCCTGCTCGTCGACCTCATGGAGGACTGACCGGTGACGAAGCTGCACGAGCTGTTCGACGGGCACGGGCAGAGCCCGTGGCTGGACAACCTGCGCCGGGACTGGCTCGTCGACGGCGAGCTCGGACGCTGGGTGGAGCGGGGCGTGCGGGGGATCACCTCGAACCCGTCGATCTTCCAGAAGGCCATGAGCGAGGGGTCTGCCTACGACGAGCAGCTCGACCGCCTGCTGGCGGAGGGCGGCAGCGTCACCGACGCCTACTGGGCGATGGTGACCACCGACATCGAGGACACGCTCGCCCTCCTCCGCCCCGTCTTCGACGACAGCGGCGGCCGCGACGGGTTCGTCTCGCTCGAGCTCGGGCCGATCATGGCGCGAGACACCCACGCCAGCATCGCTGCCGCCCGGGGCTTCCACGAGGCCATCGACGAGCCCAACCTGATGATCAAGATCCCCGCCACCGAGGAGGGCATCCCCGCCGTCCAGCGCATGATCGCCGAGGGGAGGAGCATCAACATCACGTTGATCTTCAGCCTCGACCGCTACGCCGAGGTGATCGAGGCCTACATCAGCGGCCTCGAGGAGCTGTCGGTGGCGCAGCCGGACCGGGACCTGGGCGACGTGGCCAGCGTCGCCAGCTTCTTCGTCAGCCGGGTCGACGTCGAGGTCGACAAGCGCCTCGAGGCGATCGGCACCGCCGAGGCGCGTGCGCTCAAGGGGAAGGCGGCCGTGGCCCAGGCGAAGCTCGCCTACCGGCTCTTCCGCTCCTCCTTCGCCGGGGACCGCTGGGCCGCCCTCGCCGAGCGAGGGGCCCGGGTGCAGCGCCCGCTGTGGGCCTCGACCTCGACGAAGGACCCGTCGCTGCCCGACACGCTCTACGTGGACACCCTGATCGGACCCGACACCGTCAACACGATGCCGGAGGCGACGCTCGAGGCGTTCGAGGCCCACGGCACCGTCGCTGCGACCGTCGAGCAGGGCGCGGACGAGGCCGACGAGCTCTTCGAGCAGCTGGCGGCGCTCGGGGTCGACCTCGACGACGTCGCCGCGGTCCTGGAGGTGGAGGGGATCGACTCCTTCGCCAAGGCCTTCGACGGCCTCATCGCCACGCTGGAGGAGAAGGTGGCGGCCAGGACCTGATCCCCCGGCGCATCGGTCGCGCCGGTTCGTGGGTCCTGATTCGCAACTGACTGCTACGGTGCGCCCGTGGCCACCGGGGACCTCGAGCACGACTGCTCCATCGCCCGCACCCTGGAGGTGATCGGCGACCGCTGGTCGCTGCTGATCCTGCGGAGCTCGTTCCGTGGCGTGCGCCGCTTCGACGAGCTCCAGCGCGACCTCGGCATCGCCCGCAACGTCCTGACCGACCGCCTCGCCAAGCTCGTCGACCACGGCGTCCTCGAGCGCCGCCTCTACCAGCAGCGGCCCGATCGCTACGAGTACCGGCTGACCCCGCGCGGTGTCGGCCTGTCCCCGGCGCTCGTCGCCCTGATGCGCTGGGGCGACCAGCACCTGTGCAACGACAACGGTCCGCCCCTCGTGCTCGTGCACGAGTCCTGCGGCGAGCCGCTCGACCAGCGCTTCATCTGCTGGTCGTGCGACGAGACCATCTCCCCCACCGCGATCCGCAGCACCCCGGGCCCGGGCGCGCCGCGGACCGCTCGAGCCGAGAGCTGAACCACGTGCCCCTCGACGCCGTCCTGCCCGCCCACGCGCCCCTGCTGGCGTCGCCCCTCGACCGGCTCCTGGCCGAGGCGGCGTCGGTGCGCGACGACAGCCACGGCCGGAGGGTCACGTTCTCGCCCAAGGTCTTCATCCCCCTCACCCACCTCTGCCGGGACCGGTGCGGCTACTGCACCTTCGCCCAGCCGCCGGCGCGGGTGCAGGCGCCCTACCTGTCACCCGAGCAGGTCCTCGGGATCGCACGGGCCGGGGCCGCCGCCGGCTGCCACGAGGCGCTGTTCACACTGGGCGAGCGCCCGGAGCTGCGCTACCCGGAGGCGGCAGCGTGGCTCGCCGAGCACGGCTACGACACGACGGTCGCCTACCTGGCAGCCATGTGCCGGCTCGTGGTCGAGGAGACGGGGTTGCTCCCCCACGCCAACGCCGGCGCCCTCTCCGCAGCCGAGCTCGCCTCCCTCCGCCCGGTCAGCGCCAGCCAGGGGATGATGCTCGAGTCCCTGCGCCCCGACCTCGAGGCCCACCGGGGCTCGCCCGACAAGGAGCCGGCGCGGCGCCTGGCGACCCTCGAGGCAGCAGGCGCGCTCGCCATCCCGTTCACCACCGGGATCCTGGTCGGCATCGGCGAGACCCGGGAGGACCGCCTCGTGGCGCTCGAGGCGATCGCCGCCAGCCACGCCCGGCACGGCCACGTCCAGGAGGTGATCGTCCAGAACTTCCTCCCGAAGCCGGGCACGTCGATGCACAAGGCGCCGCCCTGCCCTGAGGACGAGTACCTGTGGAGCGTGGCGGCGGCCAGGCTCGTGCTGCCGCCCGAGATCCACCTCCAGGCCCCGCCCAACCTCAGCGACGACTTCGGCCGGCTGCTCGACGCCGGCATCGACGACTGGGGCGGCGTCTCGCCGGTCACCCCCGACCACGTGAACCCGGAGCGCCCGTGGCCCGCCCTGGCGAAGCTGGCGACCGCCACAGAGGCCCGTGGCCACGCCCTGGCCCCCCGGCTCACGATCTACCCGACGTACGCCGAGGACCCGGAGCGGTGGCTGGATCCGGCCATGCGCTTCCCGGTCATGGACCGGGCCGACGCAGAGGCGCTGGGGCGCGACCACCCGTGGAGCTCGGGCGGCGAGGTCGCACCGCCGACGCTCCTCCCGACCGCGGCGGCGGCGACCGGGGCGGTGGCCGAGGTGCTCGCCGGCGTCCGCCTCGGCCAGGAGGTCGGGGAGGCGGAGATCGTCACCCTGTTCTCGGCGAGGGGCCCCGAGGTGGCGGCCGTGGCCGCGGTGGCGGACGAGCTGAGGGCCGCCGTCGTGGGCGACGCCGTCACCTGGGTGGCGAACCGCAACATCAACTACACCAACGTCTGCACCTTCAAGTGCAGGTTCTGCGCGTTCTCCAAGGGCCCGCTCTCGCTGAACCTGCGGGGCAAGCCGTACCTCCTCACGCTGGAGGACATCCAGGGCCGGGTGCTCGAGGCGGTCGAGGCGGGGGCCAGCGAGGTGTGCCTCCAGGGGGGCATCCACCCCGACTTCGACGGCGACTACTACCTGCACGTGACCGAGGCGGTGACCGCCGTCGCACCGCAGATCCACATCCACGGCTTCACCGCCCTGGAGGTCACCGAGGGCGCCAAGCGCAACGGCGAGCCCCTCGGCCAGTACCTCCAGCGCCTGATGGCCGCCGGGCTCAAGACGCTGCCCGGCACCGCAGCGGAGATCCTCGACGACGAGATCCGGGCCACGCTGTGCGCCGACAAGGTGAACACCGAGGAGTGGCTCGAAGCCCACCGGACCGCCCACGGCGTCGGCCTGCGCTCCAACGTCACGATCATGTTCGGCAGCATCGAGGCGCCGAGGCACTGGGCCCGCCACCTGATCCGCACGAGGGACCTCCAGAAGGAGACGGGCGGCTTCACCGAGTTCGTGCCCCTGCCGTTCGTCCACATGGCGGCCCCGATGTACCTGCAGCGCCGGTCACGTCGGGGGCCGACGTTCCGGGAGGCGCTGCTGATGCATGCCGTCGGGCGCATCGCCTACCACGGCTGGATCGACAACATCCAGGTGTCGTGGGTGAAGATGGGCCGAGAGGGCTCCCGGCAGGTCCTCGCCGCCGGCGCCAACGACCTCGGCGGCACCCTCATGGACGAGAACATCTCTCGTGCTGCGGGCGCCACCCACGGCCAGGCCATGGACGAGGACACGTTCCGCTCGTGGGTCGAGCCGATCGGCCGCCGCCTCGAGCAGCGCACCACGCTCTACGGCCGGCCCTCCACCGCCACCGCCACCTCGGCCTGAGCCGGTCGGAGCCTCAGCCCTCCCACCACCCCTCGTCGAGCTTGCCCTCGATCGAGCGCAGGTTCGCACGGGTGCAGGTCGCGCACAGGAACGACACCCCGCCCCGGTCGGTGCCGACGGACCAGTCCGGGGGGACGCCCCCGGCCACCACCGTCGCCTGCTCGCCGCAGCGGCTGCAGCTGCGGGCCTCGCCGTCTGCCACGGATGGAACGTACCCGGGCGTGCAACGCTGGCCGCCCATGTCGAACCTCCCTCGCTACCGGACGGGCGACGACGAGCTGGACCGCCAGCTCGTGACGCTCCTCGACGCCGCCGGCGCCGATCGCGACCGCGACCAGCTCTTCGAGATCCTCACGTCGGGGATCCTCCTGGCCGGGGACGAGGCCGACCGCCTCGACCTGAAGATCACGAACGCAGCGCTGAAGGAGATGCGGAACGCGTTCGCCCTCTTCGCGCCCTACCGCGACGTGAACAAGGTGACGATCTTCGGGTCGGCGAGGACGCGGCGGGACGACCCGCTGTACCCGCAGACCTTCGAGGTCGCCGCCGCGCTCGCCGAGCGGGGTTGGATGATCGTGACCGGTGCCGGCCCCGGGATCATGGAGGCGGGCATGGAGGGGGCGGGCCGGGACAACTCCATCGGCGTCCTCATCCGGCTCCCGTTCGAGACCGGGGCGAACGAGTTCATCGCCGGTGACCCGAAGCTCATCGAGATGAAGTACTTCTTCACCCGCAAGCTCATGCTCATGAAGGAGTCGGCTGCCTTCGTGTCGCTCCCCGGGGGCTTCGGCACCCTGGACGAGGCGTTCGAGCTGCTCACCCTGGTCCAGACGGGCAAGGCCCAGCCGGTGCCGATCGTCCTGCTGGACACGCCCGACGGGACGTACTGGCGGGGCTGGCAGCGCTTCGTGGAGGAGGAGGTCGCGGGCAACGGGATGATCGCGCCGGCCGACCGGTCCCTGTACCGGATCACCGACGACGTGGACGAGGCGGTGGCGGAGATCGAGCGCTTCTACCGCAACTTCCACTCGTTGCGCTACGTCGGCGACAGGCTCGTCCTGCGCGTCAGGTCAGCGCCCACCGACGAGGAGATCGCGGCCCTCGCCGACGAGTTCGCGGACCTCGCCGTCTCCGGTCGGATCGACCGGGCCCGCCCCTTCCCGCCTGAGGTCTCCGGCGCCGACCACCTCGACCTGCCCCGCCTCGCCCTGCGCTTCGACCGGCGCAAGATGGGCCGCCTGCGCCAGCTGATCGACCGCTGCAACGGCCTGGAGACGGCGCCCCCCGTCGGGGCCAAGCCCCCGACCGTGGCCGAGGGCGACGCCGTGGCCCAGCACGAGGAGGCCGGGCACCCCGAGCCCTGACCGCCCCGGTGCACCGACGGCCAGCCCGTCAGTCGTCGTCGACGTCGACCTCGCTGAGGATGTGCACCGCCTTCTCGACCGCCCTCCGGGCGCGGGTCAGCAGCTTCTCGTCGACCGGCAGCTCGCCCCCCCCGGTGACGACGCAGTCGCGCAGGCGGAGGATGGCGAGGTCGGCGAGCTCCTCGCTGATGCCCTCGAGCCGCCCCCTGATGTCGTCGAGCTCGCCTGCCACGAGGCCGAACCGTAGCGCCCTACCATCGGCGGCCGATGCCCCCGACACCCAGGCCCGGTCCGTCGCGGTGGCCACGGTGACCGCGGCACCGCTCGACCTCCACGAGTGGTTGAGCTTCGAGGACCCCGACGAGGCACGGACGTGGACCTTCGACGTCACGTTCCTCCTCAGCCGCTGGACGTGCATCTTCGGGCGGGGCTGCCGGGGCGTGCTCCCGGAGGACGCCACCCACCTCTCCGAGGGGTGCTGCAGCCACGGCGCCCACTTCAGCGACGCAACCGACCGAGAGCGCGTTGAGGCGGTCGTCGCCACCCTCGAGCCCGACGAGTGGCAGCACCGCGCGGTCGGTCGCCGTCGGGGGGCGACCGTCCTGGAGTCGGGAGGGTCCTGGCAGACCCGCCTGCACGACGGTGCCTGCATCCTGCTCAACCGGCCCGGGTTCCCCGCCGGGGCCGGCTGCGCGCTGCACGTGGCCGCCGAGCGGCGGGGCCTCCACCACGCCGAGACCAAGCCGGACGTGTGCTGGCAGCTGCCCCTGCGCCGGGTCGACAGCACCGACGAGCTCGGCCACGTGACGTCCACGCTGCGGGAGTGGAAGCGGCGGGACTGGGGCGAGGGCGGCGAGGACTTCGCGTGGTGGTGCACCGAGAGCGACGACGCCTTCGTGGGGGACGGCACGGTCCTCGCCACGATGCGCCGCGAGATCGAGCTCATGTGCGGCGACCACGTCTACGAGCTGCTGCTGGAGGCCCTCGCCCGGCGGTGCGCGTCGACGACCGTCCTCCCCCACCCCGCCGTCCGCCGGCGCCGCGCGAGCGGTCGGGGGTGAGGCCGGGCCCGCCGGGACCTCATCCGGCGGCTCCCCCGGCGCCCTCCTCCTCGTCAGGTGCAGCCGGCAGCACGCTGGCCTCCTCGGGAACGAACGGCAGCACCGAGTCGAGGTAGGAACGGAGCGCAGCGGCGTTGCCGATGTCGGCGCCGGCTGCCTCCGACAGGAACCACCGGTGCTCCAGCACCTCGTGGAACGTCTCCGCCAGCTCGAGCTTCGAGCGCTGGTCGCCCGGGATGGCGGCGGTGATCGGCTCGTACACCTCGCTCAGCCACCGGTAGGCGGCCACTGCCTCGGGCAGGGTGACGCCCTCGGCACGCTCCAGGTGGGCCCGGTAGCCGAGGATGTCGTTGAGGAGCCGGCGGGCCTGGTTCTCCTGCACGTCGAGGCCGGTGAGCTGGCGCAGGCGCCGGCGGTGGTGCCCGAGCTCGACGACCCGGGGTTGGAGCCGCAACCGGTCGCCCCCGGCGCTCGACACCAGCTCGAGCTCCTCGACGTCGAAGCCCATGTCGTTGAGCCGCTCGAGGCGCCGGTCGACCCGGTAGCGCTCCCCTGCGCCGAACTCCTCCTCCCTCGTCACCTCGTCCCAGAGCCCGAGGTACCGGCGCTCGAGCTCCGCCACCGCCTCGGCTGCGTCGACGTCGGACGGCAGGCGGGAGGCGGCGGCCAGGTCCATGATCTCCCCTGCGACGTTCTCGGTGGCGATGGCGAGGTCGTGGAGGCGCTGGCCCTGCGAGAGGTCGGCCCGCAGCTCGCCGGTCTCGGCGTCGACCAGGTATGCGGACAGGGCGCCGGCGTCGCGGCGGAACAAGGTGTTCGACAGCGAGCAGTCGCCCCACCAGAACCCCTCCAGGTGGAGCCGCACGAGGAGGACGGCGAGGGCGTCGAGGAGGCGGCTCCTGAGGTCGGCCACGCCCCGCCCCCCGAAGAGGTAGCGGTACGGCAGCGAGAAGGCGAGGTGGCGGGTGATGAGGGCGGCGTCGAGCGGGGAGCCGTCGGCGGCCCGGCGGCCGTCGACCACGCCGACCGCCTCGACCACCGGGAGGCCCGCCTCGGCCAGCGACCTGAGCAGGCGGTACTCGTGCCCGGCCAGGGCGTGGCCGATCTCCTTGACGGCGTAGACGGCCCCGTCGTAGGTGACGAAGCGCACGACGTGGCGCGAGATGCCCCGGGCCACGTCGACCATGCGGTCGGACCCCCACGCCGCCAGCGGCTCGTCCCAGGGGAGGTCGAGGAAGTCGGGGTGGCCCGTCCGCGAGACGAGCTGGAAGGTGGCCACGCATGCCTCCTGTCGTCCCGGTCGCCGCCCCGGCCGGCTCCTAGCCCCTGCGGCGGTCCTGCTCCCGCAGCCTGCGCTTGCGGACCCGCAGGTTGCCGGGCGTGATCTCCACGAGCTCGTCGTCGGTGATCATCTCGATCGAGGACTCGATGGTCAGCTCACGGGGCGGCGGCAGCTTCACGGCGTCGTCTGCCGCGTGCGTGCGGATGTTGGTCTTCTGCTTCTCACGGACGCAGTTGACCACCATGTCGCCGGCCCGGCTGTTCTCGCCGATGACCATGCCCTCGTAGACGGTCTCGCCCGGCCCGACGAGGAGCTCGCCCCGCAGCTGCAGGTTGTCGAGGGCGTAGGCGGTGCTCACCCCGCTGCGGTCGGCGATCATGGCGCCGCCCTTCCGGCTCGGCAGGTCGCCCACCCACGGCGTCCAGCCCCGGTGGCGGGTGTGCAGCAGGATCGTGCCCCGGGTCGCGGTCAGCAGCTCGGTGCGCAGGCCGAGAAGGCCTCGCGCCGGCGCCTCGAAGGTGATCAGGGTGCGGCCGGGGTCACCCGGGCGCATGTCGACCACCTTGCCCTTGCGTGGGGCCAGCGCCTGGGTGACCGTCCCGACGTGGTCGTCGGGGACGTCGGCCACGCCTTCCTCGAGCGGCTCGTGGCGCTTGCCGTCGATGTCCTTCGTGATGACCTCGGGCCGGCTCACCTCGAGCTCGTAGCCCTCGCGGCGCATGGTCTCGATGAGCACGGCCAGCTGCAGCTCGCCCCGACCTGCGACCTGGATGATGTCGGGCGACTCGGTGTCCTCCACCTTGATGGCGACGTTGCCGAGCACCTCGCGGGCCAGGCGGTCGCGGATGTGGCGGGACGTGACGTACGTGCCCTCCTTGCCGGAGATCGGCGAGGTGTTGGGCCCGAACGTCATGCGCAGCACCGGCTCGTCGACGGTGAGGCGGGGCAACGGGTCGGGGTCGGACGGGTCGGCGATGGTGTCGCCGATCTCGACGTCGGGCAGCCCGGCCAGGACGAAGACGTCGCCGGCGACGATCCGGTCGACCTCGGCCCGCTCGAGGCCGGCGATCCCCAGCACCTTCGACGGCTTCTTCACGATCGTGGCGGCGTCGCCACCCTTGATCACCGCCACCTGGCGGCCGGCGTGCAAGGTGCCGCGCATGACCCGGCCGATGGCCAGCCGTCCGAGGTAGTCGGACGCGTCGAGGTTCGTCACCAGGGCCTGGAGCGGGGCCTCGGGGTCGCCGAGGGGGGCGGGGACGGTGTGGAGGATGGCGTCGAGCAGCGGCGCGAGGTCGGCGTCGTCACCGGGCATGCCGATGCCGACCGTCACCTTGCCCTCACGGGCGACGGCCGACAGCACCGGGAAGTCGATGTGGTGGTCGGGGACCTCGAGGTCCATGAAGAGCTGGTACACCTCGTCGAGGACCTCGTCGGGACGGGCGTCGGCCCGGTCGACCTTGTTGATCACCACGACGGCCGGGAGATCTGCTGCGACGGCCTTGGAGAGCACGTAGCGGGTCTGGGGCAACGGGCCCTCGGCCGCGTCGACGAGCAGCAGCACGCCGTCGACCATCGTCAGCGCCCGCTCCACCTCGCCGCCGAAGTCGGCGTGGCCGGGGGTGTCGACGAGGTTGATCTTGACGCCCCGCCACATGACGCTCGCCGACTTGGCGAGGATCGTGATCCCTCGCTCCTTCTCCTGGTCGTTGGAGTCCATGACCCGGTCGATGACCGCTGCGTGCTCCGCGAAGGTGCCACCGGCGCGGAGGATCGCATCCACGAGGGTGGTCTTGCCGTGGTCGACGTGTGCGACCAGTGCGACGTTGCGCAGCTGCGCCCCCCGGGAGCCGGGGCGGGAGGCGTCAGCGCTCGTCGTCGGCAGGCTCTTGCTCGTCCTCGTCGTCGAAGGCCCCGTAGCGGGCGGCGATGTCGGCGTACTCATCATTCTCTTCCTCAGGCGGCACGGGGAGATCTGCGACCTTCTCCGTGAAGCCGATGTCGTCGAGCCGCAGCTCGGTCGACGTGTGCTTGACCGCACGCGCCTCTTCGTAGCGCCGATGCCGACCCTTTTTCACGGCGGCTCTCCCTAGTGTTCGCAGACGGGGACCGCAGGCGAGCATACTCGCCCGCCACCCCGGTCAGACGGGCACCCCGGGCGCCGTCGCTAGGGTTCGGCCGATGGACGCGCCCTGGTGGCAGACCGCTGTCATCTACCAGATCTACCCGCGCAGCTTCGCCGACGCCGACGGGGACGGCGTCGGCGACCTCGAAGGGGTGCGGCGCCGCCTCGACCACCTGGTCTGGCTCGGGATCGACGCCATCTGGCTCTCGCCGTTCTTCCGGTCGCCCATGGCCGACTTCGGCTACGACGTGAGTGACTACTGCGACGTCGATCCGGTGTTCGGGACGCTCGACGACTTCGACCGCCTCCTCGCCGACGCCCACGACCGCGGCATCAAGGTGCTCATCGACTGGGTGCCCAACCACAGCTCGGACCAGCACCCGTGGTTCATCGAGTCGCGCTCGTCCCGGGGCAACCCGAAGCGGGACTGGTACGTGTGGCGCGACAGCGGCCCGGACGGGGGCCCGCCGAACAACTGGCGGCGGGCGTTCACCGGCGAGGCGCGATGGGAGCGCGACCCGGAGACCGGGGAGACGAGGCGGGTCCCGGTGCCACCCGACCCCGAGGCCGACACCGCCGCCTGGACGTGGGACGAGGGCACCGGCCAGTGGTACCTCCACCTGTTCCTCCCCGAGCAGCCCGACCTCAGCTGGGACGAGCCGGCCGTGGTCGACGCCATGCACGACGTGCTCCGCTTCTGGCTCGACCGGGGCGTCGACGGGATCCGGGCCGACGTGATCCATGCGATCGGCAAGGACCCCGAGCTCCGGGACGACCCGCCGGAGCAGGCCGCCCTCCCCCACGCCACGACGAACGACCACCCCCGGACCCACGAGCTGCTCAGAGACCTGCGCTCGCTGTTCGACTCCTACCCGGGCGATCGGATGGTGGTGGGCGAGGTCTACCTCCTCGACACCGCCAAGGTGGCCGAGTACTACGGCAGCGGGGACGAGCTCCACCTCTCGTTCAACTTCCCGCCGCTCTACACCCGGTGGCGAGCCGATGCCTGGCGCCGGCGCATCGAGGAGGTGGCGGCCCACGTCGACCCCGTCGGGGGCTGGCCCACCTGGGTGCTCTCCAACCACGACAACGCCCGCCACCGGACCCGGTACGGCACCGAGGCGAGGGCGCGAGCCGCCACCCTGCTCCTCCTCACGCTCAGGGGCACCCCGTTCGTGTACGCAGGCGAGGAGCTCGGTCTCGAGGACGCCGTGATCCCTGGCGGCTCGGCCGTCGACCCCGGCGGTCGGGACGGCTGCCGCGCGCCGATCCCGTGGACGGCGGACCCGGGCCACGGGTGGGGCCCCGACCCCTGGCTCCCGTTCCCGCCCGACGCCGGCATCCGCAGCGCAGCGGTGCAGCAGGACGACCCCGCCTCGGTGCTCCACCTCTACCGCCGTGCGCTCGCCGCCCGCCGCGGCTCCCCCGCCCTCAGGCTCGGGACCCTCGAGCTGCTGCCCTCGGCACCTGGCACCCTCGCCTGGCGGCGGGCGCTGGACGACGACCAGCGGGTGGTGGCGGTCAGCTTCAGCGACGACGTGGCCGACCTCGGGGTCGAGGGCGACTGGTCGGTCGAGGTGGCGAGCGACCGGGACGGCTCGGAGTCGGGGGCCGAGGCGCCCGCCACGATCGAGCCCGACACGGCGCTCCTGCTGCGCCCCGCCTGACGTCGCCGCTACAGGTCGTCCCTCGTCACGGGCCGGCAGCCGCCCGCCTGCTGCCACTCCCAGAAGGCGTCACAGCTGCCACCGAGGCGGTACTCGACGCGCTCGACCGTGGCGAACTGGAGCACGGTGCGGTTGAGGGCTCCCTGGAAGAGCTCGGACCCCGCTGACGTCGACGCAGCGTCGGCGGTCACGGTCAGGGAGGCGTCGAAGTCGACGACGGCGGTGCCGTCCGTGATCGACACCCGGACCTCGGTGCCGGACTGATCCGAGGAGGAGGAGGAGGTGAAGGCGCTCACGCCGCGCTCGTCGTCCTCTGCCGAGGTCCCGGCCAGGAAGGCACGCAGGGTGGCCCGGAGGACGCCGGCGTCCCGGGGAACCCGGCGCACGACGGGGACGAGGGCAGCGTCCACGCCGTCACCTGCCTGCACGGCGGCGTCGCAGACGAAGAACGCGGTGACGTCCATCTGCGCCGCCGTCGGCTCGCCGGCGGGCGGCGACACCCGGCAGTCCGTCCTCCCAGGACCGGGGCCCGGACCCGCAGCGGCCTCGTCGAAGACCACCTTGACCACGGTCGCCTCCCAGACCCCGACGCCGTCGCGCCCGGTGTCGGTGGTGACGAGCAGGGCGCCGGCGCCGCCGGCGGGCCGGTCGAAGGGGACCGCGAGCGCCAGGGGCCCCAGCTCGCCGCCGGTGCCGGCGATGCCCACCTCCTGGCCGAGGTGCTGTCCTGCTGCCATGCCGTCCTCGCGGACCTCGGCCGCCACGGTGCCCTCGTAGCCGGTGGCTCGACCGCGCACCGTCAGCGGTGAGGCGATCTGGGCGCCCGCCGCCGGCTCGTCGACGACGACGTTCGCCGACCTCGCACCCACCGCCGACCACACGGGGCCGTCCGGGGACGCGAACGAGCGGAGGGTGACGACGGTCACCGGACCGGCGGCGCCGAGCGGCCTGCCGTCCTCACCCCGCTGGCGCAGGTCGACCGTGACCTCCCCGTCCCCCGCCGGTTCCGCGTCGCCGACGACCGGGTCGAGCATGCCGATGTAGTCCCGGGCGAAGGCTTCGGCGGTGACGGCCGCGTCGGTGACATCGAAGGTCGGACCGTTGCCGTCGCCGTGGCCGTCGACCGCCTCCTGCGTCGAGAAGGGCCAGATCCCGGGGAACGGGCCTGCCGGCGCCGGTGCCGGCGCAGGGGGCTGCGGTGCCGTGGTGGCCGGCGCCCCGCCGGCGACGGGCGCCGTCGCCGGTGGCGTGGTGGCCGGCGCCTCGGTCGCAGGTGGGGCCACCTCGGCCTCCTCCTGCGTGGTGCCCGCAGGGACCAGCTCACGCCCGGCGTCGACGTCGGTGCTCCCGCCGCCGGCGGTCAGGCCGATGGCGAGCGCGAGGCCTGACATCGCGAGGCCGCCGAGCACGCCAGCCTGGATCCGGCGCCGCCGCTGGGCCACCCGCACCCCTGCACTGATGCCGGCCCAGCCGTCGTCGGCCGGGTCGTAGTGCTCGGCCTCGGCCCGCAGCGCGTGTCGGAGGTCGTCGTCGGCGCTCATGTGTTCCCCTCGGCCTCTCGGCTCTCGATGCGGGTGTGGAGGGCGGCGAGGCCGCGGTGGAGGTGGGTCTTGACGGAGCCGGCCGACACGCCCATGGCGGTCGCCATCTCGGCCTCCGACAGGTCGAGGTAGTAGCGGAGGACCACGGCTTCCCGCTGGCGTGGGGGGAGGGCCTGCAGCGCAGCGACCACCCCCTGGTGCGAGCCCCTGGCCAGCGCCACGTCCTCGGCCGACTCGTGCCCTCCGACCGGCGACGTGCGCGACGCATGGCGGCGCCCGACCTCGAGGTGGCGCAGGCGCGAGCGAGCACCGTTCAGCACCGCGCTGCGCAACCAGGCGGCGGCCTTCTCCGGGTCGCGCAGCCTGCGCCACCGCAGGTGCAGCTGGACGAAGGCGTCCTGCACCACCTCCTCGCTGGCCCCCCGGTCGTGCAGCAGCAGCCCGGCCAACCTGACCAGGGCCCCGTACTGCTCACGGTGCAGGGCGGCGACGAGCTCGTCGGCGTGCGCCGGCGTCGGCACGTCCGGGAGAGCCATCGTCGGCATCATCACCCGTACAGACGCCCCCGCCACGGATCTCGTTGACAAGGACCTCGTGGACGCGGATCGGTGGGCCCGCCGGCTGGGTCGGGGTCAGCCTCCCGAGGTCCAGGGAGCGGCTGGGACCGGGAGGTCGATCGTGACCGTCTCGCCCGAGCGGCGCTCCAGGGCCAGGCCCCCGGCGCCGTCGAAGGCGAGTGCGTAGGTGCCGCCGACGAGCTCCTCGATGGCGTCACCGAGCAGGTCCTTGCGCCAACCGGAGGCCAGGCGGGCGTCGGGGTCCTTCGACAGGAAGGTGGCGAGGTCGGTGCGGGTGGCGAGCAGGGAGGGGTCGATCCGCAGCAGGCGGCTGACCTGGGTGACCCAGGCGGACACGAGGGCCACCGCCGCCCTGAGGTCGCGGTCCACCTCCTCCCGCTTGGGCAGGCGGATGGCGTCGTCGGGCAGCGAACGGCCCTCCTCGACCGCCGCCAGCAACGACGCACCGACGGTGCCGCGAGCGTTGCGCTCGTCGAGCCCTCGGACGGCCCGCAGCGCCTCGAGGTCCTTCGGCGGCTTGCCGGCGATGCCGACGATCGCGAGGTCCGAGAGGATGAAGCGCACCGGCTGGTCGAGCTCGGCGGCTCGGCGCTCCCGCCAGGCGGCGACGGTCTGGGCGACGCCCCGGCTCCGGCCTCGCAGGGTGCGGGCCTCCTTGATGCGCAGCCAGGCGTTGTCGGGGTCGGGCGGACCCCAGCCGCGGGTCCTGAGCAGCTCGCACTCCTCCTCCGCCCAGACCAGCCGGCCGGTGCCGTCGAGCTCCTTCACGAGGGCGTCGGTGAGGTCCAGGAGGTGGAGCACGTCGGCGGCGGCGTAGGTGAGCTGGTCGTCGCTCAGCGGGCGCCGCAGCCAGTCGGTGAGGCGGCTCGCCTTCGGGAGGTGGACGTCGAGCACCCGCTCGACGAGGGAGGACAGCGACGGCGTGGAGAAGCCCAGGAACCCGGCTGCGAGCTGGGTGTCGAACAGCCGGCGCGGGACGACCCCGCACGCCCGCAGGAGCACCTCGAGGTCCTGGGTCGAGGCGTGCAGCACGGCGAGCCCCGGCCCCTCGAGGACCTCACCGAACGGCTCCAGGTCGACGGCGAGCGGGTCGATGAGCGCGCACCGGCCCGGCCAGGCGAGCTGCAGGAGCGCGACGTTGGCGTAGTAGCTGCGCTCGCGGTGGAACTCGGTGTCGAGGGCGTACGCGGGCTCGTCGAGCAGCTCGTCGACGACGTCGTCGAGCTGGGCGGCGGTGGTGACGAGGTTCGTGCCCGCCGGCAGGTTCACCGGTGGCCCACCTCGGCACCCGACACGGTGGGATGGCCCGCCTCGATCCAGGCCATGGTGCCCCCGGCCACGTTGGTCGCGTCGTACCCGGCGCCGGTGAGCGCTTCCACCGCAGCGGCACTTCGTCCACCGGACTTGCAGATCACGTAGAGGTGCTCGTCCTTCGGGACCTCGTCGAGCCTGGCCCCGAGCTGGTCGAGCGGGAGGAGGACGGCGCCCGGCACGTGGCCGGCCTCGTACTCCTCCGGCTGGCGGACGTCGAGGACGAAGGCGTCAGCAGGTGCGCCCGCGAGTGCGGCGACGTCGACCTCGGGGAGTGGCGCAGGCTCGGTCATGCACCCATTGTGGCGCTGTCCGTCGCTGCGCCGGCGCCAGCGCAGGTGCCGGTGGGCTCGGCCAGGCCGTCGGTGTCCCGGAGCACGGCCGGCCTGACGCCCCCCTGCGCCGTTCGCGGTGCGTCGGAGTGGTCACCGACCGCCGCCGGCGAGACCGGGATCGAGCTGGGTGAGGAACAGCGAGGTGCGCTCGGCCTCGTCGTCCTCGCCGATCGCAGCGGCCTTGGCCTGGAGGCCCTGCAGCGAGCGGAGGAACCCGCGGTTCGTCTCGTGCTCCCAGCGGACGTAGCCCGACCCCCGCCACCCCGACTGCCGGAGGCGGTCGAGGCCCCGGTGGTAGCCGACCCGGAAGCAGGCGTAGGCCTCGACGTCGTCTCGTGCCAGCTCGCCGAGGCGGGCCCACCCGTCGAGGAAGCGGGGGTGCCTGGCGACCACGGCCGACACCGCCTTCCGGCGCTGCTCGCCGGAGAGGCCGAGGGCGGCGGTGAGGGACTCGAGGGCCTCGGCCGGCTCCGGGTCGAGGACCGTCTCGGGTGGCCCCGACGGGGTGAGGTGGACGGGGCTCGAGTCCGACATGGGCGCGACCCTAGGCCCGGCCCGCTCGACCGGCCGCCGCGGCGGCGAGGTGGCCGGCGGCCGCGTCCCGGGCCGACGCGATCAGCTCGGCGCTCCGGCTGAACCCGTCGTAGCGCAGGCGGGGCCACTCCACGACCGGCAGGACGTGCACCTCCACCGACGGCGACAGCGCGCCCAGCTCGTGGACGAGGCGGGCGTTGCGTGAGATGGCGAAGGCGCGGACGAGCACCTCGACGGGCCTCGTCGGCGGGGGCGCGGGGGCGTCGAGGTCCTTGATCTGGAGCACGAAGAGCCGTTCGGCGCCGAGGGCCACGGCCTGGGCCACGGGCACCACGTCCACGGCGGCGCCGTCGATCAGCACCCGCCCGTCGACCTCCACCGGAGGGAGCAGGCCGGGCAGCGCGGCCGAGGCCAGCACCGCGTCCCGCAGGGGGCCCGAGGCGAACCACCGCGCCTCGCCCGTCGACAGCTCGGCGGCCACGCAGGCGAAGGGCACGGCCAGCTCTTCGAACGTCGGCGGCAGGTGGCGGTCGAGCACCGCCCGCAGCCCGGCGTTGCCGTGCACCGACGAGCCGCGCCGGAACAGGCGCACCGGCGCCCGGTGACGCCCCACGGGCCACACGTCCCGACGTGACATCGACGTCCACAGCTCCTCGAGGGCCGCCGCCCCCGCCACCGTCGGGTTCCTGGCGATGGCTGCGCCGTTGATGGCGCCGACGGAGCAGCCGACGACGAGGTCGGGGACGACCCCGGCCCCGAGGAGGGCCTGGAGCATCCCGACCTGCATGGCGCCGAGGTTCCTCGCGCCGCCGAGCACGAAGGCCGTCCGTGGCTGCCGCCTCGGCGGGCTCACAGGAGGGCGGGGCGCCAGCGGCTCGCCGCAGCCGTCAGGTGCGGATGGCGAGGCCGGTGGCCTGGTCGAAGAAGTGCAGCCGCTCGACGTCGACGCTCAGCGTGGCCAGGTTGCCCATCCGGACGTTGGTCCTGGGGTCGAGGCGGGCGACCACCTCGACACCGCCGCCCCCGGTGAAGCTCGCGTCCGGGTCCTTCTGCGCGGTCTCGACCTTCGGCGTGCGGGCGTCGAGCCGGGCGTGGGCCACCACCTCGGAGCCGAGGCCCTCACGCAGCTCGACCATCACGTCGATCGTCGACGGGTGTCGGCCGGCATCGATCGCTGCGTCCTCGAGGCTCTCCGGCCGGATGCCGATCACGACGTCGGCACCGTCGAACCCTCGCAGGCCCGGGCGCTCGGCCAGCACGGCGGGCGTGAGGTCGAAGCGGTGGGCGCCCACCACGACGTGGGGTTCGGCCCCGCCGAGGTCGAGGGTGCCGAGCACGAGGTTCATCTGCGGCGAGCCGATGAACGTGGCGACGAACAGGTTGTCGGGGTGGTCGTAGAGGTTCTGGGGCGTGTCCACCTGCTGGAGCCACCCCTTGTCCATCACGGCCACGCGGTCGCCCATCGTCATCGCCTCGATCTGGTCGTGGGTGACGTAGAGGGTGGTGACGCCGAGGTCGTGCTGGAGCCGGTTCACCTCGGCCCGCATCTGGACCCGCAGCTTGGCGTCGAGGTTCGACAGCGGCTCGTCCATGAGGAACACCTGCGGCCGCCGGACGATGGCCCGGCCCATCGCCACCCGCTGCCGCTGCCCACCCGAGAGCTGGCCCGGCTTGCGGTCGAGCCACTCGGTGAGCTCGAGCAGCCTGGCCGCCTCCTCGACCCGCCGGTCGATCTCGCTCTTCGACTCCTTGCGGAGCTTGAGGGCGAAGCCGATGTTCTGGCGCACCGTCATGTGCGGGTACAGGGCGTAGTTCTGGAACACGAAGGCGATGTCGCGGTCCTTCGGGTGCACGTCGTTCACCACCCGGTCGCCGATGATCAGCTTGCCGTCGGTGATCGACTCCAGGCCGGCCACCATCCGCAGCGCCGTCGACTTGCCGCAGCCGGACGGGCCGACGAGGACGACGAACTCGCCGTCGGTGATGTCGAGGTCCAGGTCGTGGACGGCGTGGAAGCCGTTCTCGTAGACCTTGTTGACGTTCTCGAGCTTGACGTCGGCCACGAGCGGCCCCCTATCCCTTGACGGATCCGGCCAGCAGGCCCCGGACGAAGTAGCGCTGCAGCGAGAAGAAGATGATGAGCGGCACGACGATCGAGATGAACGCGGCCGCCGGCAGCAGCTCCGTCCCCTGCCCGCGCGAGGTCACGAGGTTCACGAGCTGGATGGTGAGCGGGCTGGCGTCCTGGTTCTGGCTGAGGAAGACGAGCGCCAGCAGGTAGTCGTTCCAGACCCAGAGGAACTGGAAGATGGCGAACGCCGCCAGGGCGGGCTTCGCGAGGGGCAGCACGATCCGCCAGAAGATCCCGAAGTGCCCGGCGCCGTCGATGCGGGCCGCCTCGAACACGTCCCTCGGCAGGCCGGAGATGTAGTTGTGCAGGAGGTAGATGGCGAGCGGGAGCCCGAAGGCGGTGTGCGCCAGCCACACGGCGACCGGCTTGTTGTTGAGGTCGAGGTCCGGGAACACGATGAACGTCGTGCCGGCGATCGTCAGGTGGGCGCCCCCGGTGTAGAGCTGCTGGAGGGGGACCAGCGCCATCTGCAGCGGCACCGCCATCATCGCCAGCACCCCGATGAAGAGCCAGTGGCGACCCTTGAAGTCCATCCACGCCAGCGCGTACGCCGCCGCCGCAGCGATGGCGATGGGGACCAGCGTGCCGGGGATGGCGATGGCGAAGGAGTTCAGGAACGCGTCGCTGAACGGCAGTGAGCCGCCCGGCGGGTCGAACAGGGCGTTGCCGTAGTGCTCGGCCGTCAGCGACGGGTTGGTGACGATGGTCCACCACCCCGCGCCGAACTGGTCGGCCTCGGGACGCACGGAGGTCACGAGCAGGCCGATGGTCGGGATCGTCCAGATGAGCACGATGGCCCAGAGGACGGCGGTCGGGAGGCTGCCGAGGACGCGGTGCGTCCGGGCGCCGACCGGTTCGTTCGCGGGGTGGGCTGCCCGGGCGTCGACGTCGACGGCGGGAGGCGGTGCGGCGATCGCCATCAGAAGACCTCCTGGCGGTTCCGTCGGATGTTGACGTAGGCGATCGGCAGGACGAGCACGAGGATCATCACGGCGTAGGTGGACGCGTTGGTGAAGTTGCCGTTCCGCAGCCCGTCGTACACGCGGTTGGCGAGCACGTCGGTGTCCGCCGCGCCACCCGTCGTCGCCTTCACCAGGTCGAAGACCTTCAGCACCGTGATGGTGAGCGTGGTCATGACGACGACGATCGTGCCGATCACCTGGGGGAGGATGACCCTCCAGAAGACCTGCGCCTCGTTGGCGCCGTCGACCTGGGCCGCCTCGTTCAGCTCGGCGGGCACGCCCTTGATCGCCGCCGACAGCACCACCATGGCGAAGCCGGCCTGGATCCAGATCATGATCACCATGATGAAGAAGTTGTTCCAGGGGGCGATCGAGCCGGTGGCGCCCGACGAGCCCCTGAGGAAGTCGATCGGGTCACCCGGCCACAAGACGTTCAGGAGGCCTTCGGCCTGACCGGCGCCCGGCGCGTCGTAGATGTACTTCCAGATGATCGCTGCGCCCACCAGCGAGATGGCCATCGGCATGAAGATGAGCGACTTGGCGAGCGTCTCGCGCTTGGACCGGTCGGCCAGCACGGCGAGCGCGAGCCCGATGGCGGTCGAGAGGCCGGCCACCACGACGACCCACCAGAGGTTGTTCCAGATCACCCCTCGCAGCGTCGAGAAGACGGCCATGAGCACGGCGAACCCGGCGGCGTAGAGCGCGACCGAGGCGACGGGGCTGCCGAGGTCGAGCGCCCGCTTGGCGCCGGGGTCGGGCTCGCCGGCGGCACGCCTGGCCGCCACGAGTGCCAGGACGACCAGCACGACGCCGAGGAGGAACAGCCTGCTGGTCAAGACGTCGCCGACGCGGTCGAAGCTGATCACCGCGTCGTCGCCGAGCAGGTCCGTCCAGTTCGCCGTCGTGAACCCGTCCTCGCCGCGGCTCCCGCCACTGAAGGAGAGGATCACCGTGCGGATGGTCGGCACGACCAGGGCCCCGAACATGAAGATGATCGCCGGGGCCATGAACAACCAGGGCCGCAGCCGGTCGTCCCACCGCTGCGGCAGCCGGTCGGCCGCCATGTTGAGCACGGTGAACAGCCCGACCACGATGGTCAAGGCGACGACGACGCTGATGACGGTGGTCACCAGAGTTCCCAAACCTGTCCCCCCTCAGATCCAGTGGGACCGGCCCTGCCCTGGGCCGGTCCCCACTCGCGTCACCGCACGTGCGGACCGGTCAGCTCGGCCAGGACGCCTCGACCGCGTCGAGGAAGTCGTCGATGCTGTTGGTGCCGAGTACCCAGTCGGTGCCCTCGGACCAGAACGACCCGGACCCGACCTCGCTCGGCATCTGGTCGGAGCCGTCGAAGCGGGCGGGGTCGGCCTCGACGAGGATCTCGGCGAGGGTCCGGTCGAGCTCCGAGGAGTAGAGGCTCGTGTCGTGGTCCTGGTTCGGCGAGATGAACCCTCCGAAGTCGGCCTCGATGCGGGCGTCGGCGTACGCCGCGCTCGTCAGGAACTCCATCGCCTCGAGGGTGCTCGGGTCGTCGTTGAAGGCGACGATGTAGGTGCCGCCGACGAGCGTGACCTGGCCGAACTCGTCGCTGATCGTCGGGAGGTAGAAGGCGTCGACGTCGCCCTCGGGACCGAACTCGATGTCGGGGTTCGCGTCCGAGAAGTTGGCGGCGTAGAAGTTCGCCTGGCGGTGCATGCCGCAGTCGCCGTCGAGCACGGGCAGGCCCGCTGCGGCGAAGCCGGTGGAGGCGATGCTCTGGCGGCCGTTGAGGACGTTGCCCTCGGTGAACCAGATCTCCTCCACCATCTCGGCGACCTCCTTCACCTGCGGGTCGTTGAAGGGGATCTCGTGGTTGACCCACTGGTCGTAGACCTCGGGCCCGTGGACCCGCAGCATCAGGTCCTCCATCCAGTCGGTCAGCGTCCACCCGGTGGCGTCACCCGACTCGATCCCGATGCACCACGGCGTGATGCCGTCGGCCTTCATGGTGTCCGCCAGGGCCATGAGGTCGTCGAAGGTCTCGGGGATCTCGTAGCCGTTCTCCTGGAAGACCGACGGGCTGTACCAGACGAGGCTCTTGACGTCGCCCTTGTTCGGCACGCCGAGGACGTCGCCGCCCTCGTTGGTGACGAGCTCGAAGAGGGTGGGGTCGAAGCTGTCGGCGTGCTCGTCGATGATCGCCTGCGGCACCGGCGTGATCGACGACTCGAGGTCGTTGACCAGGCCCGGCTGGGGGATCACGCCGATGTCGGGGAGGTCTCCGCCCTCGGCTGCGACCCGCACCTGGGTCTCGAAGTCGCGCGAGCCCTGGTACTCGGCCGTCACGCCGGACTCCTCGCTGAACACGTCGAGGGCGGCCTGGAAGCCGTCGGCCTCGGCGCCGGTCTCGGGCCCGGAGATCCTGACCTCGCCGTCGCCCTCCCCCCCGGCGCCGCCCTCGCCCTCGGTGCCGGCGTCGCTGGCGACGTCGTCGGAGTCGTCCTCGGTGCAGGCCGCTGCAGTCAGCAGCGTCAGCGCCGCCAGCCCAGCGAGCAGCCGACGGCCTCGCGGCCTCCGACCGGTGTTGGTGTCCATGTGGCACTCCCCTTCTGTTGATCGTGGCGACGGTCTGCCATGGCGACGCCCCGGCGTCGACCACGTCCTGCGGGCCGCCCGATCGCCCCGCTGGGGACCCTAATCCCGGGCGCGCAGGAATGGACGGACACCACCCTCCGAGGTGTGCCGACCGCCCCACCTAGACGAGCGCGACGAGCTCGCCGTGGACGACGGTGAACGTCGCCCCGTCGTCCTCCGCCCACGCCCGCCAGCCCGCCGCCAGGTCGGACAGCTCGTCGGGGGTCGCCACGCCGTACGCCACGGCCTGCTCGGCGAAGTCCGACGCCTCGGTCCTGTCGGCCCACAGCCCGGCCCACCACGCCCGCTCGTCCGGGGTGGCGAAGGTCCACGTCGAGGTGGTGTAGGTCACCTCCCGCAACCCTGCGTCCAGGGCCCAGCGGAGGAGGTGCCGGCCTGCGTCGGCTGCCGCACCGTTGGCCTGCGTGACCGACAGGTACGCGCTGCGCCACCGGTCGAGGCGCTCGTCGTTGGGGGCCCAGACCATGGCGGGGTAGTCGGCGTCGCGCACCGCCACGATCCCACCGCCGGGCCGGGCCAGGGCCGCCATGCCGGCGAGGGCGTCGACGGGTTCCCGGAGGTGCTGGAGGACCTGGTGGGCGTGCACGACGTCGAACGAGCCGCGCTCGAGGTCGGCGCTCCTGAGGTCGGCGACCAGGAGCTCGACCGCCACCCCGCTCGCCTCGGCGTGCTCGCGGGCGGCGGCGATCGCGCCCGGCGCGACGTCGATGCCGACGGTCCGGCCAGGTGCCGTCCGGCGGGCCAGGTCGGCGGTCAGGGTGCCGGGTCCGCACCCGACGTCGAGGAGGTCCATGCCGGGTCGCAGCCGGTCCAACAGGTAGGCGGCGGAGTTCTCGGCCGTCCGCCAGCGGTGGGAGCGCAGCACGGGCTCCTGGTGCCCGTGCGTGTACGTCTCGTCCGGCCCGGCGCCGTGCGTGCCGCTGCCGGCCGGCGGGCGTGGGTCGTCGGTCACCGCCCGCCCCTCCCCGACCCGCCGCCGGCGCCGTCGACGGCCCGGGGGGCGCCCGAGGGCATGGGGGGCGCCATGGCGGCGGCCGCCTCGGCGAAGGCGGCGAACGCCGCCGGATGGCTGAGGTGGGCCCCGTGCTGGGCGCCGTCGATCACGAACGGGGTCGTCCCGGCCACCCAGGAGAGGTGCTGAGCCGCCCGCAGCTGGTGCTCCCCCGAGCGGGTGCCGTGGCCCGCCAGCACCGGGACCGGGAGGTCGTCGAGGTCGAACGGAGGGGCGCCGGCGTGGAGGGACCCGAGCTCGGCGACCAGGGCCGGTCCTTCGAGGCGTCGCTCCCGCCTCGTCTTCGGCGGGAGCTCCATCCAGCGCTGCTCACCGAGCATGCGGCGCAGGAAGGCGTCCGCTGCGTCGCCGGGGTCGCCGTCCCCCGCCGAAGCGGCTGCGATCCCGGCCGCGCCTGCGCTGGTCGAGGGCCACCACGGGAGCCACGGCAGCGGTGCCTCGAAGGCCCCCACCGCGACCACGGCACTCGGGCTGCGGTCGGCCGCTGCCAGGGCGACGACGCCGCCGTAGCTGTGCCCGACGACGGCGGCCCGACCGCCGGCCTGCTCGTGGACCAGCGCCAGCAGGTCGTCCACGTGGCCGTCGACGCCCACGGGCGGCCCTGCGAGGCGCGACCGGCCGTAGCCGCGCCGGTCGTAGCGCATGACGTGGCGCCCCGGGAGGCCGGCCATCACGCGGGCGAACCCGGCGCTGCGATCCATCGAGCCGTGCACCAGCACGACCGGAGGGGGCGGCTCGCCCTGGCCCCTGGCCACGACGTGCAGGGGCGCGACCAGACCTGGGACCGCCCCCAAGGCTCAGCGCACCCGGACGAGGCGGAGGGAGTCGGTCACCGGCTCGGGGTCCTCGGGCGAGCCGGCCAGCACCGCCACCACGTCGCCCGACTTCACCAGCCCCTGCTGCACCGCGCTCTCGACGGCGTACCAGACGATCTCGTCGGTCGAGGTGTACTCGGCGCTGGCGAGGGGGGTGACGCCCCACGAGAGGGAGAGCTGGCGAGCCGTGCGCTCGAGGGGGGACACGGCGAAGATCGGCACGTGGGGGCGGAAGCGGGCGATGGCCCGGGCGGTTGCGCCGGAGCGGGTGGCGCAGATGATGGCCGACGCGTCGACGTCCTGGACCGCCCGCCAGGCGGCGGCGGAGATCGCTGCGGTGACCCGGACCGGCACCGGCACCCCGGCGGAGCTGGCTGTCTGGAGGCGACCGAGGTCCCTGCCCCACGACACCCAGTCGGCCTCGACCTCGGCCCGCTCGGTGATGCGGGCCATGGTCCGCACGACGTTGACGGGGTCGTGGCCGATGGCGGTCTCTCCGGACAGCATCACCGCGCTGGTCCCGTCGAAGACGGCGTTGGCCACGTCGGACACCTCGGCCCGGGTCGGGCTCGGTGAGGTCGTCATCGACTCGAGCATCTGGGTGGCGGTGATGACCGGGCGGCCGTAGGCCACCGAGCGCTTGATGATGCGCTTCTGGTGGTGGGGCACGTCCTCTGCGGCGAGGCGCACGCCGAGGTCCCCCCGGGCCACCATCACGGCGTCGGCCTCGGCGATGATGTTGTCGAGGTCGGCCACCGCCTCTGCCGTCTCGATCTTGGCCACGAGCATGGGCCCGTCGGGCCCTGCTGCGTCGCGCACGGCGGTGATGTCGGACGCCGAGGTCACGAACGACACCGCGACCATGTCGATGTCGACGTCGACCATGGCCTGGAGCAGCTCGAGGTCGTGGGCCGTCGGCGCCCTCGGGCCGTTGCGGCCGGCGGGGAGGGTGACCCCGGGACGACCCTGGAGCCGACCCCCGGACTCGACGGTGACCCACACCGCGCTCTCGTGCACCTCGTCGACCAGGAGGCGGACGCCGCCGTCGCCGAGGATCACCGGGTCGCCGGGGTGGAGGTCGGAGAGGATGGTCGGCACGTCGATCTCGATGCGCCGCTCGTCGCTCCTCGCGCCCTCCCCCCCGGGCGCCAGTGCCAGCCGCTCCCCCTCGAGGAGGAAGACCCCCCCGTCGGCGAAGGCGCCGGCCCGCACCTTGGGTCCCGGCAGGTCGGCGAGGATCCCGACGGTGCGACCGGTGGCGGCTGCAGCCGCCCGGATCCGGGCGATGCGATCGACGTGCTCCTCGACGGTGCCGTGGGCGAGGCCGATGCGGGCGACGTCCATCCCCGCCAGCATCAGGCTCTCGAGGACCTCGGACGACTGGGAGGCGGGACCGATCGTCGCGACGATCTTCGTGCGGGGGGCCACGTGCCGAGGGTACGTCGGCGCACCCCGGTAGGAGGCCGCCGTTCCTCCGCCGACCGCCGGTCCCCTGCGCCCCCGACCGTATGCTCCGCCGGTGGACCTCCTCCTCATCCGCCACGGCCTGCCCGTCCGCCGCGAGACGACCGACGGGTCCCCCGCCGATCCGGAGCTCGACGCCACGGGCCGCGACCAGGCGGCTCGCCTCGCGCGGTGGCTGGCGCCCGAGGGCATCGACGCCGTCTACGTGAGCCCCATGCGTCGAGCCCTCGAGACGGCCGCTCCCCTCGCGGCCGCGATCGGGGTCGAACCCGTCGTCGACGAGGAGGTGGCGGAGTTCGACCGCGACTCGCACTTCTACGTGCCGATCGAGGAGCTCAAGGCGACGAACGACCCCCGCTACGAGGAGATCATGCGCGGCGAGCACCACGGTGAGGTCGACCCCGAGGCGTTCAAGGAGATCGTCACCATCGCCGTGGAGCGCATCGTCGAGGCGAACCCGGGCAGGCGGGTGGCGGTGGTGTGCCACGGGGGCGTCATCAACGCCTACGCCTCGCACGTGCTCGGACTCGAGGCTGCGCTGTTCTTCGAGCCCACCTACACGAGCGTCAGCCGCTTCGCCTGCTCGAGCCGTGGCCACCGGACGCTCGTCAGCCTCAACGAGACCGGCCACCTCCACGCGGAGCGGGCGCCCGTCGCCTGACGGCCGACGGTGGGCGGTGGGAGCGGGCGCGGTGCATCCCCCGCCACCGACGCCCCCGCCACGGGCCAGGGCCACGCGGCACCTCACACGTGGTCAGGCACCCTCCCGGTGCAGCACGCACCACGTCCCGGCTCCCGCACGGCCGGCGGCACCGCACCAGGGTCCGGGAAGGGCCGCTGCGACCTCGGACGAGCGCAGGTGGATGGGGGTCTGGTCGCCGCTGCTGTTCACCCACACCACCCGGCCCGCCGGTCCGAGCACCCGGTCGACCTCGGCCGGGAAGAGGAAGGCGTTGACGAGCACGACGGCGTCTGCAGCACCGTCCACCACCGGCAGCTGGGCGGCGTCGGCCAGGACCCGGTGGGCCGGGCCGGCCGGGGCGAGTCGGAGCATCTCGACGGCGATCTCGAGCGACAGCACGTCGTCGAAGCGCTCGAGCAGCAGCGTCGAGTAGGCGCCGATGCCGCTCCCGACCTCGAGGGCGAGGCCCCCGCTCGGCAGGCGGCCTCGCGTGAGCGCGTCGACGACGATGGCGGTGCGCTCGGGCGAGATCCGGGTGTGCCACTCCGGCGCCAGCGCGTCGAAGTAGGCGGCCACCTCCCGGCGTGCGGCGTCGTCCCAGGGATCCCCGGTCAGGCCGGCCGCCCGCCTCGTCATCACCCGCATGGGGTGGCCGTCGTGGCCGAGGCCGCCGGCCTGGTGGCCTGCCACCTCGACGGCGTCGAGCTCCACCAGTCCTCCGCTCCCGATGGCCACGCGACGACGGTAGGCGAGCCCGGCAGGCGGCGACGGTGCCGCCTGGCCGGCCGGCAGCCGGGGGTCGGCTGCCGCGAGCTACGAGCGGGGGACCTCCGCCCAGGGCCGGTCCTTGTCGGTGCGCACGTCGCCGGGGAGGCCGAGGACGCGCTCGCCGAGGATGTTGCGCATGATCTCCGACGTGCCGCCCTCGATCGAGTTGGCCCGGGACCGCAGGAACGCCTGCTGGAGGCTGCGCGACTCCATGGCCGAACGGGGCGCGTTCATCTCGTAGCTGCCGTAGAGCATGGCGTCGGCGCCCATGAGCTCCATGCAGAACTCGTAGATCCGGAGGTTCGTCTCCGCGAACGCGAGCTTGCCGGTGGAGCCCTCGGGCCCCGGGGTCCCCAGCCGGCGGTTCTGCGAGGCCCGCAGGTTGGTCAGGCGGTTCGCCTCGGCCCGGATCCACAGCCGCACGAGCTCGTCCTTGCGGGCCGCCTCGACGACCGGGTCGGCGTCGGGGGTGCGCTGGCGCCAGAGCCGGACCGCCTCGGCGATCGGGCCCGAGCCCTTCGGTGCGACGGCGCCGCCGATCGAGACCCGCTCGTTCATCAGCGTGGTGATCGACACCCGCCAGCCGTCGCCCACGTCGCCGAGGCGCTCGGCGTCGGGGATCCGGACGTCGGTGAAGTACACCTCGTTGAACTCCGCGTCACCGGTGATCTGGCGGAGCGGCCTGACCTCGACGCCCGGTGCGTGCATGTCGACGACGAAGTAGGTGAGCCCCTTGTGCTTGGGCTGGTCCGGGTCGGTGCGGGCGACGAGCATCCCCCACCGAGAGACGTGGGCCAGCGTGGTCCACACCTTCTGGCCGTTGACCACCCACTCGTCCCCGTCGCGCACGGCCCGGGACGACAGGCTTGCCACGTCGGACCCGGCGCCCGGCTCGCTGAAGAGCTGGCACCAGACCTCCTCCCCCGTGAACAGCGGGCGGAGGTAGCGCGCCTTCTGGGCGTCGCTGCCGTGGGCGACGACGGTCGGCGCCCCCATGCCGTACCCGATCGGGTTCCGGTAGTAGGGGTTCGGACCTCCGGCGGCGGCGATGCGCTCCATCACGAGCTTCTGCGCCTTGGGGTTGAGCCCCAGGCCACCCTCCCCCTCGGGGAAGTGGACCCAGGCGAGGCCGGCGTCGAACTGGGCGCCGAGGAAGGCGACGACGTCGCCCTTCGGATCGTGCTCGACGAGGAGCTGGTCGAGGCGCTCGGCGACGAGCTGCTCGTCGCCCGACGGGATGCTGGCTCCGGTGGTGCTCGACTCGACGACGGCCATGCGTACCCCCAGGGTGCGGACGTGGTGACCGACCCTACCGACTCCTCCGACCCCACGACCCACCGCGGCGGGGGCCGCCCGGCGTCAGGACGTGCCTGCGGCACCCCCGCCCACGACCCGGCCGCCGGTGGGCTCACCGCTCGCGACCCCGCCGCCCGCGACCTGGTCGCCGGTCGCCTCCTGGCCCGTGGCCTGGTCGCCGGTCACCTGCGGGCCGAGGGCACCCGTCGTGATCTCGACCTGCTCCCTGGCCAGCCTCGCCTGCACCTCCTCGGTGCGCCGCTCGACCTCCCGGGTGATCCGGATCCGCTCGACGGGCACGAGCTCCATCGTCACCGTTGGCCGCTCCTCCCAGAGCACCACCTCGAGCGACTCGGGGCCCCGTTCGAGGGTGAGGCCCTCGGCTGCGGCGATCGCCTCGTCGAGCGGCTCCTGCTCGATGTCGATCACGTGCTTGCGGACCTGGAAGGTCATGGTGACGTCCTCGGTCACCACCCTGGTGCGGACGACCACGCGCTCCCTCGCCGTGCGGCGCACACCGGTGCGCAGCTCCTCCTCGGACCGGACCACCTCGATCGACATGCGGCAGCCCTACCCAGGCACGTCCGGACGACGCCGATCCGCCCGCAGCGGCGAGCCGGGCCCTAGTTGAGCGTCGCGCGGAGGCGGTGGGCGGCCGCCAGCGCGGCTTCGGCCTCGGCCCCTCCGACCTCGGTCGCCACCCCCTCCAGCAGCGTCGCCGCCTCCACCAGCTCGCCGCCGCTGGCCAGCAGCGCAGCGAGGCGGCGCCGCTCCCCGACGCCTGCGCCCGGCATCCGGGCCCGCAGCTCGAGCACCCACCGAAGCGCCGGTCGGTCGCCGGTGCCGGTGTAGATCCGCTCGAGGTTGGCGAGGACCCGGACGAGGGTCGCCCGTGGGCCGACGGGCTCGAGGAAGGCGGGCTCGAACGGCGCCGCCGGGCCGTGCACCTGGTGGAAGCGGGCCTGTGCGCCGGCAGCGTCGAGGCGGGCCCCACGCGCGAAGGCATCGACGAAGACGTCGGGATCGAGCTCGTCCCGGGCGAGGAAGTGACCGGGCATCGAGACGCAGCCGATGGGGACGCCGAGGCGGCGGCCCACCTCGACGAGGACGATCACGAGGGTGATCGGGATCCCCGTGCGCCGTTCGAGGACGACCTGCAGGAAGGAGTTCCGAGGGTCGTCGTAGTCGTGGTCCGCGCCGCGGAAGCCCAGCTCCCCGAAGAGGTGCCGGGAGATGCCGTCGACGCTCGGCTCGGCCACGCCTGCTGCCAGGTCGTCGAGGCGGTCCAGCGCAGCGGGCAGGTCGACGGCCGGGTCGGCGTGCGCCGCGACGAGCAGGCACGCCTCGTCGAGGCGCAGTGCCTCCTCCGGCCCCTGCACGATGGCCGAGAAGCGGTCCGTCGGCCCCATGCCGTCAACGCTAGCGACGGGCCCGCTGGCCGGGCCGGGGCCGGGGGGCTCCCCGGTCGCCGTCAGACCGGCCGCGCTACGTTCGGCGCCATGTACCCCGGTGAGCACGCCAGGACGATCCCGGACAAGACCGCGTACCTCATGGCCGGCTCCGGTGAGGTCGTCACCTATCGCCAGCTCGACGAGCGGTCGAACCAGCTGGCCAACCTCCTGCGAGCCGCCGGGCTGCGGAGGGGGGACAGCATCGCCTTCATGCTCGAGAACCACCCCCGCTTCTTCGAGATCTGCTGGGCGGCGCAGCGCTCCGGCCTGTACTACACGGCGATCAGCTCGCGGCTCACGGCGGCCGAGGCCAGCTACATCGTGGGTGACTGCGGAGCCAAGGTCTTCATCACCTCGGCGTACAAGCGGGACGTGGCCGAGGCGCTGGTCGACGAGATGCCCGGGGTCGAGGTCCGGCTCATGATCGACGGCGTGATCGAGGGCTTCGAGCCCTACGAGGACGCCGTGGCCGCCCACCCGACGACCCCGATCGACGACGAGTCCGAGGGGGCCGACATGCTCTACAGCTCCGGCACCACCGGGCGCCCGAAGGGTGTGAAGGTCCCCCTGCCCGAGGGGCCGATCGGCACGCCGTCGTCGGTGACCGCCCTGGGGCAGCTGCTGTACGGCTTCACGGCCGACACCGTCTACCTGTCGCCGGCGCCGATGTACCACGCAGCCCCGCTGCGGTTCTGCATGGCGGTCCTCCGCCTCGGGGCGACGGTCATCGCCATGGAGCGCTTCGACCCGGTCGAGTACCTCCGCCTGATCGGCGAGCACCGGGTCACCCACACCCAGGTCGTCCCCACGATGTTCGTGCGGATGCTCAAGCTCGACGAGGCCGAGCGGGCGCGCCACGACACGTCGTCCCTCGAGGTCTGCATCCACGCCGCCGCGCCGTGCCCCGTGCCGGTGAAGGAGCAGATGATCGAGTGGTGGGGGCCGAAGATCTTCGAGTACTACGCGGGCACCGAGGGCAACGGCTTCTGCGCCATCACGAGCGAGGAGTGGCTGGAGCACAAGGGGTCCGTCGGCAGGCCGCTCGTCGGCGAGCTGCACATCGTCGACGACGAGGGCCAGGAGCGTCCTCCCGGTGAGCCGGGCACGATCTACTTCGGCAACGGTGGGCAGTTCGAGTACCACAACGACCCCGAGAAGACGGCGTCGTCGCGCGACGAGCGGGGGTGGAGCACCCTGGGCGACATCGGCTACGTCGACGAGGACGGCTTCCTGTACCTCACCGACCGCAAGGCGTACATGATCATCTCGGGCGGCGTGAACATCTACCCGCAGGAGGCCGAGAACGTCCTCACGATGCACCCGGCGGTGATGGACGTGGCTGTGATCGGCGTCCCCAACGACGACTTCGGCGAGGAGGTCAAGGCCGTGGTGCAGCCGGTGGACATGGCGGCTGCCGGACCCGGGCTCGAGCGGGAGCTGCTGGCGTTCTGCAAGGAGCAGCTCGCCGACTACAAGTGCCCCCGATCCGTGGACTTCCAGGACGAGCTGCCCCGCCACCCGACGGGCAAGCTGTACAAGCGCCTGCTGCGGGACCGCTACTGGGAGGGCCACGAGACGAAGATCGCCTGAGGGGCCGCCCGTCGGCATCCGCGGCCCCCGGAGGGGGCCGTGTGATGATGCGGGCGATGGGGGGCGGCGAGCGGGCAGGCGACGAAGGGGTCGCCGTCGGTCCGGGGGACCCGGACCCGGGGGACGTCGACCGTGGGGACGCCGGCCGAGAGGACGCCGCCGACCTCATCGAGGCGGCCGGGCCGATGGACGACGGCGTCAGCCCCGGTGTCGGCGACGTCGACGTCGTCACGCTCGGCCCGACCACAGAGGTCCGGGTGAGGGGCGAGATCGACATCGCCACCAACCCCAGCTTCGACGCGGTGCTCGACGCAGCCCGCGGAGCGGGCGTCCACCTGCTCGAGATGGACCTGTCGCAGGTGACGTTCATGGGCTCGAGCGGGCTCGCGGCGCTGCTGCGGGCGCAGCGCCTCATGCGGGAGGGCGGGGCACGCCTGGTCCTCCTGCGGCCCAGCCGGGCGGTCACCGACCTGCTCGAGATGACGAAGCTGCTCGAGCGCTTCGGGCTCGGCGGGAGCGAGCACGGGCAGCCCGCGCGAGTGGAACCGGCCCACCACCGGGAGCCGACGGAGCAGGAGCCGACGAGCGACGAGCCGGAGGCGCAGGGGCAGGGGCAGGGGCAGCAGCGGTAGGTTCGCCGCCCGATGCCCCCTTCACCCTGGCCCTTCCTCGACCACCCCGGGCCCGCCGCGTTCGCCCACCGTGGCGGTGCCGGCGACTGGCCGGAGAACACGATGGCGGCGTTCGAGCACGCCGTCGGCCTCGGCTACCGCTACGTCGAGACCGACGTGCACGTCACCGCCGACGGCAGCCTCGTCGCCTTCCACGACGACCGTCTCGACCGCGTGACCGACCGGACCGGCGCGATCGTCGACCTGCCGTGGTCCGAGGTGGCAGCCGCCGTGGTCGGGGGGAGCGGCCGCGTGCCCCTGCTCGAGGACATCTTGGGCACGTTCCCCGAGGTGCGGGTGAACATCGATCCCAAGGCCGACACCGCAGTCGAGCCGCTGGCCGAGGTGATCCGGCGCACCGGCAGCGTCGACCGGGTGTGCGTCGGTGCCTTCTCGGACCGGCGCCTGGCCAGGCTGCGGGGCCTGGTCGGGGACCGGCTGTGCTCCTCGCTCGGGCCGGGCGGGACGGCCAGGCTCGTGGCCGCCTCGAAGGGCGTGCCGACGGGCCAGCTCCCTGCCGCGTGCGCGCAGCTCCCGGTGTCGGTGAAGGGCGTGCCGGTCACCACCCCCTCGCTCGTGGCCGCCGCCCACGACCGGGGCATGCAGGTCCACGTGTGGACGATCGACGACCCGGACGAGATGGTCCGGCTCCTCGACATGGGCGTCGACGGGATCATGACGGACCGCTGCGCCGTCCTGCGCCAGGTGCTGGAGGACAGGGGCCAGTGGGCCCCCGCCCCGGGCGGCGGCCACTGACGTGGAGCTGCCGCTCACCCCGCTCGACCTGCTGACCCGGGCCCGCAGGCTCTTCCCCGACCGGGTGGGGGTCGTCGACGGGAGTGTGCGCCGCACCTACGCCGAGCTGGGCGAGCGCTGCGACCGCCTCGCCCGCGCCCTCGGCGACGAGCTCGGGGTCCGGCCCGGGGACCGGGTCGCGTGGCTGTGCGGCAACACCGCAGAGCTGCTCGAGGCGTACTTCGGCGTCCTGCTGGCAGGCGGGATCCTGCTCCCGCTCAACATCCGGCTGGCCCCGGCCGAGTCCCGCTTCGTCCTCGGTGACGCGGGCGCCACCGTGCTGTTCCGGCACCCGGACCAGCCCGACCCGCTGCTCGCGGGCACCGGCCAGGAGATCCGCCAGGTCGTGCTCGGGCACCCCTACGAGGCGCTGCTCGAACGCCAGGCCGGCGGTCCGCTCCCCGTCCCCCACGTCGACGAGCACGCGCCTGCCGAGCTGTTCTACACGAGCGGCTCGACCGGCACCCCGAAGGGCGTGCTCCTCACCCACCGCGCGCTGTACCTCCACGCCATCCACTCCGCGCTCACGAGCGGCATCTCGGGTGAGGACGTGATCCTGCACACGATCCCCCTGTTCCACGTCAACGGCTGGGGCACCCCCCACTACCTCACGGGTCTCGGGGGCGTGCACGTGATGCTCCCCCGCTTCGACCCGGGCGAGGTCCTGCGACTCGTCGAGGCCGAGGGGGTGACCCGGCTCTTCGCCGTGCCAGCCATGATGCGGGCCGTCCTCGACCACCCCGACGTCGCCACCCGCGACCTCTCGAGCCTGCGCCAGGCCTCGATCGGCGGGGCCCCGACCTCGCCCGCCATGCTCGCCGAGGTGGAGGAGCGCCTCGGGTGCACCTGCATCTGCGGGTACGGCATGACGGAGTCGAGCCCGACCCTCACCCGCTCGCTCGACAAGCCGGGGGAGGCGCCGTCGTCCGCCCGCCGAGCCACCACCGGCCTGCCCATCCTGGGCGTCGACGCCCGGGTGCTCGACGACGACGACGTCGAGGTGCCGTGGGACGGCGTCACGACCGGGGAGGTGTGCGCCCGCTCGAACCACGTGATGGCCGGCTACTGGAACCGGCCGGCGGAGACCGCTGAGGCCCTCCGGGGCGGCTGGTTGCGCACGGGTGACATCGCCGTGGTGGACGGGGACGGCTACCTCACGCTCGTCGACCGCAAGAAGGACCTCATCATCTCAGGGGGCGAGAACGTCTCGACGGTGGAGGTCGAGCACGTGCTCGCCTCCCATCCGGCGGTGCACGAGGTTGCGGTGGTCGGGGTGCCCGACGAGCGCTGGGGCGAGGTGCCCAGGGCGTGGGTGGCCCTGCGTCCCGGCACCACCGCCACCGAGGAGGAGCTCATCGCCTACACCAGGGAGCGCCTCGCCGGGTTCAAGACGCCGAAGTCCGTGGTGTTCCTCGAGGAGCTGCCCCACGGCGGCACCGGCAAGGTCATGAAGCACGACCTCCGCCGGCGACACCGACCGCCGACCTGAGGCTCGACGTAAGGTCCGCCCATGCCGAGGCTGAGCAGGTTGAGCCGCTCTGTCGCAGGTCGGGTCGCGCTCGTGACGGGGGCGGCGAGCGGCATGGGCCGGGCGACCGCCCACCTCCTTGCCGACGAGGGCGCCCTCGTGGCGGTCACCGACCTGCGCCAGGACGCGGTGGACGCGGTGGTGGACGAGATCACCGGCGCAGGGAGCACGGCAGCCGGGTGGGCCCTGGACGTGGGCGACCCCGAGCAGGTGGAGGTGGTCGTGGCGGACGTCGTCGAGCGCCTCGGTCCCGTCGACATCCTCGTCAACAACGCGGGCGTCAGCCTCGGCACGGGCATCGCCGACGAGCGCTGGGAGGAGGCGTGGGCGGCGACGCTGGCGGTCAACCTCACCGCCCACGGTCGCATGGTCCGTGCCTGCCTCCCCCACCTCCTGCGCAACGGGGACGGTCGCATCGTGAACATCGCCTCCACCGAGGGGTTGGGGGCGACAGCGGGCGCCACCGCCTACACCGCGGCCAAGCACGGCGTGATCGGTCTCACCCGATCGCTGGCGGTCGAGCTCGGCCGAACGGGCGTCACCGTCAACGCCGTGTGCCCCGGGCCGATCCACACCGGCATGACGGCCCCCATCCCCGACGACATGAAGGTGAAGTTCGCCCGCCGGCGCGTGCCGGCCCGCCGCTACGGCGAGCCCGAGGAGGTGGCCCACGCCACGCTCGGCCTCGTCCTGCCGGCCATGTCCTTCACCAACGGCGCCGTCGTGGTCGTCGACGGCGGCCTCACCGTCCAGAACACCTGAGCCCGGGATGGGCACAGGGACGCCCCCCGGCCCGGCGGCCCTGCCCGCAACCCGGTAGACGACGGGACGGGGGTTCGGCATTCGGAGGGAGGAGTCGTTGCGGACGGAGTCCGAGAACGAACAGACCGAGGCGAGTATCGAGCGAGACCGCTCAGGCCGGCACGCCCTTCAAGGCCCAGTACTGGTTGAGGGCAGTCTGGCACTTCACATACCAAGGGATTCCAAACAGCAAGACCCAGAATGCGGTTGCGCCACTCACTGGACTGTGCAGCCCCTCTCGTTCGTACATGCGCTTGATCTCAAGCGGAAGAAGGAAGAGGGAAACGATTCCCAGGAACATGAAGATGACAAGGCCGAGAAGGCCCCCGACGCCCTCTCCCGTATGCCGCTTGACCTCGTCGTGGCTCACGTAAGCCCAGTACAGCCCGTAGATCCCCAGTGTGACGAACGCGAGCAGAACCTGGGTGCCGACGCTCCTGCGCGTACCCAGCGGCCCTCGGTTCTGTCCAGATCCGTGTTGCAGGTGTGACGGGTAAGGAGAATGAACTACCGGCCCAGCCTGGTAGTGAGGCTGGACGCTCGGACCTGGCTGGTACTGAGCCTGGACACCGGGGGCCGGCTGGTACTGAGGCTGCCCGCTTGGGGCGGGATTGTGCTGAGGTCCGCCTGCAGGCTCGGGCCGTTGGAGGTCCTCCGCCGCGTTCCACGCGCCGGTGCCCCCCGAGGTCTCACTCACGTTGTTCCCCTAGCTCTTGAGCAATGTTGGTCCGCCCGGGCGAGTTCGTACCTGCATGCGCCTTGCCGATCATCGGTACGCGCTGTGGGCGTTTCCGTACTCTACGCAGTCGTGGTCACCTCGTCTAGCGCAGACGATGACCGACTCGCCCGGCCCGCACCCGGTTGGACTGAGGCACCCACGCTCCGCGTTGGCGGGCGCGGACTGACACGGCCCTGCTCGTCCTCACCGTCGACACCGGCTCGGCGAGCTGGTCGACGGTCGGGCGCTGTCGCCAGTACCGGACAGGCCTCACCCATCGACCATGGCCCGGCTCAGGCGCTCGTCTCGGCGTCTCGGCGTCCTCACGTTCCACTGGCCGAGAACCTACGGAGGGGCTGCGAAAGGCACGCCACCCCTCTCCCGCAGCAGTCGGACGGTGCGAGGTGATGAGCGACGAGAACCCGTGGATGGGCAGCTTCGGCCCTTCCATGTATTGCCAGGCTCAGACTCTGGTGAACTTCACGAGGCGAGAGATGCGCTGGCAATCCTCATCGATGGGTTCCGCCGGATTGGTGCAGATTTCGAGCTCAACGTTTGCAGAAGTGGGCGGCGGGTTGATCGAGCGGATGGTGATGCTCCAGTCGCGCCACGTGTCAAAGCAGCCAGAGATAGAACCCTCGGCTCCTGCCAGATCACCCCAGAAGAACACGTCGATCGGTTCGTTACTGACTGTCCGGTTGCATCGGATCTCACCTTGCACGTTGAGGGCGTACGTCGTCTCGCCGCTCGACGTGCTCGACGTATATGTACCGCTACCCTGAAGCGTGGGGTAGATCTCTAGTTGCGGCAGACATGCGGCCAACGTGGCGGCGGTGACAAACGCGAGCGGGATGAGCCGCAGGCGGTGGGAGTGAACGACGGATCTCAGCGACATCCGCTCTCGTTTCGATCTGTCGGGCTCCGGTGGTCCTGCCCTCCCTAGCACCCGAAGGCCGGCTGGTCCACAGGTACCACCCCCGGCACGCTCCCCTTGTCGACGCCTCCGCAAGGGCAGCCACCCCGCTGAAGTCAGCATCCAGGTTGTTCGGTGGTGTGGACGAGGTCCGCAGTTGGTGGAGGCCTCCGGGTGAGGGCCTCGAGGCATGGGACTCCCTGGTCATGCCATCCCCGTCTGTCAGCGCCACCCGTCCCGCGCAGCCACGGCCTGCTGTCGAGCGCCTTCACCCGCTTCAGCGGCCGGACGAGCGCCCCGGCTGCGGCGTGGAGCAACAGTTGTCGTCTCGTTCAGGCCATGGACCACGGTTGGTCGAGGCGCACTGCCCGGACGATGTCAACAGAGTCGTCGTGGGCACCGGTGTGCTGGCCTCATGGCATCCGTCGACAGCCCTCTCAGCGGAGGTGCATGCCGCCGTCGACGAGGAGGACTTCGCCGGTGGTGTAGGTGGAGCGCACCAGTCCGAGGGCGGCGACGGCCACGTCCTCCGGCAGGCCCGAGCGCCTGAGCGGGGTGGTCTCGCGAACCGCAGCACGGATCTCGTCCCAGGTCTCGGTCCAGGGGGTGTCGATGAGGCCGGGGGCGACGGCGTTGACCCGGATGGCCGGACCGAGGGTGCTGGCCAGGAGCACGGTCAGGTGGTTGAGGGCGGCCTTCGACACCGCGTAGGGGATGGAGCTGCCCCGCGGTCGCACCCCCGCGATCGAGGTGATGTTGACCACCGACCCTGCGCCGCTCGCCGCGAGGTGGGGCACCGCCGCCCGGGTCACCTTCCACGTGCCGAGCACGTTCACGTCGAGGATGCGGTGCCACACCTCGTCGGTCACGGCGTCGAGGTCGTGGTGCGGGATCACCTCCGTGGTCCCCGCGTTGTTGACGAGGACGTCGAGCCGACCGTGGGCGTCGACCGCCGCCTGGACCAGCGCCTGCGCCTGCACCTCGTCGCTCACGTCGGCCTGGACGTAGGTGCCACCCACCTCGGTGGCCAGCGCCTCTCCGGCCTCCACCGACCTGGCCGAGTTGACGACCACCAGCGCTCCCTCCGCCGCGAACAGGCGGGCGATCGCCGCCCCGATCCCGCTCGACGAGCCGGTGACGACCGCGACCTTGCCCTCGAGCGCGCCCATCACTGGGGAGGCTCGGCGGCCGGGGCCCCGGGTGCGAGCGGGCGAGGACGGACGGCGAGAGCCATCTCCGGTTCGTACCACGCGGCGCAGGCGCGGGTCGACGTGGCCGGTGGGCGCACCACGCGGCGCGGTGCCAGGCTGGCCCGATGGCGCGCTGGAGCACCTCCGACATCCCCGACCAGACAGGGCGCACGGTGCTCGTGACCGGCGCCACCAGCGGGCTCGGCCTGCGCAGCGCCGAGGCGCTCGCCGGCAGGGGGGCTCGCGTCCTCCTGGCCGGTCGGAACCCCGACAAGCTCGCCACGTCGCTCGAGCAGGTGCGCGGCGGCGCCACCGGTGCCGCCCCGGAAGGCGTCGCCCTCGACCTCACCGACCTCGGGTCGGTGCGAGCGGCGGCCGACGAGATCGGCGACCGGGTCGAGCACCTCGACGTGCTGATGAACAACGCCGGCGTCATGGCGGTGCCCAAGGGGGTCACGGCGGACGGCTTCGAGAGCCAGCTCGGCACGAACCACCTCGGCCACTTCGCCCTCACCGCCCACCTCCTCCCGGCCCTGCTGCACGCGCCTGTGCCCCGGGTGGTCTCCACCTCCTCCATCGCCCACCGCACCGGACGCATGCGGTGGGACGACCTGCAGTGGGAGCGTGGCCGATACTCCCGGTGGGCGGCCTACGGGCAGTCGAAGCTCGCCAACCTGCTCTTCGCCTTCGAGCTCGACCGCCGGGCCGGTCGGGCCGGGACGGCGCTGTGCTCGGTGGCCGCCCACCCGGGCTACGCCGACACCCACCTGCAGCGGGTCGGTCCCGAGCTCGAGGGGAACCGGGTCAAGGAGGCCTTCTTCTCGCTCGGCAACCTGCTGATCGCACAGAGCGACGCCCAGGGCGCGCTCCCCCAGCTGTACGCAGCGACGATGCCCGACGTGGCCGGTGGCGAGTACTGGGGCCCCGACGGCCCGGGTGAGGTCCGCGGCCACCCGAAGCGGGTCGGCGCCTCCGGGCGGGCGACCGACGAGGCCGACGCAGCCCGGCTCTGGGCGGTGTCGGAGGAGCTGACCGGGGTCACCTTCGACTGGCCCGCACCTGGCTGAGGTCCGCGGGGCGTCCGGCCCTCCGCAGCCGGCGTGGGCCACCCGCTCGATCCGGTGACGGCGCCAGGTCCCGGCCACCGGCGAGGTCGACCGTCGCCGCTACCGTCCCGCGATGCCAGATGGGACGCAGCCGCTCGCGCCGTTCGCCACCAGACACGCCGTGCACGGGATGGTGTGCTCCGTGGACCACCTGGCCAGCGAGGCCGGCGTGGCCGTGCTGCGGGCGGGCGGGAGCGCAGCCGATGCAGCCGTGGCCACCAGCGCCTTCCTCGCCGTCACCACCCAGCACATGTGCGGGATGGGGGGCGACCTCTTCGCCGTCGTCCACCACCAGCGGGGGGCTCCCGCCGTGCTCAACGCCTCGGGACGAGCCGGCAGCGGGGCGGATGCCGACCGCCTCGTGTCCGAGGGCGCGACGTCGATGCCGTTCCGCGACGACATCCGATCGGTCCCGGTCCCCGGCTGCGTGGACGGTTGGCTGGCCCTGCACGAGCGCTTCGGCCGGCTGCCCCTGGCCGACGTCCTGGCGCCCGCGGTGGACGCCGCCGACAACGGCTTCCCGGCGTCACCCACGCTGGCGCAGGCGATCCCGCTCGTGGCCGACGTCGCCGGGGCCGACGACTACACCAGCGGCGGTCGGGTTCGGGCGGGGACCGTGCTGCGCCGCCCCGGGGTGGCCCGGGCGCTGCGGGCCGTCGTGGCCGACGGGAGGTCGGGGTGGTACGAGGGAGAGTTCGGGGAGGGGCTCCTGGCGCTCGGTCAGCGCCAGGACGGGACAGCCGAGTACGAGCCGGCCGACCTCGCCACCCCCGCCGCCGACTGGGTCCCCGCCCTCGGGTTGCGGGCCTTCGGGCACGACCTGTGGACCGTGCCGCCGAACAGCCAGGGCTACCTCACGCTGGCCGCCGCCTGGATCGCCGAGGGCCTGGCCCTCCCCGACGACCCGGACGATCCGTTGTGGGCCCACCTCCTGGTGGAGGCCGCGCGCCAGGCAGGGCACGACCGGTTGGCCGTCCTCCACGAGCATGCCGTGGGGAAGGCCCTGCTCGACCTCGAGGAGCTCGGGCGCAGGCGCCGGGCCATCGACGTCGACCGCGCGGCCACCCTCGGGGGGAGCGCCCGGGCAGGCGGCACCATCCACCTGGCCACCGCCGACAGCGAGCGGATGGGCGTCTCGCTGATCCAGTCGAACGCAGCGGGGTGGGGTGCCCACCTCGTCGTCCCGGGCGTGAAGGTCTTCCTCCAGAACCGCGGCATCGGGTTCTCCCTCCGGCCCGGGCACCCCGCCCGCTACGGACCGGGCCGACGGCCGCCCCACACCCTGGCCCCTGCCCTCGTGACCACCCCCGACGGAGACCTCCACACGGTGCTCGGCACGATGGGGGGTGACTCCCAGCCCCAGGTCCTCCTCCAGCTCGTCGCCCGCACCCTCCACAACGCCCAGTCGCCTGGAGCAGCCGTCGGTGCTGGCCGCTTCGCCCTCGCCGGCCCCGGCGGCTTCACCACCTGGGACCAGGGTGGCGACGTCACCGTGCAGGTCGAGGGGCACGCGCCCGGAGGCTGGCTGGAGGGGCTGTCGGCCCGCGGCCACCGGACGGAGGCCGCCCCGGCGTGGTCCCACGGCTTCGGCCACGCCCACCTCATCACCGTGGGCGACGGGTGCCTGGCCGGCGCCAGCGACCCGCGGCCCCGCACCGGATCGGCCAGCGGCTGGTGAGAGGTCAGCTGCGGGGGCGGCCCCTCGGACCCGGATCGGGACGAGCCACTACTGTGCTCGGACCGAGGAGCGGGGGACCTCATGGCTGAACGAGCACGCACCGGCGAACGGGCACGGATCATCGTCCTCGGTCGGCAGGGGGCGGGCAAGGGTACGCAGTGCAGCCGCCTGGCGCGGCGGCTGGCCGTGCCCCACATCTCGACCGGCGACCTCTTCCGGGCGGAGGTGGCAGCGGCCACCCCGCTCGGCCTCAGGGCGGGCGACTACCTCGAGCGTGGCGAGCTCGTCCCCGACGACATCGTCCTGGAGCTGGTGACGGCACGCCTCGGCAGCCCCGACGGCCGCTCCGCGGGCTACGTGCTCGACGGGTTCCCGAGGACGCTCCCCCAGGGCCAGGCCCTGTTCGAGGCGCTGGGGTCCTCGGCCGTCGACCGGGCCATCGAGCTCCACGTGCCGACGCACGTGGTGCTGCCCCGCCTGGCGGCGCGGCGGGTCTGCGACCGCTGCGGGACGAGCACCACCGTCGCCCCCGGTGTGGCCGAGCTCCCCTGCGGGTGCGGCGGCACGCTCGTCCGGCGGGCCGACGACACCGACGAGGCCATCGCCACCAGGCTCGCCCTCTACGACACCGAGACGGCCCCGCTGCTCGCCTGGCTCGACGGGCTCGGCATCCTCACCACGGTCGACGGCACCGGGTGCCCGGACGTGGTCGCCGAGCGCATGGTCGAGGCCGTCGCCGACCTCCTCCAGCCGTCGGTGGGCGGCGAGGAGCTCGAGCCCGGCCTGACCGGCACCGGCTGAGGGCAGTGCCCGCCCGGGGACGGCGGAGGGTCGGGTGACGACCGAGGCCACGCACGGCGGACCACGCCTGGAGCCGGTCGCGGCCCGTCCGGGGCCACTGGAGGGCGTGAGGGTGCTCGACCTCTCCCGGGTGCTGTCCGGGCCGTTCTGCGGTCGGGCCCTCGCCGACCTCGGCGCGGAGGTGGTGAAGGTGGAGCCGCCCGAGGGCGACCTCACCAGGTTCTCCCACCCCCGGACGGGGGGCATGTCCCTCTACTACGCGCAGCAGAACGCCGGGAAGCGCAACGTCAGCCTCGACCTGCGCCGCCCCGAGGCGATCGACATCGTGCTGCGCCTGGCCGAGCGGTCCGACGTCCTGCTCGAGAACTTCCGACCGGGCGTGATGGCCAGGATGGGGCTCGGCTACGACGCCGTGGCCGCCCGGAACCCCCGCATCGTGTACGGCTCGATCACGGGGTACGGCCAGGACGGCCCGTGGTCCGATCGTCGCGCCTACGCCGTGGTGATCCACGCCGAGGCGGGCATGGTGGCCCGCAGCGTGGAGCACCGGGGCGGGCCGCCCAGCCACGAGCCCTTCAGCCACGCCGACGTCTACGCAGGCCTCGAGTGCCTCGGCGGCGTCCTCGCCGCGCTCTACCAGCGGGAGCGGACCGGCCGGGGCCAGCACGTCGACGTGGCCATGGCCGCTGCGCTGCTCACGGTGAACGAGCACGTGCAGGCCGACCTCTCCGACATCGACATCGGCGACGAGCTCTCCTCGCTCTCCCCCGGCAGCTCGCCCCTGCTCGACGGCCCCGGGGGTCGGCGCTTCACGATCGCGGGCGACCCCTGCGCCAGCCACACGTTCCCGACCTTCCTGCGGATGATGGGCCGGGAGGACCTCGCCGCCGACCCTCGCTTCCGCGACGTCACGTCCCGGCGGGCGAACCGGGCTGCCCTCGTCGCGGAGGTCCAGCGGTGGGTCGACGGGTTCCCCTCGTTCGACGAGCTGGAGGCGGCGCTCGGGGCCGTCCGGTTCCCGATGGGCGTGGTCCGGACGGTCGCCGAGGTGGCCGAGAGCGACTGGGCCGAGCACCGCCACGCCATCGCCGAGGTGGCCGACCGCAGCGGCGGGACCATCCGCATCCCGGATGCACCGTGGCGCTTCTCCGACGCCGAGGTGGCCGTGGCCGGCGACCCTGCCTTCCGTGGTGAGCACAACCACGAGGTGCTGGCCGAGCTCGGCTTGACCGACGACGAGGTGCGCCGGCTCGAGCAGGACGGCGTCCTCTCGTCACGGGTCCCGTCCCGCTGACGGGGCCGGGCCCCGCCGCCCGAGCCGCCCGGCCAGACGGTTCCGGCCGCCACCAGGTCCCGGTCGCCCCGTATGCTCCCGCCGTGCTCCACCACCGTCGACGTGCCCGCTCCGCCGGCGCCCTGCTGCTCGCCGCCTCCCTCGTCCTCGGGCTGCTCGGGTTCGCCCCGCCTGCAGCAGCACAGGCGGTCGACCGGATCGACTCGTTCGGTGACGCCCCCGACCGGGGTTCACCGGTGGCCAGCGCCACCAACCGGGTGGTCGCCATCGCCGCCAGCTCGACCAACGGCTACTGGACCACGACGGCCCGGGGGGAGGTCAACACCTTCGGCGACGCTGCGTTCCACGGCTCGCTCGGGGGCCTCGCGCTCTCGCAGCCGATCGTGGCGATGGCGGCCACGCCCTCCGGCGACGGCTACTGGCTGGCCGCAGCGGACGGCGGGGTCTTCGCCTTCGGCGGCGCCCGGTTCCACGGCTCGACAGGGGCCATCCGCCTGAACCAGCCGATCGTGGCGCTGGCCCGGACGCCGAGCGGCAACGGGTACTGGCTCGTGGCTCGCGACGGCGGGGTCTTCAGCTTCGGTGACGCCTCGTTCCACGGCTCCACCGGGGCCATCCGCCTGAACCAGCCGATCGTGGCCGCCGCCGGCGACCCCGAGACCGGCGGCTACTGGCTGGCGGCCGCCGACGGCGGGGTCTTCGCCTTCGGCGCCCCGTTCGAGGGATCGGCGGGAGGCATCCGCCTCACCTCACCCGTCGTGGCCATGGTGGCCGAGCCCACCGGCGGTGGCTACTGGCTGGCGGCCGCGGACGGCGGCGTCTTCACCTACGGCGGCGCACGCTTCCACGGCTCGTCGGCGGGGGCGCAGACCTTCGAGGCCGTGACCTCGATGGCGTCCACCCCCGACGGGAACGGCTACTGGCTGCTCCGGTCGCCCCGTCCCGCCCCGTCAGGCGGCCCTGCGGTGCCGGCGGGCTCGGGCTCGGGTCGGCGCATCGTCTACAGCAACACGGCGCAGCGGGTCTGGCTCGTCGAGGAGGACGAGCGCGTCCTCTCCACCTACGCCGTGTCGGGGCGCCGCAACGTCCCGCCGGCGGGGACCTACGCAGTGTTCTCGAAGTCGCGCACCGCCTACGCGGGCCACGACGGGATCACCATGCGCAACATGGTCCGCTTCACGAGGGGCCAGCGGCTCGCCATCGGCTTCCACTCCATCCCGAGGGACGCCTTCGGGCGACCGTTGCAGACGGAGAACGACCTCGGCGGCTACCGCAGCGCCGGCTGCGTCCGCCAGGCCGACGCCGACAGCGAACGGCTGTGGGACTTCGCCCCCGTCGGCACGAAGGTCGTCGTCGTCTACTGACGCACCCGCCGGGCGCCGCGTCGCAGGCCGGCGCCTCCGTCCTTGCGGGCTGGCGCGCCGGGGCGTCGGCACGCAGCAGGGGCGGTCCGGGCGGGAGGAACCGCCCCCT
>CADCSY010000119.1 GCA_902805555.1 uncultured Acidimicrobiales bacterium | reverse complement strand
GGTGACCATCGCGCCGAGGCCCCACGCCCAGAGCGTGAGGTAGATCCAGGGCGTCCCGAAGATCCGGCTGACCGAGATCAGGCCGGCGACGAGGGCGAGCGCGAGCAGCAGGTGCAGTTGCAGCAGCGTCCGGTGACGTCGACGCCAGGTGACCGCCGTCGAAGCGACGAACGCCACCAGCAACGAACCGCCCGGGAGGGTGGGCGTGACCCCGAGGAACGGCCGGCCCTCGATCACGGGCTCCGTGAGCAGGTGCCACGGGTTCAAGCTCACGAGCAGGTAGTCGATCCCCAGGCGCAACCCGAACGGCGCCTCGGGCGGATCGGCGAAGTGGTCGGCGATGATCCTCAGGTTCCCACCCTGCGAACCTGTGACCTGCTCGGCCAGCGGCGGGAACCAGAGCACGACCCCCAGCACCGCTCCGAGGGCGGCGAACACCATCGCTTCGTGGTGGGCGACGGCGTCGGCGCGCCTCCGGAAGATCCTCGTCGCAACAGCAAGAGCGCCGACGCCGCCGAGCGCGGTGACCAGGCCGATGTAGGAGATGTGCGTCTGCATGCAGAACGACCCGGCGAACACCGTGAGGGGGAGCACGCGGACGTCGCCGCAGAGCAGCGACCACACGCCCATCACGAACACGAGCCACCACAGGATCGGCAGGTAGGGGTTCCACGGCACCGTCAGGGCGTGGCCGCCGTAGGCCTGGGCCATCACGACCATGGTCATCCCCACGCCGAGCAGGAGGGCGGTGCCGCCCCGGCGACGGGCCAGAAGCAGCGCGCACCCCATCGCGATCACGTGCAGCGAGGCTGTCGCCGCGTGCAGAGCCCAGCTGCTGGCCCCGAAGAGCCGGTAGAAGACCGAGAGCGACCAGAAGCTGAGCGGACCGGGATGGCTTCCCTGCTCGAGGCCGGCCCCGATCCGCCCGCCGAGACCCGTGAGCGGCGGGTTCGGCCCCCACACGTCCCGTACTCGGAGCTCGGTCTGCGCATCGTCGATGCTCGGGTACCAGCGCGGTTCCCGAAGCCCCACCACGATCGTCACGAAGGGGATCGCGAGCAGCGCGAGGAGCAGCACGAGGACGAGCCGGGAGCGCCTGCGGTCTGCGGGAGGTGGTTCCGCGTCCTCGTGGGTACGCTCGCCGCCGGAGGGGCCACCGGCCGTCAGTGCGTCGGTGCGTGCAGGGGGGACCGAGGCGGCGTCGGGTGCCGTCTGCACGGCGGGAGCGTATCCCTCCCCGCCGGGACGACCGTCGTGCTCGGAGCCTGGGCGCGGCTGGAGGAACGGTCTCGACCACCTGACACGGGGCCTGTCGTTCCGGCGCCACGTTCGACGGCCACCGGCGCAGGACCGGCAGCCCGCGCGGTCAGGGAGTGGGATCCTCCGGGACCACCTCGTACAGCAGGTCGCCGTCGAAGTCACCCACGAGCTCGAGCGGCGCTGCCCGGGCGGGATCGCGCAGGGCCTGCCAGGCGCCGGCCTCCTCGGGCACCACCAGGTAGCGGACGCCCACCCCGCGGAGGTGGTCGAGCGCCCGCTCGTCGGGCAGGTCGAGGATGGGGGCCCCGGCGGAGAAGAAGTCCTCGGGGTAGAAGCCGGCGTACCCGTTCACGATCGGACGGTGGTGCGCCGTGGACCGGTAGACCACCTGGGCCTGCCCGAGCAGCGGGAACGGCTCGCGGCGCGAGGTGGGCAGCGGGAGGTAGGCGACGCCGCCGCGCCCGGGCAGCTCCCCGAGGGCCCGGTCGACCGCCGAGATCTCGACCGGCACGGCCTCGGCCCAGGACCGGTGCCCTTCCAGGAGGACCGCACCGAGGCACAGCGTCGCCACGCCAGCACCGGCCCACCGGTGAGGTCGGCCCCTCGTCGACACGAGCTCGGCCAGGCGGCTGACCCCCAGCCCGACCAGCACGCCGACCCCGAGGAGCCCGACCAGCCAGAACCGACCGGTGGCCCGGAGGGCGTCGCCCCCGGGGACGTACTCGTAGAGCACCCGGTAGGGCGTGTAGCGCCGCCAGCCGGTGTCGGAGGCTCCGATGGCGAGGACGAAGCCGATGGCGATGAGGGTCAGCGCCAGGACGTGGAGGCGGCGGTCCGCGGTCCGCCACGTGAGGAGGCCGACGACCGCCAGGGCGAGGACGGCGAGGCCGGGGAAGGTCGGCTGTCCGAAGATGCCGGCGGGGGAGCCGAGGGTGCCGCCCCACAGCGTCAGCGCCGGGTCGACCGCGAGGAAGTCCGCACCTGACGCGGCCAGGTCACGCAGCGGCCACTTGAAGTCTCCGGGCAGCTCGGCGGAATTGCGGAGGTAGGGCATGGCGATGGGGACCAGCAGGGCGACCCCGCCGACGAGGGCGCAGGCCACGGCGGCGACGCCCCTGGCCCCCAACGAGCGGGCCCGGACGACAGCCACCGCCGCCGCGGCCACGATCGACAGGGCGCACGTGTAGAAGGAGATGGTCCCCTGGAGCGCGACCACGGCGGTGAGGGCGGCCAGGCCGGGGGCGAGCCCCCGCCCGTGGGCGCGACGCTCGGCCACGGTCCACACCGCGGCCGCAGCGAGCGCTGCGCCCGGGTGGATCGCGATGTTCATGTGCTGGCCGAGGAACGTGTTGTACGTGCCGAAGCCGAAGACCACCCCGCAGCTCGCGGCGACGAGCACCTGCTTCGACACCACCCGACCGAACACGTAGCCCGCGGCGCCGGAGGCGGCGTAGCCCAGGAGGAGGCCGACGTTCTGGACGCCGATGGGCGAGAGGCCCAGCCACCGGAACGGCAGGAGGGAGACGGCGGCACCGAGCAGGGCGTCGCTGTAGGCGAGGGTCCTTCGATGGCCGAGGAAGGTGTTGGCGTCCCACAGGGGCGCCTCCGACCCCAGCGCGTGCTGGACCCAGTCGAGCGTCCAGGCCTGGAACAGCGGGTCGAAGTGGTCGTGGGCGTGGTCGTCGAGCAGCAGCACGAGGGGCCAGGTGGTGGCGACGGCCAGCGCGCACGCCACCAGGGCCACGACGACGGCCTCGGTGACGGGGAAGTGACGTGGTCGGCTCGAGGTCGAGGCGTGACGGCTCACGCCGGGGGGGAGGCCCACACGGCGACGCCGTCCTCGCCGTCCTCCCACCGCGAGAGCAGCCGGCCGCCCTCGGGCGGGGTCCATCCGGTCGCAACATCCTCGCGACCCACGATCGTCACGATCTCGTCGACCTCGGTGCGCTCGGCGATGCGCTGCTCCCCATAGGTGAGGGCGTTCAGTGGGGCGGGCTCCACGAAGACGTCGAAGCCCCGGCGCTCCAGGTCCAGCTGCAGCGCCGGCCCGGGTGCCCCCCACGACCCCGCCACCACGCTCCGGATGAGGTAGCGCCCGGAGGGCTCGAGCCCATCGGCGACGGCCGGAGCGACGGCTGCGATGGCACGGGACGTGGGGGCACCGGGCAGGCGGGTGGGCAGCGAGAGGAGGGTCGAGCCGCTCGTGACGCAGAGCCCGACGACGACCGCCGTGAGCAGCACCTGGCGGACCCGTCCGGACGCGGCGTCGAGGAGAGCCCACGCCAGAGTGAGCGTGGCGAGCGCGGAGATGCCCCACCACCACCGGGAGAGGTACGGCACCGGGATCCCCCGCACCTGCGCGGTGGCGACGAAGGCGAGGCCGGCGCCGACGAGCGAGATCGCGCCCAGGCGGGCCGTGTCGAGCCGGTCCGCGTGGCAGCTCGCGGCGTCGCTGCCACGAGCCGGTTCGGTGCGGCGCCGGGCAGCCCACCACGTCGCTGCGGCCACGGCGGCAGCGGTGGCGACGGCGGGGAGGGCGTGGCCGCTGCGCGTGAAGCCGATGGAGGTGAGCTCCTGGCCTGTGACCCAGGGGCCGGTGGGGCGCAGCTGCCACCCGGCCACACCGACGGCGTAGGACCACCCCGCTGCCGGCTCGTCGGGATCGGCTCCGTACTCGGCGAGCGCGGAGAGGTTGCCGGGATCGCCCGTGAGCTGCTCGACGACCGCCGGCGCCCACATCACGAGCACGACCGCCGCCGAGCCCCACGCGACGAGCTGCTGCAGGCGGGAGTGGCGTCGCCGATCTCCGCGGCGCGCGACGAGCGCCCAGATCGTCGTGGCGAGGAGGAGCCCGCCGACCACGAGCGCGTAGCCGACGTGGGCCTGCACGGAGAACGAGCCCACCGCCACCGCCCCGGGGAGCAGCCAGCGGTCACCACCGACCACCGACCAGATGAGGAAAAGGAAGAAGAAGAAGGGGAAGAAGGCGATCGTCGGGTTCCAGATGTCGACGAGCCTCTCCGAGCCGGCTGCGTGGACGACCATGGCGACCACGAGTGCTGCGGCTGCCGTCTTGGCCATCCCGGCGCGGCGGACGACGACGGCGACCGAGCCGGCAACGGCAGCCGTGTTGATCAGGCCGGCGCCGACGAGGGCCCCCCGCTGGCCGAGCACTCGGGCGAACGGGGCGATGGCCCAGTAGACGACCGGTCCCGGGTGCGACCAGCCCCAGCGGGACCAGGCGCCGAGGAGCGGCGTGTCCCGGCCGCCCACGTCGAAGGTCCTCATCAACATGATGGCCTGGTCACTGCTGGCGTACCACTGCCGCCAGGCAGCCGAGACCACCACCGCCAGAACCGGGAGCGCGACGGCGGCGAGGAGCACGCCGGGCACCGTCCACCTGCTGCGCACGCGGGTGGCCACCGGGAGCACGACGCTCCAGGCTACCGGCTGGAGCGGCACCTCCCGGGGGCGGGTGCCGCCCCCGGGGCCCGGACCCCCCCGACGCTAGATGCGCTCGAGCTCGGCGCCGTCGAAGAGGCGCTCGACACCGTGCTCCGCCACGTCGGCCAGGAGCTCGTCGTCGGTCGGCCGCGGGAGCTCGCCATCTGCGGCGTCGAGGATCGTCCTGAGCGTCCGAGCGTCGCTGGAGGTGTTGAGGAACACGCGCGGGTCGGCCAGGACCCAACGGACCGCCCGGGTGGCGGCGCCCTCGTCGGCCAGCGGCTCGTACCAGCTGAACCGCGGCCCGGTGTGGTCCTCTGGCCATCGCCGCCGGGCGATCGACTTGATCGTCTGCACCGCCACCCGGGCCTCGGCGCAGCGCTCCAGGAGCGCCTCCACGTCGGCCCGGTAGCCGTCGTCCTGGACGGCCACGAAGCTGTAGGGCAGCAGGACGCTGTCGAAGGGGAAGCGGTCGAGGCTGCGGAGGTGCATGCCGGCGATGCGGGTCCCGTGACCGGTCACGCCGATGTGGCGGACCAGGCCCTCGTCCCGGGCCGCGGCCAGCGCAGCGACCGCACCGCCCGGGCCGTGCGCCACCTCCCACTCGTCCTCCTCGACGAGGTTGTGGAGCTGGATGAGGTCGACCTGGTCGACCTCCAACCGCTCGAGCGACCGCTCGAGCTCGGCCCGGGCAGCGTCACCCGTGCGCTCGCCGGTCTTGGTCGCAAGGAAGAAGCGGTGCCGGTGCGCTGCCATCCACCGGCCGATCCGCAGCTCGGACTCGCCGTAGGCGGCTGCGGTGTCGAGGTGGTTCACGCCCCGCTCGAGCAGCACGGCCAGGATCTCGTCGGCCCGCTCCTGGCGCATCGCCCCGAGGGCGGCGGCGCCGAAGACGACCCTGCTGCTGTGGTGACCGGTGCGGCCGAAGGGCGCGGTGGGGAGCACGCTCGCGAACCTACCGACCGTCACCCGGCGCTGCCGGGGGCCGCCGCTCACGGGGCCTCGGGGGACCGACCCTATGCTGCTCGGCCATGACGCCCCCCGTCGGACCAGGCGCCCGGGCCCGCCCCCGGGCACTCGGCGTCGCACCCACGTGGGTGTAGAGCACGCGCCAGCCGAGGCGCTCGACCCGTCGCTCGATCGGCCGGCCCGGCCCGAGGAGCTGACCCGGGTGCTCCGCACACCGGCTGCGGGGCGGCTGGCGATCGCCGCGGTCGTCGCCGCCCTCCTCCCGATCGTCGTGGCGACGGCGCGTGCCATCAGCGGCGACTGGTTCCCGATCGGCGACAACGCGTTCTTCGCCGTCCGGGCGATGGACGTCGGCACGCGGCACCACCCGCTGCTCGGCACGTGGACGTCGGCCTCGGTCGCCGCCGGCGTCGACGTGAACAACCCAGGCCCGCTCTTCTTCGAGGTGCTCGCCCTCCCGGCCCGGCTGTTCGGCGTCGCCAGCGGGCTCGCGATCGGTTCCGCCGCGCTCAACGCGGCTGCGGTGGTCGGCATCGCCGTCGCCGCCCACCGGCGGGGCGGGCCGCTCGGCGTGCTGGCGGCGATGGTGCCGACGTCGATCCTCCTCTGGTCGATGGGCAGCGAGCTGCTGTTCGACCCCTGGCAGCCGCACAGCCTCCTCGTGTCCTTCCTCTGCCTCCTCGTCGTGGTGTGGTCGGTCGCGTCGGGCGACCTCGGCGCCGTCCCCTGGGCGGTGCTGCTCGCGAGCCTGCTGCTCCAGACGCACCTCACCTACGCCATCCTCATCCCGGTCCTGGCCGCCTGGGCGCTCGCCGGGCTCGCGCTCTCGATCCGCCGGCGACGTGACGAGGACCGGGAGGGGTGGCCGACGCTGCGGCGCAAGGTGACCCGCACCGCCGCCCTGGCAGTGCTCGTGGTGGTCGTGTGCTGGGCCCAGTCCCTGTACGAGCAGCTCGCGGGACAGGGGGAGGGGAACCTGAGCCGCCTCGCGCGCAGCACCGGTGCCGACACCGAGGCCGTGGGACTCCGCACCGCCGCCCGGTTGGTGGCTGCGGTCCTCACCAACCCGCCGTGGATCCTGCGCCCGTCGTTCAGGGACACGTTCCTGGCCGGAAACGGCGGCGCCAACGCGCTCCAGTACGACGGGTTGCCGTCCCTCCCCGGCGCGGTCCTCGCCCTGGCGGCCCTCGCCCTCGTCCTGGCCCTGTGCACGTGGGACAGCCGACGCCGAGGTGACGGACCCGGGGTCGCGGTCCCGGTCACCGCCGGCGCCGCCGTCTTCGGCGCGCTCCTGACCGTCGCCCAGGCCCCCGTCGGCGTCCTCGGCCTCGCCGCACACCAGCTCCGCTGGCTGTGGCCGATCGGGGCCATGGTCGGCGTGGCCATCGCCTTCACCCTCGTCCGGCGGGTCGTGGCCTCCGGCGTGTCGGTCGTCCCGGTGGCCGGCGCGCTCACCTTCGTGGTCGCAGGCATCGCCGCCGCCAACGTGCCGACCTTCAACCAGGCGGCAGGACCGAGTGCCGACGCCGCCGCCATCCCCATCGTGGCCGAGCTCGATCGGCAGATGGGGGACCTCGGCGACGGGGGGCCGGTGCTCATCGACCTCGCGGGCGTGCGCTTCGCCGAGCCCTACACGCTGGCCCTCATGGCCGTGCTGCAGCGACGTGGCATCGAGTTCGTCGTGCCCCGGGACGACGAGGGGATGGTGCGCCAGCTCGGACCCACGCGACGCTTCGACGGCACGAACGCAACCCGCGTCCTCCTCGTCCGGGAGGGCCAGGCGATCGAACAGCCACCCGGCACCGACCGGGTCGCCTTCGTGGAGGGGCTGGACGACGACGAGCAGGCCGAGCTCGAGCGGCTCGAGGAGCGGCTCGTCGCCGACCTCACCGAGGAGCCGCTCCGGCTCAACGCCGAGGGGCGCGAGGCCGTCGCGGAGGATGTCGTGGCCTCGCCGGAGGGGATGGACCCGGAGACGACCGTCGAGTCCGGGCTGTTGGCCGTGCTCGCCGAGCGGGAGCTGGTGGACGCCGATGACGGCCTCCGGTCCCGGCTCGAGCGCCTCGTCAGCCTCAGGCGAGCCGCCGACATCGAGACGGTGGCGGTTTTCGTCGGCCCCCTCTCCGCTCAGCCCGGAGCTCAGGGCAGCTCGTAGAGGAGGTCCCCCCCGTAGCGGCCGAGCAGGACGAGGGGGGCCGCCTCGGCGGGATCGAGCAGCGGCTCCCAGGGGGTGCCTGCGACGGACGCCCGGACGACCACGAACCGGACGCCGATCTCCCGGAGCTCGTCGAGGGTGGTCGGCGACGGCAGCGCCCGCATCCGCTCCGAGATGGCGGGCCACTCCTTGGGGGCCAGGCCGCTGTAGCCGTTCGGCGTGATCCGGTGGTGAGCGGTGGTGCCGTAGACGTTGGCGGGCTGGCTGAACGTCGTGGCGAGGGCCAGAGGGCCGGGTACGAGCGCAGGGAGGTAGAGCACGCCGCCCTCCGCCGGCACCTCAGCCAGCACCCGGTCCACCGCCGACACCTCGATCATGGGCCGGTCGTCCCACGACCCGAACCCCTCGACCACGACCCCGGCGACGGCGACGGCGGCCACGGCCATGCGTGCCGCGCCCCGCCGGGACACCGCCGATGCGATCGCTGCGCAGCCGGTCCCGGCCAGGAGGCCGACCCCGAGCAGGCCGATGACCCACGCCCTGGCCGCAGCCCGGATCACCTTGAAGCCGGGCACGTACTCGAAGAGCAACCGGTAGGGGGACCACGCACGCCAACCCTCCCCGGCCGTGCCGATGGCCAGGAACAGCCCCACGCCGAGGAGGACGAGACCGGCGAGCACCACCCGCCGTGTGCCCCGGTCGTCCGAGCGGAGCCCTCGGGCCGCACCGACCAGGGACAGGCCGATCAGCGTCACGCCGGGGAAGGCGGCGAGGGAGAAGCCCTCCTTGCCGAGCGCGTCACCCCAGACCACCAGTCGCGGGTCCACCCGGGTGAGGTCGATGCCGAGGTTGCCCACCTCGTCCGCAGCGCGGACGAAGTCCCTCCCCTCGCCGAGCACCTCCAGGTAGGGCAACAGGAGCAGGCCGCAGCCGAGCCCGCAGGCGAGCAGAGCCAAGCCGAGCCCCGTTCGGCCCCGTCGCCCCAGGTCGCGCCAGCGGACGGCGGCGACGAGGCCTGCTGCGACGAGCGCGTAGGCCCCCGGGTAGAACGACACCGAGGCCTGCCAGACCACGGCCACCACGAGCGCGACGACGGGAGCCGTCCGCGGTGCCCCCCGGGCGGCCCGGTCAGCGAGCCACCACACCGCGGTGGCCGCCACGGCCACGCCGACGTGGACGGTGGCGTGCACCTGGGCGGTCGAGGCGGTGCCGAACGCGCCGAAGGCGAAGGCCGCCGCGGTCACGGCCCCCACCGTCCGCCTACCGCTCACCACCCGCCCGAACAGGTAGCCGCCGCCGGCCGAGGTGGCGATCCCGAGCAGCAGCGCGAGGTTGAGCTGGGCCAGCGGGCCCAGCCCGAGCAAACGCAGCGGGAGGAGGGGCACGGCGATGCCGAGCAGGCTGTCGGAGTAGGCGAGCGTGTTGCGGTTCGGGGCGAAGATGGTGGCGTCCCACAGGGGTCCTCCCCCGGTGAGCGACCATTGCACGTGGTCGATCGTCCATGCCTGGAAGGGGGCGTCGGCCACGTCCGCAGCCATCGTCGAGAGGTTGGCGGCCAGGGGCCAGGTCGTGCCCAGGGCGAGGAGCACCCCGACGAGCGTGACCACCGCCGTCTCGAGCAGGACGGTGGAGGCGTTCGGCCCCGGACGTCCCGGTGGGTCGGGTCGGACAGGCTCGGAGCCGGCGGGGCGAGGCACCTCGGACGGGCTCGCCTCGATCGCCATGCGCCTGCGAGGGTACAGACGGCCTCCCGGGCGGCGGTACCGGCGGACGGAGACGCTCCGTGGCCGACCTACTATCCCGTGTGCCCATGGACCTTCCTCTCCCTGGTCGGCCACGTTGAGCGGGTTCGCCCTGGTGGTGCCGCTGTTCGAAGAGGCCGAACGGTTTCGGGAGTACGGGTGGCAGCTCGTCGACTGGACGCGCGCCCAGCCCGAGGGCAGCGAGCTCGTGTTCGTGGACGACGGGAGCAGCGACGGGACGGCCGCTCTCGTCGAGGCGCTCGTCGCCGAGACCGACGACGTCGTCGTGCGCCTGCTGCGGCGCCCGCACGAGGGCAAGGGCGCAGCCGTCGCCGCCGGCCTCGCCTCGACGACGGCGCCCTTCGCCGGCTTCTGCGACGCCGACCTGGCGACACCGCTCGACCAGCTCGCACGGATCGTGCGGGTGGCGAGGCGCGGTGACACCCTGGCCATCGGCTCCCGGGACCTCGCCAGCTCGACCCTCCTCAGGCCCGAGGGACGGGTCCGTGAGGCGCTCGGGCGCACGTACAACCGCTTGCTGCAGGCAACTGTGACGCCCGGCGTGGTGGACACGCAGTGCGGGGCGAAGGTCGCCTCGCGCCGGGTCTGGGACCGCATCCTGCCCCACTGCGCCGAGAAGGGCTTCGCCTGGGACGCAGAGGCCATCGCCGTTGCCGGCGCCCTCGGCATCGAGGTGCAGGAGGTGCCGATCGAGTGGCGCCACGACGACCGGTCCGGCGTCCACCTCGTGCGCGACGGCGCCGCCATGGTGCTGGCCACGCCCCGCATCTGGCGCAGCGCCAAGCGGGCGAGGCAGCTGCTGCCCGCCGTGGCCGGCGCCCCCGCCGAGGCGAGCCGTGGTCCGGCACCGGAGCCCGCCGCGCAGTCCGGTGAGGTGTTCGACGACCGCAACGCAGGGCTGCTCATGGCGTCGGACCGCGAGCACTGGTGGTTCCGGAGCAAGGCCGCCTTCGTCGCGACCGCCCTCCGCCGCACCGATCCCACCGGCAGGGGCCAGGGGTGGCTCGTCGACGCCGGGGCCGGGGCGGGGGGTGTCACGGCGCTGCTCGGGTGGGCGCCGGAGCGGGTGGCGGTGGTCGAGGGCAACGGCGCGCTCGTCGGACAGGCCCGTCGGGCCCACGGCCTGGCCGGCGTGCAGGCGGAGGTCGGCCAGCTGCCGGTGGCCGGCGGCTCGGCCGAGGTGGTGTGCCTCCTCGACGTGATCGAGCACCTCGTGGACCCGGTCTCGGCGTTGCGGGAGGCGGGACGTGCCCTGTCGCCGGAGGGGAGGCTGGTGGTGAACGTGCCCGCCCACCGGTGGCTGTGGAGCGCCGCCGACGAGTCGCTCGGCCACATCCGGCGCTACACCCGCAGCAGCCTCCGGTCCGAGCTCGCAGCGGCTGGACTCGAACCGGTCCTCCTCAGCCACGTGTTCAGCTGGCTCGTGCTCCCGGTCTGGGTGACGAGGCGGATGTCCGCCGGAGGCGACGCCGAGCTCGGCCTCGACCGCACGTCGTTCGTCATCGACCGGGCCGCCATGGTCCTCACCGCCCTCGAGCGGTCGCTCCTGAGGCGGGTGTCGGTGCCGCTCGGGACCTCGGTCCTGTGCGTCGCACGGCGCCGGCGGACCCACGGGACGTGAGGCGCCCCGGAGGCGCCCCCCGGCGTTGCGAGTGCTGCCCTCGCTGTAGCCTGAACGCAGCGACGCGGACGCTCCGGGTGAGCCCGTGTCGCGAGGGCGAGCCGGAGCTTGCATTGGACGACGGTCACAACCCGCACCGATGACCGTGGCCCTCGCCGAGACGGCCCCTGTCGAGGAAGGGGGCCGGCCTGCGCTGCGGCACGTGCCAGCGCTCGACGGCCTGCGCGGACTCGCCGTCGGCGCCGTCCTGCTGTTCCACGCAGGCCACCTCGTTGGTGGCTACCTCGGCGTCGACCTCTTCTTCGTGCTGTCCGGCTTCCTCATCACGTCGCTGCTCCTCCGCGAGGCCGCCAGCAGCGGCCGGATCACCCTCTCGAGCTTCTGGGTGCGCCGGGCGCGACGGCTGCTGCCGGCCATGGCGGGGGTCCTGGTGGGGGTCGCCGCGTACGCCCGCTTCGTGGCCGACACGTCCGAGCTCGGCCGGATCCGGGACGACGGCATCGCGACCATCGCCTACGTCGCCAACTGGCGGGCGATCTTCGCCGACCAGGACTACTGGGACCTCTTCGCCGCCCCGTCGCCGCTCCAGCACATGTGGAGCGTGGCCATCGAGGAGCAGTTCTACCTGCTGTGGCCGCTCGTCATCGTCGGGCTGCTCCGCTGGCGGGGTCCCGCCCGGCTGCCGTCGACCGTGCTCGTCACCGCGCTGGTCCTCGCAGCGACCTCAGCTGCCTCGATGGTGCTGCTGTACGACCCCGGCGACAACACCCGGGTCTACTTCGGCACGGACACCCGGGCGGCGTCGATCCTCGTGGGGGCAGCGCTCGCGGCATGGACAGCGGTGCGGGGGCCTGGTCGGCAGCTCCGGGCGGGGAGGGCGAGCCAGGCGGTCGGCCTGGGAGGCGTCGCGGTGCTCGGCTACGCCTGGACCCAGGTCGAGGGCACCTCTGCGTGGCTGTACCAGGGCGGGATGCCGGCGTTGGCGGTCGTCGCGGTGGTCGTCATCGCCGTCGCATCGGCTCCCGCACCAGGTCCGCTCCCACGTGCCCTCAGCGTGGCGCCGCTGCGGTGGCTCGGCCTCATCAGCTACGGCACGTACCTGTGGCACTGGCCGATCTACCTGGTGCTCAGCCCGGAACGGACCGGCATCGACGGCTGGCCGCTCGTGGCGCTGCGGATCACGGTGACGCTCGCAGTCGCCACGGTCTCGTACATCGTCGTCGAGCAGCCGGTCCGCCGGGGCACGCTTCGCCGCATCGACCTGCGGGTGCTGTCTCCGGTCGTCGCCGGCACCGTCGTGGTCGCACTGCTGCTGGGGACGAGCGGGGCGACCTCGGCGACGCCCCTGGGCGCCGAGGTCGAGGAGGTGCTGCCCGACACCGGGCCGGCGGCGCTCGCCGTGCTCGAGGAGGCGCTGGCCGACGCCGAGCGCGTCATGGTCACCGGCAACTCCATCGGCCTGTACCTCGGTGGCG
>CADCSY010000118.1 GCA_902805555.1 uncultured Acidimicrobiales bacterium | reverse complement strand
AACTCCGGGCCCGTGTTCGAACCGGGCGACGGGCCCGTGCGGCTGCGGCTGCGGGGGTTCGGAGCGATCAAGGCCTTCGTTCTGGCTGAGCTCGACGGCATCACGCCGCGGGCCGAGAAGGGGGTGTGAGGAGTGGAGACCGTGGTGGAACGGAACAAAGCCGCCGTCCGACGGCTCGTCGAGGAGGTGCTCAATGGCGGGCGGCTCGACGTGATCGACGAGCTCTACGCGCCCGCGCTCGCCGGAGAGGCCCAGGAGTGGATCGCGCCCTTCCGGGCGTCCTTTCCGGACGTGCGGATGGAGGTGCTCGAGCTGATCGCGGAGGGTGAGACGGTTGTTGGGAGGTTCGCATGCTCGGCGACCCACACGGGGGCGTGGCTCGGCCACCCGCCGACCGGCCGCCGTTTCGAGGCGATCGATGAGGTGGGCATCTACCGCTTCCGTGATGGCCGAATCGTCTCGGCATGGGGAATCGAGGACAATCTCGCTCGCCTGGAGCAACTCGGGCTGCTCTGAGACGAGGCCGTCCACGGGACCGAGCTAGCCGCCGCGCGGGGCGTACATGATGACGGCGACGCCGCAGAGGGCGATCAGGCCGCCGATCACGTCGTAGCGGTCCGGTCGAACCCCGTCCACCCACCACCCCCACGCGAGCGAGAGGGCGACGAAGATGCCGCCGTACGCGGCGTAGACGCGGCCAAAGCCGGCCGACTCGGGTTGGAGCGTGGGCAGCACCCCGTAGAGGAAGAGGACGAGGCCGCCCACGGCTCCGAGCCAGGCTGCCCGCCCATCGCGAAGCCAGAGCCAGACGAGGTAGCCCCCGCCGATCTCGCAGATCCCGGCGAGGACGAACAGGGCGAGCGAGCGCAGGATCGACGTGCTCTCCACGGAGGCCCCCCTTGGGACACTCGGCGACCCGTCAGGGAAGGCCGATGGCGACGGCCGATTCGACCGGGCACGCGGTCGGGCGGTTGCCCAGTCAGGTGAGCATCACCCCGCCGCCGCCCCATCTCGACGCGAACAGCACCCCCGCGACCCCCTCGCGCTCGAGCGCCGCGCCGACGACGGCCGCCCGAAACGCGGCCAGCTCGAGCACGGCGGCCGGCTCGAGCACCGAGGCGAGGGGCATCGCGGCCGCGTCGATGAGACGGGCGGCCTCCCGCAAGCCGGTGACGAAGGGCACGACCACGGGGCTTGGCTGCATGGTCCCTATGCCTCCTGCTCGGGGGCGCCGGCTCGGCCCAGTATCCCCCAGCCACGTCCACCACCGCCGGAGAGCCAGGCCACCTCACCGGCACCCGGCGCAGCGCCCGAACAGGACCAGGTGGTCGGTCGCGACGCGGAACCCATGGTCGCGCTCCACCTGCTCGAACATCGCGCGCAGCGCCGGGTCGCCGATCTCTTGCTCCCGGCCGCACTGGCGGCAGACGAGGTGGTGGTGGGGGTGCGGCCTCGCGATCTCGTAGAGGGTCTCGCCGGCGCCCGTGTCGGCCGCGAGCACGACCCCGAGCTCGACGAAGAGGTGCAGCGCCCGGTAGACGGTCGAGCGGTCTACCGAGCGGTCGGCCCGCCGGACGCGGGCGTAGACCTCGCCGAGCGGCGTGTGGCCCTCCCCGGCGCAGACGGCGTCGAGGATCAGCGCCCGCTGCCGGGTCACCCGGTGGCCCGCCGCCCACAGCGTCTGCTCCCAGTTCATCCCCTGGTGCGTCAAAGGATCTCGCTTCCTGCCGATCTTTGCGACAAGCGGCCGCCCGCCGCCCGCCTGCCTACACTCTGCCACCAGGCTTCGGCGTAGCGGAGGATACATGGTCACCTCGGCGGCACCGTCGGCACGATCGACGCAAACCCACGGCCACACCCACCGCGGCGGGCCGCTCGGCTGGCTCGGCGCCGTCCTCCACCTGCACGGCCACGAGCACGCGGAGCCGGACCGGACCAGCGACCCGGCCTTCGCCACCGACGAGGGCATCCGGACCGTCTGGATCGCCCTCGCCGCCCTCGGCCTGACGACCCTCCTGCAGGTCGCCGTGGTCCTCGCAAGCGGGAGCGTGGCGCTCCTGGCCGACACCGTCCACAACCTCGGCGACACGCTCAACTCGGTCCCGCTGCTCGCCGCCTTCTACCTGGCTCGTCGCGCGGCCACGCGCCGCTACACCTACGGTTTCGGCCGGGCCGAGGACCTGGCCGGCGTGCTGATCGTCGCCTCGATCGCCTTCAGCGCGGGCTACATCCTCTGGCAATCGCTCCGCAAGCTCGTCGACCCCCAGCCGATCGAGCAGCTCTGGTGGGTGGCGGCCGCGGCGGTGATCGGCTTCGCCGGCAACGAGGCGGTGGCGTGGTTCCAGATCCGGACGGGCCGGCGGATCGGGTCGGCCGCCCTCGTCGCCGACGGGCTGCACGCCCGGATCGACGGGCTGACCTCGCTCGTGGTGCTGGCGGCCGTGGCTGGCTCCGCCCTGGGCTTCCCGGTCGTCGACCCGCTCGTCGGCCTGCTGATCGGGGCCGCGATCGTGTTCATCGCCCGCGACGCCGCGACGCGGGTCTGGTACCGGCTGATGGACGCGGTCGACCCCA
>CADCSY010000117.1 GCA_902805555.1 uncultured Acidimicrobiales bacterium | reverse complement strand
ACCCGTGGTCGACCTCGTCCTGTGTCGCAACAGGGTCTCGTTCCGTGGAACGGCGACCGGCACCGGACCGACGGTGCTGCTGCTGCACGCCGGCGGTGAGCGGCGCAGCGTCTGGGACCCGGTCACGGCACCCCTGGTCGCGGCGGGGCGCCGCGCCGTGACGTACGACCTGCGGGGGCACGGCGAGAGCACCGGGTCGGCGACGACCCTGCAGACGATCGCAGAGGACGTGCGGGACATGATCGATCGTGAGCGAGGCGCGCTCGTGGTGGTGGGGGCTTCCCTCGGCGGTCTCGCGGCGCTGGCCGCCCTGGCCGAGGAGCGTGCGGCCCGCCGGGTCGTGGGGCTGGTGCTCGTGGACGTGGTTCCGGACCCGGACCCGGAACGGGTACGCGGGTGGCTGGCCGAGCGGGGCCTGCTCCGTGGTCGGGCCGGACTGGTCGAGGACGTCCTCGGACGGGGGCGACAGCTCCTGTCGACCGCGGCGGCGCTCGACATGCCGATCCTGCTCGTGCGGGGTGCTCGCTCACCGATCGGCGACGACGAGGTCGACCGGCTCCGGGCGGTGAGCCAGCGGGTCACCTTCACGACTGTTGCGGGAGCCGGCCACCTCGTGGCGCGGGACGCACCCGCCGAGCTCGCGAGCATCATCGCGGACTGCTCCTCGAGGTGGCTGGCGGTCGACGCCGTCGTGCAGCAGGCGTTCGCACTGCAGCGGGCGATCGGTGCGGCCGGCGTCGCCCACCCGGGTGGGACGCTCCTCGCCCACCTCCGCCGCGTGCACGCCCTCTCGGTCGAGTGGGGCGCTGCGCCCCGCGTGCAGCTTGCAGCGATCTGTCACGCCAGCTACGGCACGGACGGGTTCCCGCACGCGCTCCTCGCTGGGGACGAGCGGCGACGTCTCTGCGATGTGATCGGGCCGGACGCCGAAGCTCTCGTTCGCATGTACGGCGTCTGCGACCGGTCGCGGACGTACCCGGCGCTGGGAACAGCGCCGCCGTGCGTCATCGACCGGTTCACCGGCGACGCCACGCTGATCAGCGGGCGTGACCTGCGGGACTTCCCCGTGCTCACGATCGCCAACGAGCTCGACGTGGCGAGGCACGCCACGCTCGCACCCTCGTCCCTCGTGGCGATCCGGGAGCTGGTCGCAACACTCGCAGCACACGCGCCCGACGAGGCGGCGCGAGCGCTGTCGGACGAGGCACTCGCCTGAAGCTCGCCGAGACCCCTGGCCGACGGCGACCGAGCTTCGGAGCGTGCTCCCGGCACGGCACCCGTCCGCGGAAAGGACGGCGCATCGTGGAGACGGGACGGCCGACAGCCCGTTCGCGGGTTCCGGTGGCGGTGGCGGTTCGACGCAGGTGGGGGAGCGGGAGCGACCCGCCGACCGCAAGTGCACCTCGGAGCTCGGGACCTCGACGGACGAGTCACTCCGCTCGCCGGCCGGCAGGGGGTCGGTCGGAGGGGTCCCCGCCGCCGGTGGGTGCTCGGTCGTGGATGACGTTCGTGTTGTGGGCGGCGGCGATCCACCATCTGCCGTCCCGGTGGACGAGCACGAAGGTGCCGTGGTTCCGGAGTGGGCCGTCGGGGGTCCTGCTGTCCTGTGCGGTGTGGACGACGGCGACCCGGTCGTCGATGAACCTCGTCTCGAGGATGCGGTAGCTCGTCGTCCAGGCGCTGGCGGGCCCAGCGAGGCGGGCTTCGTGGTACCGCAGCAGCGCCCGCAGGCCCTCGATCCTCCGCCCGTCGGGCGTGACGACGGTCGCGTCGGCGGCGAAGTGGCGGTCGGCGCGCTCGACATCTCGGGCGTTGAACCCCTCCGCCATGTCGGCGAAGATCATGCGGATCTCCGCAGCAGCAGCGCCCGGGGTGGACTCGAGATGCTGCTCGCGTGCCATCGGGCGCGCGCTCATGCGTGGTACGGGCGGACGCGGCGGGCGTCCCTCAGGGCGAGCGCCCACCAGACCAGCTCGTCGAGCATGACCTTGGCGGCAGCCGCGCAGCGGTCGGCGTCCCCTGCGGTGCCGTCGCTGCCGACCTGCGGGCCGGCGAACGCGACCCCGTCCCGGATCGTGACCGCGTGGAGCTCGGCGAAGACCTGACGGAGCTGCTCCACGGCTCGGATCCCGCCGGACGCGCCGCCGTACGAGACGAAGGCGACCGGCTTCGCGTTCCACTCCTGGTACGGCACGTCGATCGCCTGCTTGAGCGAGGCCGGGTAGCCGTGGTTGTACTCCGGGGTCACCACGATGAACGCATCGGCTTCGGCGACGTGCCTCGTCAGCTCGACGGCGCGGGGGTCGTCCGCTGCGGGCAGCCGCGCCGGAAGGTCGAGGTCGTCGAGGTCGACCAGATCGACCCCGAGGTCGTCCCGACCGTCGAGCTGCGCCATGAGCCAGCGCACGAAGCGGGGCCCTCGCCGGTCCGGTCGGGTGCTACCGACGATGACGGCGACGCGGATCACCTGTGCGGGTGCTTGTGCTGCGGTTGTCATGTCGGCAACCTAGGATCTCAAGTTCACTTGAGGTCAAGGGGCCGTCATGGCGGAGGAGCTGACGATCGGTGCGGTCGCCGAGAGAGCGGGGGTGGCGCCGTCGGCTCTGCGCTTCTACGAGGCCGAGGGCCTCATCACCTCCGTCCGCGCCGACAGCGGCCACCGTCGCTTCCCACGCGACGTGCTCCGCCGGATCGCCTTCATCCGCGTCGCCCAACAGGTCGGGTTGTCCTTGGGGGACATCCGCTCGGCGCTCGCGACGCTGCCCGACGCCCGCACCCCCGACAAGCACGACTGGGAGAAGCTGTCCGAGGGCTGGCGTCCTCGCGTCGAGGAGCAGATCGCCCAGCTCGAGCGCATGCGCGACCGTCTCACGGGCTGCATCGGCTGTGGCTGCCTCTCCCTCCAGGTCTGCAAGATGCTCAACCCAGGCGACGAAGCTGCGGCGCAGGGCCCCGGGCCGCGCTACGTCATCGATCCTGACTAGGCAAGGCTGCGGCCATCTCGCGGTGTGGTGCCCTTGACCTCAAGCGCACTTCAAGCTCGAGGATGTCCCGCATGGACTCGATCGACGACGTCATCCACCGGACCGAGGCGGCGTTCAACGCCAACGACCCGGAGGCCCTCGCCGACACGTTCGCCGACGACGCCTGGAGCGTCGGTGTCACCGGGCAGGTGCTCCACGGGCGCGCAGAGATCCTCGACGTGAGCCGTCAGCTCTTCGCAGGAGGGCTGAAGGAGCAGTTCGCCAGGTACGTCGTGGACGAGGTGCGGCACCTCGCTCCTGACGTCGCCGTGGCCCGCAAGCTGGCGTACGCCACGGACGAGCGGGGGAACGACCTGGCTGCGGACCACGCCATGGTCGCGCTGTACGTCCTCGTCCGAGGCGAGACGGGGTGGCGGGTGGTCGCCCACCAGAACACCATCGTCCAGTAGCGGGTCCTGGTCGATCGGCTGCGTGGGGCACGTGCTCACGAGGGATGCGTGGCGCCGTGCGACGTCCCGTTCGCCCGGTCGATGAACCGGATGGCCGAGGTGCCCGCACCTCCCGAGGTCCTTGGCGCCGATGACCCGCAGCCGGGGGGGGCTGGAACCGCCGATCCGCCTGCCTCCGTCTGAAGGTGGTGCGACCACCATCGGCATCGGGTGATGTGGCACGACCACCACCGTGGCGGCTGCGCACCGGCGGCGGGAACGGTTCAAGCCTGCGCTCCGTAGTGACGTCACTACCTGTAGCGTCAGCAGCGTCACTCATGGACGGGCACAGGGTCGAGATCGGCGGAACGGTGGGCGTGGCGACGGCACCTGACAGGGCGACGTGACGTCCGTGGACGCTGCGATCGCCGGCTCTGTGCTGCAGCGGCGGGCGCCGTCGGACGCTCCTCCCGCACGACGGCCGGTGACCGGTGCGGCTCGGGCTCGCACATCCACGACGCGTCAGCGGCTCCTCGTCACCGTGGCGACGTCGTCGGCGACGGCTGTTCTCCTGACCGGTGTGATGGCGCACCTCGAGGTGGCGCGGGACACCGACGCAGCGGTCACCGACCTCACCCGCACCCGAGCGGCGGTGGCCGCTGCAGCTGACGCCGAACGGACCACGCAGGACGAGCTGCTCACCACCGGCCTCGCCACCGTGGCGGCGGGCGCCTCGCTGGACCGTGAGATCGCGGCGCTCAGGGTCGCGGCGGCAGAGGCGGCGCTCACGGCCGCCCAGCGTGACGAGGCCCTCGTCGCGCTCGCAGCGGCGGAGGGCGAGCTCGGCCTGGCGGCCGGATCGCTCACCGCTGCCGGCGCCGAGCAGGCGACCCGCGCCGCCCGCATCGTCCAGCTCCACTCCTGTCTCACCGGGGTGAACCGGGCGCTCACCCTCACCGCCTTCGACGATCACGCCGGCGCCCTGCGTGCGCTCGCTGCTGTCTCACCGACGTGCGACGCCGCTGCGGCGGCACCGTGACCAGACGCAGGCCGGTGGTCGGTGCCCTCGCCGTCCTGGCCGTGCTCTGCGGTGGGTGGACGCTCGCCGCCCACCTCGACGACCGGCGGGAGCTCGGCGCCCTGCGGCTCGAGGCCACCGGGTCCGTCCGCGACCTGATCGAGGTCGAGGACCGAGACGCCGCTGCCCGTCGCCAGCTCACCCTCCTCATCGCCGATCTGGCAGCCACCACCTCGGCGCTGGCCAACACCGAGCTGGCCAGGGGAGCGGCGGCGGCGGACGCCGCCGGGGCGGGCGCCGCTCGCGACGAGGCGAACGCTCGCATCGCAGCGGCGACCGCGCAGCTGGCCGGGGCCGAGGAGTCGCTGGCCCTCGTCCAGTACGGGCTCGACCTCCAGGGAGCCGACATCGACGCCCTCGGCTCGTGCCTGGAGGGCATCTCGCAGGCCACCCGGGTCCTCGCCGGCGGGGACGGGGTGGGCGCTGTCGCCCTGATGGCTGCGGTGGCCGTCCCGTGCGGTCGGGCGGAGCGGTCTTTCGCGGGGGAGGCCGGCGTGGCCCCCGTGCTCCCGTACGACTTCCCCGACCCCTTCGTCGTCGAGCACGACGGCGCCTACTACGGGTACGCGACCAACGGCGGGGGAGGGAACATCCAGCTCGTCCGCTCCGCCGACCTGGTCACCTGGGAGTGGCTCGGCAACGCACTCCCCGCGCTGCCGGCCTGGGCGGGCAGGGGGCGGACGTGGGCGCCATCGGTGCTCCGCCGGGGCGACACCTGGGTCCTGTACTACACCGCTCAGGAGACCGCCTCCGGCGACCAGTGCACCACCTCGGCCACCGCCGCCCACCCGGCCGGGCCGTTCACCGATGCGTCCAGCGGCCCGTTCCTGTGCCAACGGGACGAGGGCGGCTCGATCGACCCGAGCCCCTTCCTCGACGCGGCCGGCCACCCCTGGCTCGTGTGGAAGGGGGAGGGCGAGACCGTGGGCGGCCGTGCCAGCCTCTGGTCGCAGCGCCTGTCCGACGACGGCCGCCAGCTCATCGGTGAGGCGACCCGCCTGCTGCACACCGACCGGGACTGGGAGCGACAGACGATCGAGGGCCCCTCGATGGTCGCCGGGCCCGGCGGCTACCACCTCTTCTACTCGGCCGGTTCCTGGCAGACGTCCGGGTATGCGGTCGGCCACGCCACCTGCGACACGCCAGCGGGACCCTGCACCAAGCAGCGGAGCGAGCCCGTGCTCGGGTCGACCGGCACGGTGACCGGTCCTGGAGGCCAAGAGGTCCTCAGGGCAGCGGACGGCACGCTCCGGCTCGTGTTCCACGCATGGACCGGACCCCTCACCGGTTACCCGAACAAGCGCGGCCTCCACGTCGCCCACCTCTCCTTCGACGGCACGACCCCCCTCATCAACCGCTGACCGACCCCGTGCGCCGGGGCAACCTGTCGCCGGCTCGCTTCAGGAGGGCCGCTCGAGGTGTCGATGGTCGAAGATGCCCGCTCCCACGCCAGCTCCTGCGACCGCCACCGAGGAGGCGGCACCTGAACCCGCCAAGGAGACCCGGCGGCACCGGGTCGTCGTCGCCGTGCTCGCTGCTGCTGCACTGCTCGCAGCCGGCTGCGAGGCGCCGCCTGACAAGCCGGTGACGTCCTCGGACCCCGTCATGATCGTCGTCGGCGACGTCGCCTGCAGTCCCTCCGACTCGGCCTTCAACGGCGGCAACGGCACCTCCACCGCCTGCCGCCAGCGAGCCACGAGCGACGTGGCCCTCTACTCGCAGCCTGACGTCGTCGCCATCGTCGGGGACTCGCAGTACGCCGACGGCGTCTACTCCGACTTCATGGCGTCGTACGACAAGAGCTGGGGCCGGCTCAAGAGCAGGACCCGCCCGGCTGTCGGCAACCACGAGATGCACACGGGCGGCGCAGGCTTCTCCGAGTACTTCGGCGAGCTGGCCGGTCCACGGAGCACCTTCTACTACTCGTACGACGTGGGCACGTGGCACGTGGTCGTCCTCAACTCGAACTGTGCTGCGGTGTCCTGCTCCGCCGGCTCGGCCCAGGAGCGGTGGCTGCGGGCTGACCTGGCTGCGCACCCGGCCCGGTGCACCGTGGCCTACATGCACCACCCGCGCTTCTCCAGCGGCGACCACGGCAACGCCACGGAGGTCCGGCCCCTGTGGGACGCGCTGTACGCCGGCCGGGCCGACCTCGTGCTCGCCGGGCACGACCACGACTACGAGCGGTTCGCCAAGATGCGGCCCGACGGCTCGGTGGACGAGGTGAACGGCATCAGGTCGTTCGTCGTCGGCTCCGGGGGCAAGGGGTTCCGCCCCTTCGGCAGCATCCAGCCGAACAGCCTCGCCCGCAACGCCAGCGTCTTCGGCGTCCTCAGGCTGCAGCTCGGGTCCAGCGGCTACACGTGGGCCTTCGTCCCCGAGGCCGGGAAGAGCTACGCAGACTCCGGCACGGGCACCTGCGCCGCCTGAGCGGGCGACGGACCTTCCCGCAAGCCGTCGACCGAGCCCTTCGGAGATGGCCGGTGACGAGCCAGTGAGGGTGGGCCGCGACCACGTCGACATCGTGGTCGAGGACCGTTGCGCCTTCTTCGTCACTGCAGCGGTGTCTGCTGGTGGACCACCAGCAGCCAGTGCTCACCCTGTGGGTCTGCAGGGCTTCTCGATGCGCACCCTCGCCGCCCGCCTCGGGGTCAGCCCCATGGCCCTCTACAACCACGTCAGCAACTGGGGCGAGCTGCCCGGCCTCGTCGTGGACCGGCTCGGCGGGGAGATGCAGCCCCAACCTGCGCCCGCCGGCCACGGCCTCGAGCGTGTCCCTCCGATCGCGCGGGGCATCCGCTCGGCCTACCTCGGTCACCCGGCGGCCATCGTCCTCATCCAGACCACGACGTCGACCTCCACGGCGGCCCTCGGTCCCATCGAAGAGGCCCTCGCCGCCCTCGTCGAGGCCGGCATGGACCCACTCGCCGCTCGTTCGGCATGGGTCGGCCTCATCGCCCTCGTGACCGGTCACGTGAGCTATCAGCTGACCGGCCACTTCACCGGACCAGTCAGCGCTGACGCAGTTCCCGCCGAGATCACGCACCTGCGAGAGATCGTGGAGCTCGCCCCCCTCGACTACCAGAACGCCTTCGAGGAGGCGCTGGCGGCGTTCCTCCGCGGGTTGCAGCACCTGCCCGTGGACGGACGTGGGCGACAGTCCTGATGCCGGGGTGCCGTCGCCGCAATGGGGGACACAGATGCGTCGGAGGCGAGAGCCGGTGCTGGTCCCGCTGACGTCGGGGGCCGGGACCAGTCCGGTCGGCGCTCGGCCTGCTCCTGCTATGCCACGGCGGTGGCTTCCAGCCTTGCTGAGCCCGATGCCGGCCTGCTCGAGGACACGTTCGAGGTTGTCGAGCGCGAGCGCGACCTGAGCGGCCATGTCGCCGGCGTGCTGAGGAGCCCCGTCGGCATCCACTGCCGTCTGCCCTGCGCAGAACAGGTTCGGGTGTGGCCGGACACCACCTCACCTTGGTTGTAGCCCATGTCCAACGACCATCCCCACGGGTTCACCGCCGTCCGTTCCATGACACCTCCCTCGTCTCGTCTCGAGCTGCTGAGGGCTGCGACACGTGTTCGATGCCCTTGGGTCGGCTTCTGCTTCGGACATCTCGTGACGTGGGCGCGGACGATCGCGTCCCGTGGAGTGGTGTAGGTCGGCGCCTGCGTGAGCGGCTCGACGTTGACAGTGTGGCTCAGGCAGTGACGGCGAGGGGCGCCTCCTGGGTGATGTCGTCGGTGATGGTGTCGAGGGGCTGGTCGTAGAGCTTCGCCATGGACTCTTCGGAGAGGTAGCGGCGCTCAGCGACGGCCCACTCGTCGTGTGCTTCAACGACCACTGCGGTGACGAGGCGGGCGACGGCTGCATCGTTGGGGAAGATGCCGACGACGTTGGTCCGCCGCTTGATCTCCCCGTTGAGCCGCTCGAGCGGGTTCGTCGACCAGATCTTCCGCCAGTGCGCCTGCGGGAAGCTCGTGAAGGCGAGGAGGTCCTCCGCCGCGTCGGAGAGCATGCCGGCGACGTCAGGGAACTGGGAGCGGAGCATGCCCGTGACTTCCGCGAGCTGGGAGCGGACGTGGCCGGCGTCGGGCTGGGCGAACACGGTGCGGACCGCAGCCGCGACCATCTCCCCGGACGCCTTGGGGACCCGGGAGAGGACGTTGCGCATGAAGTGCACCCGGCAGCGTTGCCAGGCGGAGCCGATGAACACGCTGGCGATCGCCGCCTTGAGGCCGAGGTGGTGGTCGCTGATGACGAGCTGCACCCCGCCGAGACCCCGGGCTCGCAGCCCCTGGAGGAACGCGGTCCAGAAGGCGCCGTCCTCGGAGTCGCCGACGGCGACGCCGAGCACCTCCCGGTCCCCGTTGGCGGTGACACCGGTGGCGACCACCACCGCTCGGGACACAACCCGGCCGTTGACGCGGCCCTTGATGTAGGTGGCGTCGGCGAACACGTAGGGGAACTCGACATGGTCCAGGGACCGGTTCCTGAACGCGTCGAGGTCCCGGTCCAGCTCGGCGCAGATCCGGGACACCTCCGACTTGGAGATCCCCGAGGCGACCCCCAGGGCGGCGACCAGGTCGTCGACCTTGCGGGTGCTGATCCCGTGCACGTAGGCCTCCATGACCACCGCGAACAGGGCCCGGTCGATCCGGCGGCGCCGCTCCAGCAGCGACGGGAAGAACGACCCGGTCCGCAGCTTCGGGATCTTCAGCTCCAGGTCCCCGGCGGTCGTGGCCAGCAAGCGGGGGCGGTGCCCGTTGCGCTGCGCTGTGCGAGCGTCGGTCCGCTCATGGGGTCGGGCGCCGATCACTGCGGTGGCTTCGGCTTCGATCAGCTGGTTCAAGATCCACTCGAGCGACGTGCGGATCGTGTCGGTCATCTCCCCGGCTTGCAGCGCGGCGAGCAGTTCAGACAGGTCAGACTCGGTGAGGGCCACCGGCGGGTTCTCCTTTGTGTCTCCCGGCAAGGAACACGCCGAGACTCACGCCGGTGGCCCACCCCGTGGTGGACCCCGCTACACCGACCTACACCACGTCACGGGACGTGAACGCGCGGACGCTCGGGTGCGAGGCCGGTGCGGCGGATGAGCGGCCTCACGGGGTTCGGCGCCAGTGGTGTGCATCGTGTCGCTCCTGTTCAGGTGGTGGTCGGCGAGGCGATCGGTTGCGGGGTCGGGCGTGGCGCGGGTGCCACGACGACGTCAGCCCCCGACCACCCGGTGACGCCCACCGAGCTCGCACGCTGCCGGATGATGACCTCCGGCGGCATGACGGCGGCGATCGATCGACTCGAGCGGCGTGGCCTCGTCAGCCGCCTCCCAAACCCGGCCGACCGTCGGGGATCCCTGGTTCGCCTCACCGAGGAGGGGCGGGACGTGATCGAGCGGGCGGTCGATCTGCAGGCCGACGTCGAGCGGCGGCTGTGCCGGTCGCTCACCGACCGCCAGGTCGACCAGCTCGCCGGCCCCCTGCGACGGCTGCTCTCGGACGTCGACCCCGACGGCCCCGGCGGGACCTGACGCGCCGCTGGGATCGACAGGTCATCGCGCGGTCCGACCTGCACCAAGGGCTGCGCCCGGCCGTGCGGTGCTGACCTCTCGGCACCGCGGGGACGGTGGGGTCCCGCTCAGCTCGGGGGGCTCACGACCGTCGATGCTGCGCCGAAGCCGATGACGCCACCACTGGCGGCGAGGAGGAAGTACCCGCCGTCGGGGTGGGGGCTCATGCCGACGGCCCGGTCCTGGCTGCCGATCATGCCGACGGCCGAGCCGTGGAAGGTGGCGTCGAAGGAGAAGACGCCGCCGTCGGCGGCCACGAACCAGTACCCGACGCCGTCGGGGTCGGCCGCCATCCCCACGATCGGCTGGTTGAGCCGGATGTTGCCGGTGGAGCCGGAGAACGGGGCGTTGCCGTACGAGAAGATGCCGCCGTCGCGGGCGACGAGCCAGTAGCCGTCACCGGATTGCGTCGGGGCCATGCCGACGACTGGCTGGTTGAGCCGGAGGTTGCCGGCCGACCCGTGGAAGGGGGCGCCGAACGCGAAGATGCCGCCGTCCTCGGCGACGAACCAGTAGCCCCTGCCTCCCGGGTCCGAGGCCAGGGAGACGACCGGCCGGTTGAGCCTGATGTTCCCGGTCGAGCCGTGGAAGGTGGCGTCGCCGTAGCTGAAGATGCCGCCGTCGCGCCCGAGGAGCCAGTACCCGTTGCCAGACGCCGTGCGGGCGATGCCGACGATCGGAGCGTTGAGGGCCCTGCCGCCGGCGGAGCCGAAGAAGGGCGCCTGGGCGACCGTCTCGACACCTCCGTCGGTCGCCGCGACCCAGGCGCCGTCTCCGGTGCGCGTGCTTGCGATGGCCACCTTCGACGGTGGAGGAGGTGGCGCGGGGGCGACGCCGGGGCCGGTGGGAGAGGATGGCCGGGCGGGGAGGCTCTCACAGCCGATCCCGTTCTGGTCCCTGTCATGCCCGGCGCTGTAGTCGGGCTCGCCCCGCCGCACCTGGTACTGGTGGTCTGCGCAGGTGCCGTGGGCCGAGGCCGGCGCAGCAAGCAACCCGCTGGCCGCCATGGCGGTCGCAACGACCATCGCAGCACGGCGCTTGAACGTACGGATCATGGTCTCCCCCCTTCGTCGACGCGTACCGTAGGTCAGCGGTCACGCCCCCGCCACGGCCGAGTCGTGGCTCCGCTCGTCGTCCGCAGGGGCTGCTCGCGAGCCCGAACCGGGTGCCGTGCTCGGCTCTCGGACGCTTCCCCTCCGGGTCTGCCGCGACGAACGGCAACGGGCCAGCGGCCCGGATCGCGTCGCGCGGCGGCACGGCGCCGCCGGTGAGGACCCGTCGTGCGACTACCGCCTCTCGATGACGAGGACGCGGCTGTCGACTCGCGGCGGCGGGTTGAACGCACGGCGGGGGACGACGGGCCCGACGGAGGTCTGGAACGTGCGGGACCACCGACTGGCGGCTGGGGCCGAGGGCGACGCCCAGCGTGCGGCCGCCTGCGCCTGGACGATCAGGTGCGCCGAGGTGAGGCGGCTCCCGCGCTGGGTGAGTCGGCGCAGCAGGGGCGACGTCACTGCGTACGGGACGCTGGCCACCACAGCGAACGGTCGGGTCGGCAGCCGGAGGTCCCGAGCATCCTGCTCGACGACCGTCACCTGAGACCCGAACGCCCTCACGAGATGGCGTGCCCGGCTCGGGTGGAGCTCGACGGCGATGACCCGCGCCCCGGCAGCCAGCAACGGCGCAGTCAGCGCGCCGTTGCCGGCCCCGATGTCGAGCACCAGGTCACCCTTGCGGATCGACGCCGTCGCGACGAGGCGCCGTGCCCACGCAGGATCGAGCTCGTGCCACCCCCACCGCGGCCTCGGACCGGCCACGGCGACGGACCATCAAACAGCAGGCGCTCATCCACCGAGTCTCCTGCCGCCGCCCGCCCGGGGCCACCGGTTTCCCCGGAGCATCGACGTCGATCTCGGCGCATGCGTCGGGCGCATCCTGCTCCTCGTCTCGGGGGTGCTGCGTCCTGAGGGCCGGGCCGAGCCGGAACGGTGACCGGTCGACGGCGGGACGTCGCGGCTGGCACTCCTGACCAGTGTCCGCACACCGTGCGCGGGAGCCTCAGCCCCTGCCCTCGATGGCAGCCCGCAGGTCGACGACCTCGAAGCCGCCCCCGGTCCGCTTGGCCCGGTACATGGCGCGGTCGGCCTTGATCAGCAGCTCGTCGGAGATCTGCTCCCCCGGCCCCGCGAAGGCGACTCCCACGCTCGCCGAGATGGTGATCTCGTTGCCGGTGAGGCGGAACGGGCGCTCGAACGCGCCGCTGATCCGCGTGGTGAGGAGCTCGACGTCGGATGGACTGACCAGGTCCTGGCAGAAGAAGACGAACTCGTCTCCGCCGAGCCGGACGAGGGTGTCGCCTGCGCGCAGGAGGCTCGAGAGGCGGTCGGCGACCGCGACGAGGAGCTCGTCTCCGACGTGGTGACCGTGGGTGTCGTTGACGGTCTTGAACCCGTCGAGGTCGGCGTAGAGGATCGCCGCGTTGGTGTGGGACCGCTTGGCGCGCTCCGCCGCGTGCTCCAACCGGTCTTGGAGCGCCCGGCGGTTCGGCAGCCCGGTCAGCGGATCGTGCAGTGACCGGTGCTCGAACCTCGCAGCGGCCGTCAGCGCGTCGTCCCGGCTGCGGGCGTTGACCAGGTAGGCAGAAGCAACGTCCGCAAGGGTCTGCGCGACGTTCATGGCGTGGGGGTCGAGCGCCCCGGGTGTGTCTCGGTACAGATCGAGGGCACCGAGCCGTGAGCTCTCCTGGTGGAGGGGGAACGTGAAGACGGCGGCCAGCCCCGCCCCGCCGGCCTGGGGCGTGAAGCGCCCGAAGCGTTGC
>CADCSY010000116.1 GCA_902805555.1 uncultured Acidimicrobiales bacterium | reverse complement strand
CGCTAGCGCCGGATCGCCGAGCGGATGGCGCGGACCGCCCCCGAGCTGGGCGCGGCGCGCATCGGCCGGATCATGGACGTGGTGATCACCGAGTCGCTGGACGCCGCCGGCCCCTGAGGCCGTCCGGGGGCGGCGCACCCGCCTCGATTGGTCACGAACCGCACGCTCGGTCCGTGGGAACCTGTCGTTTGGGACCAAACGGCAGCCACCCGACCGGCCACGCCCCGACCCGCCGAGGATGTCGGTGTGCCGTGCCAGAGTGCTCCTGCTCGGTCACGTAGGCTGACGTCCTTCCCCGAGACAGACGCCCGGCACCAGCAGCCGGGCCGCCTGGTCCATGTCCGTCTCGACCCTGTTGGGAGCAGCACCCCGCCCATGGCTGAAGGTTCTCGCGACTCGTTCGTCCACCTGCACGTGCACACCGAGTACTCCATGCTCGACGGCGCCGCCCGGCTCGGGGCGCTCGCCGAGCGCACCGCGGAGCTGGGCATGCCGGCCATCGCGATGACCGACCACGGCAACGTCTTCGGTGCCTATGAGTTCTACAAGAAGTGCAAGGCGGCCGGCGTCAAGCCGATCATCGGCATCGAGGCCTACTTCACCCCCGACATCTCCCGCCACGAGCGCAAGGGCGTCAACTTCTACGACGGCGGGTCCGACGACGTCTCGGCGCGCGGTGCCTACACCCACATGACGCTGCTCTCGGAGTCGACCGAGGGCATGCACAACCTCTTCCGGCTCACCACCGGCGCCTGGCGCGACGGGTTCTTCAAGCAGCCGCGCATGGACCGCGAGCTGCTGGCCCGGCACAGCAAGGGCATCATCGGCACCACCGGCTGCCCCTCGGGCGAGGTGCAGGTGCACCTCCGCTACGGCAAGTACGACGAGGCCCGCCGGGTCGCCGCGGAGTTCCAGGACATCCTGGGCCGCGAGAACTACTTCCTCGAGCTCATGGACCACGGCCTGTCCATCGAGACCCGCGTCCGCGAGGGCTTGCTGCGCCTGGCCAAGGACCTGCGCATCCCGCTGCTGGCCACCAACGACTCCCACTACGTCATGCGCGAGGACGCCCCCAGCCAGGAGCACCTGCTCTGCATCAACTCCGGCTCCACGATGGACATCCCCGCAGGCGACGGGCCGGGCCAGCGGTTCGCCTTCAGCGGCGACGGCTACTACATCAAGAGCCCCGAGGAGATGCGCTCGCTGTGGGTCGACAAGTACGACCTGCGCGAGGCGTGCGACAACACCCTGCTCATCGCCGAGCGCTGCGACGTCTCCTTCACCGAGGGCAACGGCACCTTCATGCCGCGCTTCCCCTGCCCCGAGGGCGAGACCGAGGACTCCTGGCTGGTCAAGGAGGTGGAGCGCGGCCTCCGGGTGCGCTACCCGAACGGCATCCCCGACGCGGTGCGCACGCAGGCCGACTTCGAGGTCGGGGTCATCATCCAGATGGGCTTCCCCGGCTACTTCCTCGTCGTCGCCGACTTCATCAACTGGGCCAAGGACAACGGCATCCGGGTCGGCCCCGGCCGCGGCTCCGGCGCAGGCTCGATGGTCGCCTACGCCATGCGCATCACCGACCTCGACCCGCTCGAGCACGGCCTGATCTTCGAGCGCTTCCTCAACCCCGACCGCGTCTCGATGCCCGACTTCGACATCGACTTCGACGAGCGCCGGCGCGGTGAGGTGATCCGCTACGTCTCCGACAAGTACGGCGACGACCGCGTCTCGATGATCGTCACCTACGGCACCATCAAGGCCAAGCAGGCGGTCAAGGACTCCTCGCGGATCCTCGCCTACCCCTTCTCGATGGGCGACCGCATCACCAAGGCCATGCCGTCCTCGGTGATGGGCAAGGACGTCCCGCTCAAGGACATCTTCGACCCGGCCCACAAGCGCTTCGGCGAGGGCGGGGAGTTCCGCGCCCTCTACGACGGTGACAACGACGTCAAGCGGGTCGTCGACACCGCCATCGGCATCGAGGGGCTCAAGCGCCAGTGGGGCGTGCACGCGGCCGGCGTCATCATGTCCAGCGAGCCGCTGCTCGACATCATCCCGATGCTCAAGCGCCCCGCCGACGGCGCGATGATCACGCAGTTCGACTACCCGACCTGCGAGAGCCTCGGCCTCATCAAGATGGACTTCCTGGGGCTGCGCAACCTCACCGTCCTCGACGACGCCCTCAAGAACATCCAGGCGAACCGCGGCGACACGGTGGTGCTGGAGGACCTCGAGCTCACCGACGAGGCGACCTACAAGCTGCTGCAGCGTGGCGACACCCTCGGGGTCTTCCAGCTCGACGGCGGTCCGATGCGCGCCCTGCTGCGCTCCATGCGCCCCGACACCTTCGAGGACATCTCGGCGGTGGGTGCGCTCTACCGCCCCGGTCCGATGGGTGCCGACTCCCACAACAAGTACGCCCGCCGCAAGACCGGCCGCGAGCCGGTCACCCCCATCCACCCCGAGCTCGAGGAGCCGCTGTCGGAGATCCTCGGCGAGACCTACGGCCTGATCGTCTACCAGGAGCAGGTCATGGCCATCGCCCAGAAGCTCGCGGGCTACAGCCTGGGCCAGGCCGACATCCTGCGCCGCGCGATGGGCAAGAAGAAGAAGGAGGAGCTGGACCGGCAGTTCGC
>CADCSY010000115.1 GCA_902805555.1 uncultured Acidimicrobiales bacterium | reverse complement strand
GGGCAGCAGGCGGGTCACGAAGGTCGCCATCTGGGCGCGGGTGACGGGGGCGGCGGGGCTGTAGCGGCCCTGCGAGGTGCCGGTCGTGAGCTGCCACCAGGCGACGCAGTCGACGGCGCGGGCGTGGGGGGAGCCGGAGGAGACGTCCTCGAAGCCGCCGGTGGGGACGCGTCCCTCTGGGCAGGCCGCATCGAGCGGCACGACCGACGGCCGGACCGGTGCCGGACCCCCGACCTGCAGGCCCCCTGCGACGACCTGGACGTGCTCGACCGCCATGCGCCGCTGACCCGACGAGGTGCACGTGCCCTGCTGCTGGCACTCGGGGAACGCGGGGTAGTCGGTGAAGGGGGCGTTCCAGTAGTGGTAGGCGAGGCGCAGGTCGCCGGTGGTGTCGATGAACGGTGCGGGTCCGCCAGGGCCGAGCCGGTCGCCCCGGCTGGCCAGGATCGGGTTGGCGTTCGACTTCGTGCACGGCCCCGCCGGCGAGGCGCACTCGGCGTAACCGGTGGCGTAGGCGGCCGACCGGTGCTCGTTGCCCGAGTAGAAGAGCAGCAGCCGGCCCTGGTGGCGGACGATGGCCGGGTTCTCGATGACGCTGCCCTCCCACGCCTGGCTGGTGCGCAGCAGCTCGGAGGGGGTCGAGCCCGGCGTGAAGCTGGTGCCGCCCGGGGCCAGGGGGCGCGACCAGATGCGGGTGGGCACGCTCCCGGGGACGCCCTCGCTCTTCCACAGCAGCCAGGCCCGGCCGTCGGTGTCGACGAAGGGCTGCGGGTCGATCGAGCCGTTGGGGTCGCTGTCGCAGACGAGCGGCCCGGTGCTCGTGTCGACGAAGGGGCCGAGCGGGGTGTCGGAGGTCGCCACCGAGATGCAGAAGCGGTCTCGGTCGAGGCGCTGGCGGGCGGAGGAGAACACGACCCACCTGCCGTCGACCTTGGCGGCGCCCGGTGCCCAGAGCTCCTTCGTCAGGCGGCCGCCAACCGGTCGGTCCGGCGACCAGGGGGCGGGGCAGGGGAGGGCGTCGTTGAAGAACGGGTCGGTCGCCGCCGCGACGCACGAGGGCTGCTCGTAGCGCGGGCGGCCCACCCAGGTGCTGGCGTCGTCGGAGGTCATGACCGGCAGGTAGGCGCCTCCGGTCGCGGTCCCGAACGCGTAGTAGGTGCCACCGTCGACCACCACGCTGGGATCCGGGAAGTTCCCCGTGTACGGCTTCGACGGCTCGAACCAGGGCGCCCCCGGGTAGGCGCCGGCGGGCGCCGCGGTGGCGGCGGCGGCGGCCATGACGGTCGCAGCGACGACGCAGGCGGCGGTCAGCGCACGGACGAGGGAGGAGCGCCGAGGTGTCGCCATCCCCCGGCATCGGTCGGCACCCGGCACGACTTGAGGCCGTCGGTAGCCTCCACGCCGGTGACCCCACCGGCAGACGACCTGTTCTCCGCGGCGGCCGAGGAGCGCCTGGCGTCCAGCGCCCCGCTGGCCGAGCGGCTCAGGCCCCGCCACCTCGACGACGTGGTCGGCCAGGAGCACCTGCTGGCCCCGGGGCGGCCCCTGCGCTCGCTCATCGAGTCGGACCGGCTGCCGTCGGTGGTGCTCTGGGGGCCGCCGGGCACGGGCAAGACGACCCTGGCCCGGCTGGTGGCGGGGGCCACGGGGCGGGCGTTCGAGCCCCTGTCCGCCGTGTCCGCCGGCGTGAAGGACGTCCGCGAGGTGGTGGCCAGGGCCGCCCAGCGCCTCGGCGAGCACGGCCGGCGCACGATCCTGTTCCTCGACGAGGTCCACCGGTTCAACAAGGCGCAGCAGGACGCCCTCCTGCCGGCGGTGGAGGACGGCACCTTGACCCTGATCGGCGCCACCACCGAGAACCCGTTCTTCGAGGTCAACGCCCCGCTCCTCAGCCGCTCGACCCTGTTCCGGCTCGAACCCCTGGGCCCCGCTGCGGTCCAGGCGCTGCTCGAACGGGGCCTGGCGGCCGAGGGCGCCACCGCAGACGAGGACGCCGTCGAGCACCTGGCCGACCGGGCCGGGGGCGACGGCAGGGCGGTGCTCACGGCCCTCGAGGTCGCGGTGGCGCTGGCCGCCGGCCGGCACGGCGGGGCGGGGTCGGCGCCCCACGTCACCCTCGGCGACGCCGAAGCAGCGCTCGACCTGCGGGCCCTGCGCTACGGGCGGGACGAGCACTACGACGTGGTCTCGGCGTTCATCAAGAGCATCAGGGGCAGCGACGCCGACGCCGGGCTCTACTGGCTGGCCCGCATGCTCGCTGCCGGCGAGGACGCCCGCTTCATCGCCCGGAGGCTCGTCATCCTGGCCAGCGAGGACGTGGGGATGGCCGACCCGACGGCGCTCGTGGTGGCCGACGCCGCCGCCAGGGCCCTCGAGCTCGTCGGGCTGCCGGAGGCGCAGCTGAACCTGGCCCAGGCGGTCGTGCACCTGGCGACGGCCCCGAAGTCGAACCGGGTGACGGTCGCCCTGGCCCGGGCCAAGGCCGACGTGGCCGACCTGCCGGCGGGCGAGGTCCCGATCCACCTCCGGGACGCGCACTACCGTGGCGCCGCCTCGCTCGGGCACGGGGAGGGCTACGAGTACCCTCACGACGCCCCGGGCGGCTGGGTCGACCAGGAGCACCGGCCGGCGGAGGTCGCTGCGAGGCGCTACTACGAGCCCTCCGGGCACGGGCACGAAGAGGAGATCGGCAGGCGCATGGCAGCCAGGCAGCAGGAGCAGCAAGGATGAGCGCGGGCGACGTCGCAGCGATCGTCGTGGCCATCTCGAGCGTGGCCCTGGTGGTGCTGCTCGCCTTCCTCGTCGTCAACGTCACGAGGACCCTTGCCGAGGTGAAGGTGAGCGTGGAGGAGCTCAGGCGCCAGGCGCTCCCGCTCATCGACGACGCCTCCCGGACGGTGGCCACGGCCAACGCCGAGCTGGTCAAGGTCGACGAGCTCGTCGACTCCGCCAGCGCCATCTCGGGCACCGTGGACGCGGCCTCGCACCTGTTCTACCTGGTCTTCTCCAACCCGATCATCAAGGCGATGGCCCTCGCCACCGGCACCGCCAGGGCCGGACGGGCCCTGCGCCGGCGGGACTGACGTGTTCAAGCGGCTGCTCTGGCTCGTCATCGGCATCGGCTTCGGCTTCGGGATGTCGTTCTGGGTCCTCAGGTCCATCCGCCGGACCGCCGACCGGTACCGGCCCGAGCGGGTGTCGGCCGACCTCGCCGGCGCGATCACCCAGCTCGGTCAGGACCTCCGGGCCGCGGTCGCCGAGGGCCGCCTCGCGATGCGGGAGCGGGAGGACGAGCTGCGGGCCGACCTCGCCAGCCGGCCCGGCGCCCGGCCCCGCACCTGAGGGCTCGTGGCTGCGTTCGCGCCGGCACCTCGCGGGTAGGGGCCGCCGGCACGCGCAGGCGGACCGGAGGGTGACGATGGCAGCGACGCTGGACGGCAGGAAGGTGGCCTTCCTGGTCGCCAACGAGGGTGTGGAGCAGGTGGAGCTCACCGAGCCGTGGAGGGCCGTCGAGGAGGCCGGGGGCGTGCCGGAGCTGCTGGCTCCCGGGTCGGGCAGCGTGCAGGCGTTCGACCACCTCGACAAGGCCGGCACCTTCGAGCCGGACCGGACGGTCGCCGACGCGGACCCGGACGACTACGTGGCACTCGTCCTCCCCGGCGGGGTGGCCAACCCCGACCAGCTCCGCACGGACGCCGGTGCGGTGGCCTTCACGAGGCGCTTCGTCGAGGACGGCAAGCCGGTGGGCGTGATCTGCCACGGTCCCTGGACCCTGGTCGAGGCGGACGTGGTGCGGGGGCGCACGCTCACCTCGTGGCCCAGCCTCCAGACCGACATCCGCAACGCAGGCGGCACCTGGGTCGACGAGGAGGTGGTGGTCGACGCCGGCATCGTCTCGAGCCGCAACCCCGGGGACCTCCCCGCCTTCTGCGCCCGGCTGGTCGAGGAGATCGCCGCAGGCGACGAAGCCGGCCAGGCGGCGGACCGCCCCACCGGCACCGGCTGAGGCCCTGCCCCCGATCGGCACGCTGCGTGGGCAAGTACGATTGCCCGCCTCATGGACGCGAACGAGCTGCGGCGCCGCTTCACCGGGTTCTTCGTCGAGCGCGGGCACGTCGAGGTCCCCTCTGCGGGGCTCATCCCGCACCACCCGTCTGCGCCCATGTTCACGAACTCGGGGATGATGCAGTTCGTCCCGTACTTCCTCGGCGAGGAGGCGGCGCCCCAGCCGCGGGCCACCTCCGTGCAGAAGTGCGTGCGGGCGGGCGGCAAGCACAACGACCTCGACGCAATCGGCCGCTCGCAGCGCCACATGAGCTTCTTCGAGATGCTCGGGAACTTCAGCTTCGGCGACTACTTCAAGGCCGAGGCGATCCCCTGGGCGTGGGAGCTCTACACCGAGGTGCTCGAGCTCGACGGCGACCGCCTCTGGGTGACGGTCCACGTGGACGACGACGAGGCCGAGCAGATCTGGCGCGACGTCGTGGGCTTCCCGGGGGATCGCATCCAGCGCCTCGACAAGGACAACTTCTGGGAGATGGGCGAGACCGGCCCGTGCGGACCCAGCTCGGAGATCTTCTGGGACCACGGCGAGGCCTTCGGCTCCGACGGAGGGCCCGCCACAGGTGGCGAGGACCGCTACGTCGAGCTGTGGAACCTCGTGTTCCCGCAGTACTTCCGCCAGGTCGACGGCAGCCTCACCGACCTGCCGATGCGGGGCATCGACACGGGAGCCGGCCTGGAGCGCAACCTCGCGGTCCTGCAGGGGGTCCACTCGGTGTACGACACCGACGTCCTGTCGGGGCTGGTCGAGCGGGCCCAGTCGGTCACCGGCCGCCACCTGGGCCAGGACGAGCAGGCCGACGTGGCGCTGCGCCTCCTCGCCGACCACGCCAGGACGATCACCTTCCTCGTCAACGACGGGGTGCTGCCCGGCAACGAGGACCGTGGCTACGTGCTGCGCCGGATCATCCGGCGGGCCGTTCGCTTCGCCCACCTGCTCGGCGTCGACCGGCCCGTCACGCCCCCGATGATCAGCGCCACCGTCGAGCTGATGGGCGACGCCTACCCGGAGATCCGCACGAACCAGGACACGATCACGGGCCTGGTCGAGCGGGAGGAGGGCCGGTTCCGCCAGACGCTCAAGACCGGCTCGGACCTGCTCGACGCCGAGCTGGCCGAGCTCCCACCCGGGGCGGTGCTGCCGGGTGAGGTGGCGTTCCGCCTCCACGACACCTACGGGTTCCCCCTCGACGTCACCCGCGAGGTGGCGGCCGAGCGGGAGGTGGCGGTCGACGACGAGGGGTTCGAGGCGGCGATGGCCGCTCAGCGCCAGCGGGCCAAGGAGGCCCGCAAGGGCGGTGGCGTCGACGAGGCGGCGCTGGTGTCCTACCGCGAGGTCCTCGACGCCGGCGGGCCGACCGACTTCACGGGCCGGGAGGAGCCGACCTCGAAGGCGACGGTGGTCGCGGTCCTCCCCGGGCCCGAGGGCGACGCCGGGCCGACCGTCGAGGTGTTCCTCGACCGGACGCCGTTCTACGCCGAGTCCGGGGGGCAGGTCGGCGACACCGGCACGATCCGGACCGACACCGGGCTGGTCGAGGTGCTCGACACCACCTACGCCCTCCCGGGGCTGCACCGCCACACCGGCCGTCTGGTCGAGGGTGAGGTGGTCGCCGGCCAGGCGGCCACGGCCAGCATCGACGACGACCGCCGGGCCGCCATCCGCCGCAACCACACCGGCACCCACCTGCTGCACTGGGCGCTGCGGGAGGTCCTCGGCGAGCACGTGAAGCAGCAGGGGTCCTACGTGGCGCCCGGCTACCTCCGCTTCGACTTCAGCCACCACGAGGGCGTCACCGCCGACCAGCTGGCGCTGGTGGAGGACCTGGCCAACGGCGAGGTCCTGAGCAACGACCCCGTCCGCCACTACGAGACCACCAAGGCCCAGGCCGTCGAGGTCGGGGCCATCGCCTTCTTCGGCGACAAGTACGGCGAGGTCGTCCGCGTGCTCGAGGCGGGGCGCCACTCCGTCGAGCTCTGCGGCGGCACCCACGTGCGCGCCACCGGGGACGTCGGGCCCATCCGCATCACCTCCGAGGGCTCGATCGGCGCCAACCAGCGCCGCATCGAGGCCACCACCGGGACCGGGACGCTCACCCTCGTGCGGGCCAACGAGCAGCGGCTGGCCCGCGCCGCCTCGGTGCTCGGCGTGAACCCCGACGAGATCGTGGAGGGCGCCGAGCGCCGGGCCGCCGAGCTCAAGGCGCTGCGGGACGAGCTCAAGGCCCTGCGCACCGTGGCGGCCGGCGCCGGTGCCGGCACCTTGGCGGCCGAAGCGGTCGACGGTGTCGTCGTGGCCCGCCGGGACGACGTCGAGCGAGACGCGCTGCGCGACCTGGCACTCGCCGTTCGGGACCAGACCGGCGTCCGGGCGGTCGTGCTCGGCGGCTCGCCCCCGGGCGGCGGCGTCGCCTTGGTGGCCGCTGTCGAGAAGGGGAGCGGCCTCGTCGCCTCCGAGCTGATCGGCCAGTCCGCCCGGCTCGTCGGAGGGGGCGGGGGCAAGGACCCGGTCGTGGCCACGGCCGGCGGTCGGGACCCGTCGAAGCTCGACGAGGCGCTCGACGCGGCCCGGTCCGCGGCCGGGCTCGACGCCGCGTGAGGGTGGTCGGGCTCGACCTCGGGCAGGCCCGCATCGGCGTCGCCGTCAGCGATCCTTCGGGAGTGGTGGCCACGCCCCACAGCGTCCTGGCTCGGACCGGGAGCAGAGCGGCCGACCACCGGGCGGTGGCCGCCGTGGTCGAGGAGTACGAGGCCGAGCTCCTCGTCGTCGGCCTCCCCCGTTCGCTCGACGGGAGCCTCGGGCGGGCGGCCACCTCGACCCTGGCCGAGGTCGACGAGCTGGCCACCGCCCTCTCGGTGCCCGTCGAGACGGTGGACGAGCGCCTCACCACCGTCTCCGCCGAGCGCTCGCTGCGCGACCTGCAGGTGAAGGGCAAGGCCCGCCGGGCCGTCGTCGACCAGGTGGCCGCAGCCATCCTCCTGCAGGTGTGGCTCGACGCTCGACCTCTCGGTGAGGGCCGCCGAGAGGGCGACCGAGAGGGCGACCGACACCGTGGCTGACCTGTTCTTCGACCAGGACGAGGATGCGACTGCGGGAGAGGCGCACGATGCGGCACCGCCCGGTCGCGGGCGCCGGGGGGGCCGCCGCGTCGTCGCCGTGGTCGTCCTCGGCCTCCTCCTCGTCGGGCTGCTGGCCGCAGGCGCGGCGGCGCTGCACGTCAGAGGCCTCGTCGACCCCGCCGGCGAGCCCGGGCCCGAGGTGCCCGTCGAGATCCCCAGCGGCTCCAGCGCCGCCAGCATCGGGACGCTGCTCGCCACCGAGGGGGTGATCGAGGATGCCGGGGTCTGGCGCTGGTACCTCCGGGTGCGGGGCGGGGGCCCCTTCCTCGCCGGGAGCTACACCTTCCAGGAGAACAGCTCGATGGGCGACGCGCTGGGCGTGCTCGAGGACGGGCCGGCGCCGATCCCCTTCGACAACGTGACGATCGCCGAGGGGCTGACCCTCGGGGAGGTCGTGCGGGAGGTGGGCGAGTCCGGCTTCCTCGACGGCGACCGCTTCGGTGAGCTCATCGCGTCCGGCACGTACCGGTCGCGCTACCAGCCGGCGGAGGTCGCCACCCTCGAGGGGCTGCTGTTCCCCGAGACCTACCGCTTGGAGGAGGGCGAGGACGAGGAGGTCCTGCTCCAGCGGATGGTCACCACGTTCGAGGGCATCGCCCAGGAGCTCGGCTACGACGACGCCCAGGCCAGGACGGGCAGGAGCCCCTACGAGGTGCTCGTCATCGCCTCGCTCATCGAGGCCGAGGCGAAGGTCGACGAGGACCGGGCCAAGATCAGCCGGGTCATCTACAACCGCCTGGACGAGTCGATGTCCCTCGGCATCGACGCCACCGTGTACTACGCGCTGGGGCGGCGGGGCGGGCCGCTCACCGAGTCCGACCTCGCCGTCGACTCGCCGTACAACACGCGGGCCAACCTCGGGATCCCGCCCACCCCCATCGCGCTGCCCGGACGGGCCTCGCTCGAGGCGGCCATCAACCCCGAGCCGGGACCCTGGCTCTACTACGTCCTCGCCGACGAGTCGGGCGTGCACGCCTTCTCCGAGGGCTACCCGGAGTTCCTCGACAACGTGGCCGCCGCCCGCGAGAAGGGCCTGCTGTGAGGGCGCCGGCCCCGTGAGCCTCCCGGTGACCGGCGCCACCCGCCTGGCCGCCGTGATCGGCGAGCCGGTGCGCCACTCGCTCTCGCCGGTGCTGCACAACGCGGCGTTCGCGGCCCTCGACCTCGACTGGGTCTACGTGGCGCTGCCGGTGCGGGCGGGCGACGGCGGGAGGGCGGTGACCGGCATGGTCACCCTCGGGATCGAGGGCCTCAACGTGACCATGCCCCACAAGGCGGCGGCGGCAGCGGCGGTCGACCGTTGCAGCCCCACCGCGACCAGGCTCGGCGCCGTCAACACGGTCGTCCGCTCCGCCGGCGGCCTCCTGGGTGAGAGCACCGACGGGGAGGGGTTCGTCACCGCCCTCCGGGTGGACGAGGGGTTCGATCCGGCGGGGGCCCGCTGCCTGGTCGTCGGGGCCGGCGGCGCGGCGCGGGCCGTCGCGCTCGCCCTCGCCGAGGCCGGCGCCGCCGAGGTCGTCGTGGTGGCCCGCCGGGCCCCGGCCGCCGCAGCCGCAGCAGCCCTCGCCGGTCCCGCCGGGCGGGTGGGCGTCGCCGGGGAGGCGGACGGCTGCGGTCTGGTCGTCAACGCCACGCCTCTCGGCATGGGCGCCGTGGTGGTGGAGCTGCCCGGCGGCGGGGTCCAGCCGCCGGTCGACCTGCCCGTCCCCGAGGCGTGCCTCGGCCCCGGACAGGTGGTGGCCGACCTCGTCTACCAGCCGATCCGCACCCCCTTCGTCGAGGCGGCCAGGGCCCGTGGGGCGGTGGCCGTGAACGGGCTCGGGATGCTCATCCACCAGGCGGCGCTCAGCTTCCGGCTGTGGACAGGTGAGGACCCGCCGCTCGAGGTCATGTCGGCGGCGGCCCTGGCCGAGCTGGCGCGGAGGACGGCGGCCGACCCTCCGCCCTGACCTGCCCTCTCGACCTGGGCTCCGGGACGCGCGCTGTACCTGGAGGGCGAGCGTGCCGATAGAAGGTCACCAGCCATCCCGGAGGTCGTCGCATGTCCCGTCAGGCTCTGCACCGGCGCGCCCGCCATCAGCGCGCCCGAGCCTGAGCCGGGCGGGGGGCCCGATGTCGGAGCAGGCTCAGCTGGAGGCCCTCCTCGTCGAGCGCGGGCTGCTCTCCGACGCGCAGCTGGCGACCGCCACGGCGGAGCAGGTGACGACGGGGCGGTCCCTCACCAGGGTGCTCATCGAGCTGGGTCTGGTGCAGGAGGCCGACCTGGTCGCCACGATCGCGGCCCAGCGGGGGATGGAGTACGTCGACCTCGCCGACTACCCGGTCGACCCGGTGGCGGTGTCGATCATCTCGGACTCGCTGGCCCGCCGCTACCACGCCCTGCCCATCGCCTGGGACGACGGCGTCCTGGTCGTGGCCATGGCCGACCCCGCCAACGTGATCGCGGTCGACGACATCCGCTCGATGTCGGGGTCCCCCGTCCGGACCGTCGTGGCCACCCGGGCCTCCATCGACGAGGCGATCAACAAGCACCACCGCCTCGACAGCGACGTCGAGGGCGTCACCTCCCTCGCCCTCGACGACTCCCACGGCGCCGACGAGCTGGCCCAGGTCACCCAGGTCAGCGAGGACGCCCCGATCGTCAAGCTCGCCAACCTGTTGATCCGCCAGGCCATCCAGGACCGGGCGTCCGACATCCACATCGAGCCCACCGAGCGGGAGGTCCGGGTCCGCTACCGGATCGACGGGGTGCTGCACGAGGTGATGCGCTCGCCGAAGCGGGTCCAGAACGGCCTCGTCAGCCGGCTGAAGATCATGGCCGACCTCAACATCGCCGAGCGCCGCATCCCCCAGGACGGGCGGGTGTCGGCGGTGATCGCCGGCCGCCAGGTCGACCTCAGGGTCGCCACCCTCCCCACCGTCTACGGCGAGAAGGTGGTCATGCGCATCCTCGACAAGGGCACGGCGCTCCTCGACCTCGTCGACCTCGGCTTCCTGCCGGAGACGATGGCTCGCTACGAGACGGTGTTCTCCAAGCCGTACGGGACGATCCTCGTGACCGGCCCGACGGGGTCGGGCAAGTCCACCACGCTCTACGCCACCCTCAACCAGCTGAACGACCCGGCCAAGAACATCATCACGGTCGAGGACCCCGTCGAGTACCGCCTCGCCGGCATCAACCAGGTCCAGGTCAACGTGAAGGCGGGCATGACCTTCGCCGCCGCGCTCCGCTCCATCCTCCGCTCCGACCCCGACATCGTCCTCGTCGGGGAGATCCGGGACCGGGAGACGGCGACGATCGCCATGGAGGCCGCCCTGACCGGCCACCTCGTGCTCTCCACGCTCCACACGAACGACTCGGCCTCGACCCCCACCCGGCTCATCGAGATGGGCATCGAGCCGTACCTCGTCTCCAGCTCCATCGACTGCGTCGTCGCCCAGCGGCTCATCCGGCGCCTGTGCGAGCGGTGCAAGGTGCCGTACCAGGCCACGGCAGGGGAGATGAGCGTCATGGGCTGGGACCTCGAGGCCGACGAGCTCCCGGAGGTGCTGCACAAGCCGGTCGGCTGCGGGGCGTGCGGCAAGACCGGCTACCTCGGCCGCTTCGCCCTCCACGAGGTGCTGCTCGTCACCGAGGAGACCCGGTCGATGATCGCCGAGCGGGCCCACTCCGACGACATCAAGAAGATGGCGGTCGCCCAGGGGATGCTGACCCTGCGCCAGGCCGGCCTCACCCACGTCCGCATGGGCAACACCTCGGTCGAGGAGCTCCTGCGGGTGGTGGCCTGAGCGTCGGCCCTCCAGATGGCGCTCCTTGTGGCCGGCCCCTCCGATGCGTAGGGTCCGAGCATGAGCGGCTTCCTGGACCCCGAGAACCAGAAGCTGATGGGGACCGTGGCGTTCCCGAACCTCTTCTCCGTGGAGGGGCTCCTGGCCGTGCTGGTGGTCCTGCCACTCACCGCCCTGCTCCGCCGGGCACGCCGGCGCCGCCGCCGCCCTGAGGTGGCCTGAACCTCGGTCGAAGCCTTCCCGTCAGGGCGGGTCCGCGGGGAGCGGCAGCGTGACGACGAAGGTGGTCGACCCTGGCTCGCTCGTCACCGACAGCTCGCCCCCGAAGTCCCGGGTCACGATGCGCCGAGCGAGGTCGAGCCCGAGACCGGTGCCCTCACCCACCCCCTTGGTCGTGAAGAAGGGCTCGAAGATGCGGGCCCGCAGCTCCTCCGGGATGCCGGGCCCGTCGTCCTGCACCCGCACCACCACGGCGCCCTCCTCGGACGAGGCCGACAGCCGGATGGTGCCTTGGTGCCCGAGGGCGTCGGCCGCGTTCTCCAGCAGGTTCGTCCACACCTGGTTCAGCTGGCCGCCCTGGCCGACGACGGCCGGCAGGTCGGGTTCGTAGCGACGCTCCACGGCGATGCCCTGCAGGTCGTCGGCCAGCACGGCCAGCGTGTCCTCGAGCCCCCGTCGCAGGTCGATCTCCTGCTCCGGGGCGCGGTCCAAGTAGGAGTACTGCTTGACCGAGCCGACGAGGTCGGTGATGCGGGTGCCGGCCGAGGCGACCTCCCGGAGCAGGGCGGCCGTCTCCGTGGCGGCCACCAGCCAGCGCATCATCGGGACCCGGGCCGGCCCTTCGGCGGGGACGAGGGCGTCCACCGCCGCTGCATCGAAGCCGACGTCGACCAGGCCGGCCGCGGCGGCCGCCCCCTCCTCGAGCCCGGCGTCCTCCAGCCAGTCCGCCAGCTCGTCCTCCCGGTCGTTGCGGTCGAGGGGCGAGAGGTTCGAGGGGTCCGCCATGGCTGCGTCGATGGCGGCGCGCACGGAGGCGAGGCGCTCGACCAGGCCCGGGCCGGGAGCGGCGCAGGCCACCTCGAGGGCGGCGGCCTCGTGGCTGGCCACCGCCGCCTGCAGCCGGGCGGCGGCGCGGGCGATGGCGGCAGCAGGGTTGTTCAGCTCGTGGGCCAGGCCGGCGGCGAGCCGCCCGAGGGCGGCCAGCCGCTCACGGTCGGCCACCAGCTGGCGGAACCGCTCGGTGCCGAAGGTGACGCCGAGCAGGAGGTGCTTGGCGATCGGGAGGCCCCGGTCGAGCAGGTCCCGCAGGACGTCGTCGTCGGTGCGGAACAGGCGGCTGTCCCGGGTGACCGTGAAGCCGGCCGGGCTCTCCTCGTAGACGTAGGGCACGAGGCCGGCCCACGATCCGGGGGCGGACGTCTCGCCCACCACCACGTCGACGCCGCCGACCTGGCGCGTCACCCGGATCTCGCCCTCGAGCAGGATGTAGAACCCCGTCGACGGCGCCCCCTCCGTCAGCAGCACGGTCCCGGCGGGGTGGGCGACCTCCTCCCCGGTTGCGACCAGCTCGGCCAGCTGCGCGTCGGACAGCTGCTCCAGCAGCGGCGCCCGGCGCAGCTCCTCCAGCAGTCGGTCGGTCACAGGGCCAGGTACTCGTGGATGAACTGCACGGCGATGCTCCCCTCGCCGACCGCAGAGGCGACCCGCTTCACCGACCGGGCGCGCACGTCGCCGACCGCGAAGACCCCCGGCACGCTCGACTCCAGCAGGTAGCGGTCGCGCTCGACGCCCGCCGGGGTCCGGACCCGCCCGCCGGCGTCGGTCCCTGTGAGCACGAAGCCGCGCTCGTCACGGGCCACCGCGCCGGACAGCCAGTCGGTGTGCGGCTCGGCGCCGATGAAGACGAACATCGAGGCCGCCCCCAGCTCCTCGGTCTCCCCCGAGTCGAGGGAGCGGAGCACGACGGCTTCGAGGTGCTCGTCGCCGACCGCCTCGGCCACCTCCGTCCGGGTGCGCACCACCACGTTCCCGAGCTCGCCGAGCTGGTCGACGAGGTAGCTCGACATGCCGACGTGGAGTGACCCCGCCCGCACCACGAGGAAGACCTGCCGGGCGTAGCCGCTGAAGTAGACGGCGGCCTGGCCGGCGGAGTTGGCGCCGCC
>CADCSY010000114.1 GCA_902805555.1 uncultured Acidimicrobiales bacterium | reverse complement strand
GGCAACGTGTCGCTCGTGACCAAGGTCTACTTCCCGCGCGTCGCAGCCCCGGTGGCGGCGGTGCTCCCCGGGTTGGTCGACCTCGGCGTCGCCCTCGTCATCCTGGCCGTGCTCATGGCCATCTTCGGGTCCGCCCCGACGATCGCGATCGTGACGCTGCCGCTGTGGGTGCTCGCCACCGTCGTCCTGGCGCTCGGCGTCGGGCTGTCGCTGGCCACCCTCAACGTGCGGTACCGGGACGTGAAGAACGCCATCGGCCTCTTCATCCAGCTCTGGCTCTTCGCCTCGCCGGTCGGCTACGCCTCCGACCTGATCGACGGTGGCTGGCGCTACCTCTACTTCCTGAACCCGATGGCGGGCATCATCGAGGGCTTCCGCTGGTCGCTCTTCGGTCGTCCCGCGCCGAGCCTGCTCACGCTCGTGTCCCTGGCCGTGCTCGTCGCCCTGTTCTGGCTGGGCTGCTGGTCCTTCGCCCGGGGTGAGCGACGCTTCGCCGACATCATCTGATGGGCGCCACCTGATGGGGTCCCTCGCGGTCGAGCTCCAGGGTGTCGGCAAGCGCTACCTCCTCGGCGAGGACCACGGCGGGCACCGGACGCTGGCGGAGACGGTCACTGCGGCGACCACGCGCCTGTGGCGCCGCCAACCGCGAGCGCCCCAGGAGGAGCTGTGGTCGCTGCGCCACATCGACCTCGAGCTCGCCGAGGGAGGTGCGCTCGGCATCATCGGCCGCAACGGCGCCGGCAAGAGCACCCTGCTGAAGGTGCTCACCCGCATCACCGAGCCGACCGAGGGCATCAGCCGCACCCGCGGCCGCGTCGGCGCCCTGCTCGAGGTCGGCACCGGGTTCCACCCGGAGCTCACCGGACGGGAGAACGTCTACCTGAACGGCGCCATCCACGGCATGGGCCGGCGCGACATCGAGCGCCGCTTCGACGACATCGTGGCCTTCTCCGGCGTCGAGCGCTTCCTCGACACCCCGATCAAGCGCTACTCCTCCGGCATGCACCTGCGGCTGGCCTTCGCCGTCGCCGCCCACCTCGAGCCCGACATCCTGGTCGTCGACGAGATCCTGGCCGTGGGCGACGCCGAGTTCCAGCGGAAGTGCCTGGGGCGCATGGAGCTCGCCGAGAGCGAGGGCCGCACGGTGATCTTCGTGAGCCACTCGCTCGACACCGTGGCCCGCCTGTGCCCGAGGGTCGTCTGGCTCGACGCCGGGCGGGTCGTCGAGGAGGGCCCTGCGAACCAGGTGATCGACGCCTACCTGACCGCCGGCATGCGGCGGGTCGAGCAGCGCTCCTTCGAGCGACCCGACGACGTCCCCGTGTGGCTCACGGCCTGTCGCACCGTCGACCCTCGGGACCAGGGGTCGGCGCTGTCGATCCTCCGGCGCGACGAGCCGCTCGCCATCGAGATCGAGATCCTGGTGCGCGAGCCCGTCCCGGGGCTCAACCTGGCGCTCAGCGTCACGAACCTGCGGGGCACGCGCGTCCTCGACGAAGCGTGGTCCGAGCACGCGACGTACCGGGACCTCGACATCGGACGGTTCGCAGCACGCCTGGAGGTGCCGCCCGTGCTCGTCGCCGGCGAGTACGCGGTGGGGGTCTGGGTCGGCTCCTCGTACCAGACGGTCGTCTGGGAGCCCGAGGCGGCGGTGTTCCGGCTGGAGGGGGACGTCGACAACCGCCCCGACCGTCTGGTGCAGCTCGAGCTCCCGTGGCAGCTCACCAGGGTGGAGGGGCCCCCCGGCGCCTGACCGGCGACGCCTGCGATCGTGTCGGAGCAGGCGGGCCTCAGCCCTCCGTGATCCAGGTGGTGTAGCCCATGTTCTTGCCGATCTGGGGAGCCTTCTCGCCGTCGAACGAGGTCTGGTAGGCGTCGTTGACGAGCGCGGGGACCCAGGTGTCGTCGCCCTCCGCCGGCAGCTCCGCGTCCTCGAGCCAGCGCACCGCCCGGAAGAGGGCCCGGTCACCCCACGCCCATGCGGGGTGGCCGGCACGCTCCAGCAGGCGGGCCTGCACGGTGAGCCCCTGCAGCGCCTCCCACACGTAGTCCGCCTCCTTGGGCGACTCGTCCAGGTTGCACCCGCACCGTCGCTGGTCGTCGGGCAGCACCCCGTCGACGTCGACGCCGTCCCTGGTCGCCCCGGGGGGGTTGATGCCGACGGGGGCGTCCGGGTCCGCCTGCCACTTGCGGCCCTCGAAGTCGAAGTCGTCGTAGACGTTGCGCTCACCGACGTAGCCGCGGAAGACGTCGGCCGCCGCCTCGAGGTCGGCGGTGTCGCCCAGGTAGCGGGCGGCCGCGATGCGGGAGGCGCCGGCGTGGGCGCCCCAGTTGTTCGGGCGGTCCTCGTGGGTGGACACGAGCGTCCGGCCGTCCAGCTCGTCGTGGCGCACCTCTCGGAGCCAGTCCTCGAAGGCGGGGGTGCGGTAGCCGACGAGGTCGGCGGCGATGACGTAGGAGACGAGGTTGCGGCCGAGGGCGAGGGTCCGCCCACCGTCCTCGGTGCCGACCGCGTCCTCGATGGCCCGGGTGACCTGGGCCCGCATGGCGTCGTCCCCGGTGCGGGTGGCGTAGAGGGCGCCGGCGAGCGTCTTGACGTCGTGGTCGCTCTTCTGGTCGCTGATGTCGGCGTCGCCCCAGTCGCCCGTGGCGTCGGCCCGCACCTGCTCCCAGCCCGCCCCTGATGTCGGGAGGGCCATGACCTCCTCGTGGCTCAGCCACAGGCCGGTCGTCGCCGCCGCCGGCGGCGGCGGCTCGACGGCGGGCAGGGTCGGCATCTGCACCGCGCCGAGCACCGACAGGGGCACGACGAGCACGATCGGGACGCGAGCGGACAGGCCGTGGCCAGCGCGGGACCGCACGACCTGCCACAGGCCGGCGACCACGGCGAGCAGGAGGCCGACCTGGAGCGCCCCGACCCGGTCGCTCGCAGCCGAGGCGACGAGGAGGGCGACGCCGAGCGGCGCCCACAGGGCAGCCGACCGGAGCGATGTCTGGGCGTCGAGGGGGGCGCCCCGTCCTGCCCTTCCGGGCTGTGGGTCCGCGGCAGCGGACCGTCGTTCGGTCATCGGAGGGCCACCTCCTCGAGCTCGTCGTCGCTGTGCGGGGACAGCGAGGTGCGGATCGACTCTGCCCATCGTACGGCCACGGCACCCGCCAGCCGGTCGTGGATGCCGGTGAGCGAGGACCCTGCCGACACCGACACCCCGAGCACCGCGTACCAGAGGACGCCGGCGCTCCAGAGCCCCCATCGCGTGTTGCCGTCAGCGAGGCCGGCCGCGACCCAGATCGGCGCCCCGAGGGCCAGCCAGCGCACGATGGCGGGTCCCCATCGGAGCCCGGGCGGGCCGTCGGCGGAGTCGGCCGGTCGAAGCGAGATCCCGAGCCCGCGCTGGCCGATGGTGGCCCCCCACCGGACCCACGAGCCGGCGAAGTACAGGGCTGACAGCGCGCAGATGGCCAGCGTGTCGAGGACGAGGAGGCCCTGGTCGACGCGCACGGTGCCGATCACGTCCCCCGTGCGGCGCACCTCGACGACGGGTCCGTGCGCCAGCGACAGGGCGGTCAGCGCCACCAGTGACACGATCGTGAGGAGGACGGCGTCGATGGCGAACCCGGCCGCCCGCCCCGGGGCGTCGGCCGCGACGAGGCACCGGGGACCGGGGGGGTTGCGTGGATCGCTCATGCTCTGCGGCACCCCCAGTGGGTCCGTCTCGGGCCGAGAGGCTACCATCGCTCGCCCGAGGGGGGGCTGGAGCGACGAGGAGCGCCATGTTCGCCGATGGCAGGGAGCTCGACGGGGCGGCGGGGCCGCTCCGGGCCGACCTCTGCATCATCGGAGGTGGCGCAGCCGGCATCACCGTCGCCCGGCAGCTCGTCGGCTCCGGGATCCGGGTGGTGGTCCTCGAGTCGGGTGGCTGGGAGGTCGAGGACGACGTCCAGGACCTCTCGGCGGGCGAGAACGTGGGCCTGCCCTACTTCCCCCTCGAGACGGCCAGGGTGCGGGCCTTCGGCGGGTCGACGAACCACTGGGGGGGCACCTGTCGACCCCTCGACGCGAGGGACTTCGAGCCGCGCCCGGGGATCCCGCTCAGCGGGTGGCCCATCCGGCTGTCCGACCTCGAGGCGCACCTCGACGAGGCGGGTGACATCTGCGGCCTGGGCCGCCCCGTGTCGGAGCTCGATGCCGCCGAGGAGGAGGACGACGAGCGTCCGCTGGCGCTCGGCGGCGACGACTTCGAGGCCCGGTTCAACGAGATCGTCGCCGACGACGAGCGCAGCTTCGCACCCCGCCACCGCGACCGCCTCGAGGCGGCCGACGACGTGGCCGTCCACCTGTGGGCCAACGTCACCGGCATCGTCACCGACGACGCCGGGGGCCACGTCACCCACGTCGAGGTGGCCACCCTCACCGGCAACCGCTACGTGGTGGAGGCCAGGGTGGTGGTGCTGGCCGCCGGCGGCATCGAGAACGCCCGCATCCTGCTCGCCTCCACCGCCCGGGACCCGCGGGGCGTCGGCAACGCCCGCGACCAGGTCGGCCGCTACTTCATGGAGCACCCGCGCGTGCTCGCCGCCCGGATCCTCCCGCGCGACCCCGAGATCGACCTCGGCTACTACGAGCCGCACGACGTGGGGGGGGACGACTACCAGGGCTACGTCGGCCTCACGCCGGCCCGCCTCGACCAGGACGCCCTGGCCGACGTGCAGCTCAGGCTGCGCCTCAAGCGGTCGGCGGCCATCGAGCAGGCGCTGCGCTCGCCGGAGGCTCGTGCGGCGGAGCGGCTGGCGGACTGGGTGGACGGGTCCGGGCCGGCGCCGATCGGTGCGGACCTGCTCCTGCTGTCGGCCGACCTCGCCACCTTCGGCGACTGGTTCGTCCCCGGGGGGCCCCTCCCCGTCCCCCTGCCCGACGTCGTGCGCCGCGTCCTGCAGGGGTCGACGTCCGAGCGGGCGTCGATGGTCCCCCGCCTCCTCGGTGGGTCCGCGAGCTACGTCTACAGCAAGAGCACGGGCGCCGGACCGTTCGAGTCGGTCGACGTCTCCGCCAGGGCCGAGCAGGTGCCGAACCCCGACAGCCGGGTCACCCTCGGGTCCGACACGGACGCACTGGGCATGCCGCGCGGCCAGGTCGACTGGCAGCTCACGGACGTCGAGCACAGGAGCATCGTCCGCGCCGTCGACCTGCTGGGCGCCGAGGTGGCGGCTCGGGGCATCGGCCGGGTGCAGGTCGTCCTGCCCGAGGACGGCTCCTGGCCCGCCGACCTGGCCGGCGGGTGGCACCACATGGGGACGACCCGGATGAGCGCCGATCCGGCCACAGGGGTCGTCGACCGGGACTGCCGGGTGCACGGGATCGACAACCTGTACGTCGCCGGCAGCTCGGTGTTCTCGACCGCAGGGTCGGCGACGCCCACGTTGACCCTCGTCGCTCTGGCACTGCGCCTCGCCGACCACCTGCGCTCGGCGTGGTTCCGGTGACCGCCGGGCCCGACCGGGGAGCTGCGGCCCAGCCCGCCGGCCTGCTCGGCCGGCGCGGCTTCGTGGGCGGCTCGCTCGCCGCCGTCACCGCCACCGCCTTCGCCGCCGGCACCCGGCCGTGGACGTCCCTCGTCGCCGTGGGCGACGCCCCGCTGGCCGAGCAGCTCGGCGCCCTCCTGCGCGACACCCCGGGGGTCAGGGCGGTGGGGGAGGCGTACCTCGTCTCCCACGAGGAGCACCGCGACGTGCCCCGGCTCCTCGCCGCCCTCGCCGCCGACCTCGGCATCCAGCCCGACGGCGCGCCGCCGGCCGATCTCGGCGCCCGCGCCTGGGAGGCGGTGCAGGCAGACCTGCTCGCTCGCCGGACCGTGAGGCTCGACGGCTGGGTGGCATCGCCCACCGAGGCGCGCCTCGCGGCGATGACGCTGCTCGTCCACCCCTCCTAGCGAGGCGCACCCCCCGGGCCAGGACCGTGGCTGCGTCCTCCGGTGCGCGGCGAGACCCCCGCAGCGGGCTGCGGGGGTCTCGGACCGGATGTCTGCGTGAGGTGTCGGCGCCCCGAGGTCCCGGCGACGCACCCCTGGTCGGGCCGCTCCGTGCGGCCACGCCTCAGCGGCCGGTGATCCACCCCGTGTAGCCCATGTTCTTGCCCTGCTGCGGGGTGGAGGTCGAGGGGAACTGCGTCCCGTAGGCCTGGTTCACGACGGCGGGGATCCAGCCGTCGTCACCCGTCGCCGGGAAGCGCGCCTGGTCGTGCAGCCAGCGCACGGCCCGGAGGTGTCCCTGCTGGCCCCACTGCCAGGCCGGGAACCCGGCCCGGCTGAGCAGCCGCGCCTGGACGATGGACCCCTGCAGCGCCTCCCACACGTAGTTCTCCTGTGCGGGCGGGTTGGTGATGGCGCACACGCAGCGTCGCTGGTCGTCGCCGAGGACGCCGTCGACGTTGAAGCCGTTGCGGACCGCACCGGCGGGGTTGATCCCGACGGGCCGGGCGGGGTCGGACTGCCAGGTCAGGTCGCCGTAGCTGAAGCCGGCGTAGGCGGCGCGCTCGCCGACGAAGCCACGGAACACCGTGGCGGCCCGGTTGAGGTCCGTCGTGTCGTTCAGGTACCTGGCGACGGCGATGCGTGCGGCGCCGGCGTGGGTCCCCCAGTTGTTCGGGCGGCGCTCGTGCGTGCTGACCAGCGTCATCCCGTCCAGGTTCTCGTGACGGACCCCGCGGAGCCAGTCCTCGAAGCGGGGCGTGCGGTAGCCGACGAGGTCGGCGGCGATGACGTAGCCCGGGAGGTTCCGGCCGAGGGCGAGGGTGCGCCCGCCGTCCTCGGTGCCGATGGCCGACTCGATGGCCTGGACCACGCGGTTGCGCATGTTGCCGTCGTTGGTGCGAGCTGCGTACAGGGCACCGGCGAGCGTCTTCACGTCGTGGTTGCTCTCCTGGTCGCTGATGAGGGCCGTGCCCCAGCTCGAGGCTGCGTCGTTGCGGATCTGGTCCCAGGCCGCGCCGGAGGTCGGGAGGGCGGCGAGCTCGCTGCCGCTGACCCAGAGGCCCTGCCCGGGCTGCTGGGGGGCGGGCTCGCAGCCGGCGGCCAGGAGCCCGAAGGCGACGAGCACGGGGACTGCGAAGCGGCGCGCCCGCTTGCGGCTGCGCACGGGTCCGTTGCCGGTGTGCGCCTGGGACACCTCGCCTGCCGGCGGTGCACCGGTCGGCGCGGGCGGGTGCTCCCGGGTGGGGGTGGTGAGCGAGCGTTCGATCGTCGACACGTGACGTCTCCTTCGGAGGGGAAGGAGGCTCCTGGGCGCTCTCTGCACCCGGCCTCCTCGTCCTCCGATGAACGGCGGGGGTCGATCGCGCCTTGAGCGGTACTTGCGCGCCTCCGTGCCCGACGGGGGCCGTGTCGAGGTGGGCTCGGCGCGCTCGTCCCTGCGCCGGTCACCGGGGGGCAGCGCCGCTCGGTGGACGTGCCCCTCGCGTCCGTGGGGGCGCCGAGCGCACCCGTCGCTCCGGGTCGCGGCCTCCGCGTTGTGGCGGGTCGGGCGGGGGGACGCCGGCCGCGCATCGGCTCGGGCCTTCGGGCCCGGCCGGTCAGGCGCGACCGCGACCGGTCGACCCCGTCCGCGCCGGAGGCGCGGGCGGGTGTGTCAGCTGCCGCTGATGCTGCGCAGGTCGCCCTGCAGGAGCGCGAGGTCGGCGTCCACCATCATCGTCACGAGGTCGCGGAACGACGTCTGGAGCTCCCAGCCGAGGTCGGCGCGGGCCTTGCTCGGGTCGCCGACGAGGAGGTCGACCTCGGCCGGTCGCATGAAGCGCTCGTCCTGCACGACGAAGTCGCGGTAGTCGAGGCCCACGTGCTCGAAGGCCACCTCGCAGAACTCCCGCACCTCGTGCGTCTCGCCGGTGGCCACCACGTAGTCGTCGGGCCCGTCCTGCTGGAGCATGCGCCACATGGCCTCGACGTAGTCGCCGGCGAAGCCCCAGTCCCGCTGGGCGTCGAGGTTGCCGAGCCGGAGCTCGGTCGCCATCCCGAGCTTGATCTTGGCGGCGGTGTGGGTGATCTTCCGGGTCACGAACTCGAGGCCGCGCCGCGGCCCCTCGTGGTTGAAGAGGATGCCCGACGAGGCGTGCAGGTCGTAGCTCTCCCGGTAGTTGATGGTGATCCAGTGGCCGTAGAGCTTGGCCACGCCGTAGGGGGAGCGGGGGTAGAACGGCGTCGACTCCGACTGCGGGACCGCCTGGACCTTGCCGAACATCTCGCTCGAGCTGGCCTGGTAGAAGCGGATGCCCGGGTCCACGATGCGGATGGCGTCGAGCATCCGGGTCACACCGAGGGCCGTCGTCTCGCCGGTGAGCACGGGCTGGCCGAAGCTCGTCTGGACGAAGCTCTGGGCTGCGAGGTTGTAGACCTCCTCCGGTCGGTGCTCCCGGAGCATGTTGATCATCGACACCTCGTCGAGCAGGTCGCCCTGGGCGAAGGTGATCCGGTCCTGGATGTGGGCGATGCGCTCGTAGTTCACCGTGCTGCTGCGCCGCACCATCCCGACCACGTCGTAGCCCTTGTCGAGCAGCAGCTCGGCCAGGTGGGAGCCGTCCTGGCCGGTGATGCCGGTGATGAGGGCGCGCGTGCTCATGGAGCGATCATGACCGCGCGACGCCCGTCTGTCTGCCAACCCAGTTGGCAGGTCGCGGGCGCCGAAGGACCACACTGGTGGCCATGGCAGCGCGCTGCGACGACGAGCACCTCGGGCGCCGCATCGCCAAGCTCCGGGCCGACCTCGGCTGGACCCAGCAGGAGCTCGCCGCCCGCCTCGCCATCTCCCGCACCGCCCTGTCGCACCTCGAGGGGGGTGTGAGCATCCCCGGCGAGCGGACCGTCACCATCCTCGCCGGGCTGTTCAAGGTCGAACCGCACGAGCTCGTGGCAGGGACCGCCTACCCCTCGGCCAAGGCCGAGCGCCTGCCGGCCGTCGCCACCCGGCACACCGAGGTCGAGCTCCAGCTCGCCCTCCTCGACCGGGACCTCGCCTGGCACCACCGCCTCGACCTCTGCACCGAGGTCCGGGCCGAGCTCGAGCGCTGGGCCTCCCGCCTCCGGGACCTCGCCGCCTCCTCCCACGAACCGACGGAGTCCGCTGCGCTGGCGCTCGCCCTCCGCAAGGTCGGCCGCGCCCTCGACGACCTGACCTGACGCCTGTTCCCGGGGGCCGTGGTCGGCGTCAGGGAGGTGGAGGTCCGGCGTCGACGGCGCGGCGCCAGAGGTCGGCCATGCCGGCGGCGGTCCGTGCCCAGGTGTAGCGAGCGGCCCGGACACGACCGGCGGCCACGAGGTGGGCTCGTCGGCCCTCGTCGGTGAGGACCGAGGTCAGGGCCGCAGCCAGGGCGGCGTCGTCGCCGACGGGGACGAGGGCGGCGGCCTCGCCCGCCACCTCCGGGAGCGCCCCGGCGGACGTGGCGACCACCGGGATGCCGGCCGCCATCGCCTCCAGCACGGGGAAGCCGAAGCCCTCGTCGAGGGACGGGTACGCCAGCACGGTGGCGCCGGCCAGGAGCGCTCGGCGGGTGCCGTCGTCCACCTCGCCCACCACGTGCACCCGCTGGGCGCTGGGGCCGAGGTCCGAGATCGCTGCGTCGACCTCGGCGCGGGCGGGGCCGTCCGGGCCGGCGAGGACGAGGAGGACGGTCGCGTCCGCACCGGCGACCGAGGCGAAGGCCCGAACGAGGCCGGCCAGGCCCTTCCGGGGGTCGAGCGCCCCCAGCGCCAGCACGTACCGGCGCCCGGCGACGGGCGCCGGGGGCGCGACGGGTCGGCTGCCGAACTCGGCGGTCGGGGGTGCCGTCGGCACGCCGAACGGCACCACCACCACCCGCTCCCTGGCCCCGTACACCTCGGCGACCTCGCCGGCACCGTGCTCGGTGGTCACGTGGAGCCAGGTGCCCCGGGCGACCGAGCGGCGCACGGAGGCGGGGACGGCGGCCACGTCGGGTGCGCACCGCTGGGGGTGCCGTGCGCACCAGCAGTCGTGGATCGTGGCCGTGGTCGGGCGCCGCCGCATCGGCGGCGCCACGAAGTTGCTGCCGTGCACGACGTCCGCCGACCCGAGCCACCGGTCGGCGGTGGGGTGGTCGAGGCGGCCCCAGGTCCGGATGGCGAGGCCGGCGGGGAGAGGGAGGGGCCGCGCCCGCAGCCCCCCCACGGACCTCGACCCCCGGGCGAGCACGGCCCGGCCGCTGACGACGTAGGGGACGACCTCGACGTCGGGCTCCGTCTCCGCCAGCCCGCCGAGGAGCCCGCGCAGCGACTGCGACACCCCCGTGGGGGCGCCGAGCAGGGGCGTCACGTCGACCGCCACCCGCATGGCGGGACGGTAGCGTCCGCACCCCCGCCGGGGGGCGCTGGGTACGCTGGCGACCGCGCTCGGCGACCCTGGCGCTCCCCTGGATCCGAGGACCCGCTCGTCATGGCGACCACCACCAACGCACCTGCTTCGGCTCCGCCTGGGCAGCGTCCCGCCGGCACCCCGGCGGCAACGGTCAACAAGCCCCGCCGCAGCGTCCTCGAGCACGTCCGCCTCGTCATCTCCTACCGCGAGCTGCTCGTGGGGATGGTGCGCAAGGAGCTGAAGGTCAAGTACAAGAACAGCGCCCTCGGCTTCGTCTGGTCGATGCTGAACCCGGCGATGTACCTCGTGGTCTTCTACGTGGTCTTCCAGATCGTCCTGGCGAACGGCATCCCCTACTTCCCGATCTTCCTGCTCTCCGGGCTGCTCGCCTGGAACCTGTTCTCGGTCACCCTCGGCGCCGCCACCGGCTCGATCGTGGGCAACGCCTCGCTCGTGAACAAGGTGTACTTCCCCCGGGAGATCCTGCCGCTGGCAGCCGTGGGCGCCAACCTCGTCCACTTCTTCCTGCAGGGGATCGTGCTCGTCCTCGGCATGATCGTGTTCCGCTTCGACGTCGAGCTCCGCTACCTCTGGCTGGCGGTCCCCGCCCTCCTCGTGCTGCTGGTGCTCACGGCGGCGGTCGCCATCTTCCTCGCCTGCGCCAACGTGTACGCCCGCGACACCCAGCACCTGCTCGAGCTCGCCCTGCTGGCGTGGTTCTGGATGACGCCGATCGTGTACCCCTTCGGCCTGGTCGCCGACAGCCTGGCCAACCAGGGCCTCTCGGGCACGGTGGCGCTCGTGAACCCGATGACCTCCATCGTCCTCGCGTTCCAGCGGGCGTTCTACGGGATCCTGTTCCTCCCGGCCGACAAGGGGGGCGCCGCGATCCTCCCCGACGAGAGCCCGCTGTGGTTCCTCCGCAACCTGGCGGTCGTGGGTGTCATCAGCCTCGTGCTCCTGGTCCTGGCCGTGCGCCTGTTCGACCGGCTCGAGGCCAACTTCGCCGAGGAGCTCTGAGTGGCGGCGATCGAGCTCCACCAGGTGTCGAAGCGGTTCCGGGTCAACCACCAGCGCCACTCCGACCTGAAGGGCCGGGTGCTCAACCTCGGCCGCCGCGCGCCCCGCGAGGACTTCTGGGCCCTGCAGGAGCTGAGCTTCGAGGTGGCCGACGGCGAGACGGTCGGCCTCCTCGGCCACAACGGCTCCGGGAAGTCGACCCTGCTCAAGTGCGTGGCGGGGATCATGCAGCCGAGCACCGGCTACATCAAGACGGTCGGGCGGACGGCCTCGCTGCTCGAGCTGGGAGCAGGCTTCCACCCGGAGCTGACGGGCAGGGAGAACGTGTTCATGAACGGCCAGATCCTCGGCCTGAAGAACCGCGACATCGAGCGGCGCTTCGACGAGATCGTCGCCTTCGCCGAGCTCGAGCAGTTCATCGACCAGCAGGTGAAGCACTACTCCTCGGGCATGTACGTGCGGCTCGGGTTCGCGGTTGCGACCAACGTCGACCCCGACGTGCTGCTGATCGACGAGGTGCTGGCGGTGGGAGACGAGGCGTTCCAGCGCAAGTGCCTCGAGCGCATCCGGCGCTTCCAGCGGGAGGGCAGGACGATGATGTTCGTCAGCCACTCGCCCGAGCTCGTGCGCCAGATCTGCGACCGGGCGGTGGTGCTCGACCACGGCGAGATGATCGGCATCGGCCCGCCCGGCGAGTCGATCCGGACGTTCCGGGAGAGCCTCATGCGGGGCACCAGGGCCCGCCAGCTCCACGGCGAGGACGTCGTCGACGACCAGGCCGACCAGCTGGTGGCCTCCGAGGTCCCTGCCCTCGATCCCGACGCCGCCCCGCCCCCGGCGATCGACCTGGCCAGCTTCGAGGTCCGCATCACCCGCGTCCGGATGGACTACCCGCTGGCCGACGAGCGCGACTTCCTCGTCCCCGGCGACCCGCTGCGCATCAAGGTCGGCTACCACGCCGTGCGGCGCATCGACGACGTGGTGTTCTCGCTGAACGTCGTCAACGGTGACGGCCTGCTCGTCTACGGGGTGAACACCGACCACCTCCTCGGCGGCCTCGAGTACGTGGAGGGCGACGGGACGCTCGAGTTCTCCTTCGACCGGATCCCGCTGCTGGACGGGATCTACACGGTGTCGATCGGCATCCACAGCCACGACGTGTCCACCATCTACGACCACCACAGCGCCGGGCACACGTTCCAGGTGACGAACCCCGGCATCGCCGCGGGGATGGTCGCCCTCGACGCCAGCGTCACCATCGACCACGCGTCCGACCGGCAGGTGGCGGGATGACCGACGTCGACGACGGCGTGGTCCCGCTCGGCCCCATCGACCTGCGCCAGGTGCTGGTCGAGATCGACGAGGAGGTCGCCAGGCGCCGGGCCTCCGGTGCGCTGCCGCCAGGGCTCGAGCAGGAGCTCGACGCCACCTTCGCCCGCTTCGCCCCGGCCGCCACCGTCGGGGGCGATGCAGCGTCGGTGCTCGCCGCAGCCGAGCGCAGCGCCTTCGTCGACGTCGACGTCCCCACCGCCTCGACCCTCCCTGGCGGGCCCGTCCTCAAGAAGGCGCTGCGCAAGGGGATGGCGTGGTACCTCCGCTACCTCGCCCAGCAGACCTCGGCGTTCAACGCCGCGGCGGTGCGGGCGCTGCGCAGCATCGACGACCGCGTCGCCGCCCTCGAGCAGACGTCGCCCGCCGCCAGCCCCCACCTGCGCGACGCGCTCGAGGCGCTGGAGCCGGCCTCCTCGGCCGACGACCTCGTCTCCGTCGCCCTCGTCGCCTGCCGGGGGGCGACCGGTCGGGTGCTGGTGGCCGACGCCGGCGACGGGGCGGAGGTGCGGGCCCTGTCCGGGGCCGGCCTGGACGCCTACGGGCTCGACCCCCGCAGGACCGCAGCCAACCGAGCGCTGGCCGACGGGCTCGACGTGCGGGTGGGGGAGGCCGCCACCCACCTCGCCGGCGTCGCCCCTGCGGTGCTCGGGGGCGTCGTGCTGCGGGGCGTGGTCGACCGGTTGCCGGTGGCCGGCGCCCTGGCCCTGGCCGAGGCGGCGGCGCGGGCGCTGGCGCCGGGGTCGGCGCTCGTCGTCCGCTCCACGAGCCCCACCGCATGGGCGCGACGGCTCGACCCGGTGGCCGCCGACCTCAGCCCGGGGCGCCCTCTCTCCCCTGAGACCTGGGTCCACGCCCTCGGCGGGCTCGGGCTCACGGTCGAGGGCGTCCACGACGGGCCTCCCGCCGAGGAGCTGCGGGACATCGCCGAGGAGCTGCCGGGCGCCGGTGCCGTGAACGCCAACAACGCCCTGCTGCGACGGGCCCTGTTCGGGCCGGTCTCGTACACCGTCGTCGCCCGGCGCACCGCGTGAGCGGTGGCCGGCTCCCGAGTGCCTGCCTGACCGCGACGGGTTGACCGTGGCCGCCATCCACCAGCTCCTGCCGTCGTTCGCGCCCCGTGACGCCATCGGCGCCCACGCGCTGCAGGTGCAGCGGGTGCTGCACGGCCTCGGCGTCGACTCCCGGATCTACGTGGGCGACGCCCACCGGGAGGTCCGCAGGTCGGTGCAGTCGTACCGGGACCTGCCCTCCCCCCGCCCCGGGGAGCCGACCTGGCTGCTGTACCAGTGCTCGACCGGCAGCCCGGTCGCCGACTGGCTCCTGTCCCGGCCCGAGCGGAAGCTGTCGAACTACCACAACATCACGCCGGCCAGCTTCTTCGAGCCGTGGGAGCCCCACGTGGGTGCCGAGCTGCTCGAGGCCCGCCGGCAGCTCGACTCGCTGGCGTCGGCGACCGAGCTCGGCATCGCCGACTCGGCGTACAACGAGGCCGAGCTGCGGGCGGTCGGCTACGGCGCCACCACCGTGGTGCCGATCCTGCTCGACACCACCGCCTTCGACCACGAGGTCGACCGGGCCGCCCTCGACCGGCTCGAGGCCAAGGCGTCGGCGGGCGGTTCCGACTGGTTGTTCGTCGGCCGAGTGGCGCCCCACAAGGCGCAGCACGACGTGATCAAGGCGTTCGCCGCCCACCGGATCGCCGACGACCCCCACGCCCGGCTGCACCTCGTCGGCGGCTCGTCGTCCCACGCCTACTGGACGGCCCTCGAGCGCTTCGTCGCCGCCCTCGGCCTGACCGACGCGGTCGACCTCGCCGGCTCGGTCACGCCGGGTGAGCTGGCAGCGCGCTACCGCGTGGCCGACGTGTTCGTGTGCCTGTCCGAGCACGAGGGGTTCTGCGTGCCGCTGCTCGAGGCCATGCACCACGAGGTGCCGGTCGTCGCCTACCGGGCGGCGGCGGTGCCGGAGACGCTGGGTGGGGCCGGCCTCGTCCTCGACGACAAGTCGCCGGCCACCGTCGCCGCCGCCGTGCACCGGGTGCTGGCGGACGCGCCGCTCAGGACGTCGCTCGTGGCCGCCGGCACCGCCCGGGTGGCCGACTTCTCCCTCGGTCGGACGAGCCGGCAGCTGGCCGACGTGGTCACCGAGCTGCTCGGCAGGTGAGGGCCGTCCACCAGTTCCTCCCCGACCTCAGCCCGGGGGACGCGGTGAGCGGCCACACGCTGGCCATCCAGGTCGAGCTGCGGGCCATGGGGCTCGAGTCGGAGGTGTACAGCCACACCACCCACCCCTCCCTCGCCGAGCGGGCCCGGCCCTACCAGCGCTACCGGGGGTCGGCCGACGGCGACGTCCGGTTGCTCTACCACCTCGCCATCGGCTCGGTCGTCGCCGACTTCCTGCTCGAGCGCCCGGAGGGCCTGCTCGTCGACTACCACAACCTCACGCCCGGCGCGTTCTTCGCCGACTGGGACCCGCCCGTCGTCTACGGCCAGTCCTGGGGCCGGGAGCAGCTCCGGGCGCTCGCTGCCCGCACCGAGCTCGGGCTGGCCGACTCCGGCTTCAACCGGTCCGAGCTCGTCGAGGCCGGGTACCGGCGCACGACGGTGGTGCCGATCCTGTTCGACCCCTCCCTCTTCGAGCGGGAGGTCGACGAGTCCGCCCTGGGTCGGCTGGTGTCGGCCAAGGCCGCGGGCGGGGCCGACTGGCTCTTCGTCGGCCGGGTGGTCCCGAACAAGGCGCAGCACGACGTGGTCAAGGCCTTCGCCGCCTACCGGCGGGTGTTCGACCCGCAGGCCCGACTGCACCTGGTCGGAGGGACCTCCGTCCCGTCCTACGCCGAAGCCCTCGGCCGCTTCGTCGACGCCCTCGGTCTGACCGGGGCGGTGGAGCTGGCCGGTGCCGTCCCTCCCGGGGTGCTGGCGGCGCAGTACCGGGCGGCCGACGTGTTCGTGTGCCTCTCGGACCACGAGGGGTTCTGCCTCCCGCTCCTCGAGGCCATGCACCACGAGGTCCCCATCGTGGCCCTCGGGGCCACGGCGGTGACCGAGACGCTCGGCCACGGCGGCGTCGCCCTCGACCGGAAGGACCCGCTCACGGTGGCCGCCGCCGTCGACCGGGTGATCGGTGACGAACGCCTGCGGGCCGGCCTCGTCGCCGCCGGACGGGACCGCCTGGCCGACCTCTCGCTCGAGCGCAGCCGGGCCGCCCTCCGAGCGGCGATCGCCTCCCTGGAGGCGGCGTGACCGCCCAGCAGGTGGGGCGGTGAAGCTCGCGTACGTGGTGCCGAGGTACGGCAGCCAGGTCATCGGCGGGGCCGAGTACGGCGCCCGCATGCTGGCGGAGCGGCTCGTGTCCCGGGCCGGCTGGGAGGTCGAGGTGCTGACGACGTGCGCCCTCGACGCCCGCACCTGGCTCGACGAGCTGCCTGCCGGCACCTCCGTGGAGGCCGGCGTCGAGGTGCACCGGTTCCCGGTGGTCGGCACCCGCCACCCGAGCTTCGACCGGCTGTCACCGCAGGTGCTGCGCGACCCGGAGGGCGCGGCCGGGAGCGCCGAGCGGGCGTGGATCGACCGCCAGGGCCCGGTGAGCCCGGGTCTCCTGGACGCCATCCGGACGAGCGACGCCGACCTCGTCGCCTTCTACCCGTACCTGTACCACCCGACGGTGGCTGGGGTGCCCCTGGCCGCCGGGCGGGCGGTGATGCACCCCGCAGCCCACGACGAGCCGCCCCTCCGGCTCCCGCTGTTCCGGGACGTGTTCGCCGGGGTCGAGGGCTTCGTGTTCCAGACCGACGGCGAGCGGGAGCTCGTCGAGGGGCTCTTCCCGATCGCCCACCGGCGCCGCATCGTGCTCGGCCTCGGCGTGGAGCCGGAGGAGGGCGACCCCGCAGCCGCGGCCGCCCTGGGGCTCGGCGACCGGCCCTACCTGGTGTGCATCGGGCGGGTGGACGACGGCAAGGGCGTGCGCACCCTGACCCGGTTCTTCGCCGCCTACAAGGAGCGCCACCCGGGGCCGCTCGCGCTGGCGCTCCTCGGGCCCGTGGTCGACCGCCCGGACCCGCACCCCGACATCGTGGTGGCCGGAGCGGTCACCGACGACGTGAAGTGGGGGGCGCTGCGCGGCGCGGTGGCGCTGGTCAACCCGTCGGGGTACGAGGCGTTCTCCCTCGTGCTGATCGAGGCGTGGTCGGCAGGGGTGCCCGTCGTCGTCAACCAGCGCTGCGCCGCCACCAGGGAGCACGTCGATCGCTCCTCCGGTGGGTTCGCCTTCGACTCCTACGCCCGCTTCGAGGTGGTGCTCGACCGGCTCCTGGCCGACGCCGTGCTACGCCGGGCCCTCGCCGAGGCCGGCCGGACCTACGTCTCGGAGCGGTTCCTGTGGCCAGCGGTCGTCGACCGCTACACGGCGTTCCTCGAGGGCGTCCGGCGCTGACCCCCCTGTCGGCCGGCGGGGCGCCGTCGCGGCGGGTCCCCCGAGGTGGGTCGTGCCGTGCCGGGGGTGCTGGCAGCGCCGGTGGGGCGCCACCGCACCACGACGACCGGCTCGGTCTCCCCATGGCTGCGGGATCGGCTACAACTTCGTGATCGACGCAGTGTGGACAGCGACGAGGGCCGGTTGCGGGAGGCCCACGCCGGCGGCGACGTGACGACGATGCAGCGCTCCGGGCGCTCCCAGGTCCGACCGGTGCCGGCCCGTCTCCCCCTCGCACGACCGGGTCGGCCCCCGTGGCGGTCGGCGGTGCTGGCGGCCGGGCTCGCCCTGCTCGGAGGGACCGCCGTCCCGGCCGGCGCATCCCCTCCTCCTGCTGAGCACGGCCTCCGGCAGGTGGCCATCGCGCCCGCCGAGCCGGCGCCCTCGGCCGGGGAGGAGGTGCCGGGCGCCGTGGTCGTGCAGACGGGGGGCCCCGCCGGCGCGGCGGCCAGGACCGCCATCGCCGAGGCGGCCGGGGGTGAGCCCGGGCAGGTGGTGGCGCCCGACACCTTCGTCGTGCACCTCCCCGCCGAGACCGACCCCCAGGTGCTCGGGGGCGTCGACGGCGTCGTCGCACTCCACCCCGAGCTCGTCTACCGGGCGGCTGACACCGAGCCCGGTGACACGTGCTGGCGGAGCAGCGACTGCGTCGACGAGCGGGGCCGCCCGGCTGTGGGCGGCCAGGTCGAGCTGCGCAGCGTCGGGGCGCCACAGGCCTGGGATCGCTCGCGCGGGAGCGCCGACGTGGTCGTCGCCGTCCTCGACACCAGGATCGAGACCGAGCCGCCCCATCGCGACCTCGTCGGCAAGCTGCTGCCGGGCGCGTCGTTCGTCGCCGACCCGACGTGCCGGGGCCCGGCGACGGCGCGCGGCCACGGCACGATCGCCGCCGGCCTCATCGCCGCCCGGACCGACAACGGCACCGACGTCGCCGGCCTCGGCTGGGACACCCGGGTCCTGCCCGTCGAGGTGCTCGACGACTGCGGTGCGGGCACCACCTCGGGTGTGGCCGCCGGCGTCCGCTGGGCCGCCGATGCCGGCGCCGACATCCTCAACCTCAGCCTGACCGGCGGGGGGAGGGACCCGGCGCTGTCGAGCGCGGTCGCCTACGCACGGTCCAAGGGCGTCCTCGTGGTGGCGGCGGCAGGCAACCAGGGTGGGACGAACGAGGTGTTCCCCGCCGCCGACCTCGGCGTCGTGGCCGTCGCCGCCACCGGGGTGCCGGGCTCGCCGGGCGGGGACCGCATCGCGCCCTTCTCCAACCGCGGCCCGTGGGTCGACGTCGCCGCCCCTGGCACGGAGGTCGTCGGGCTGCGCCGGGGGGGCGGGAGCACGACGGCGCAGGACGGGACGACGAGGGCGACGGGCACGTCCTTCGCCGCGCCGCTCGTGGCGGCGACGGCTGCCCTCGTGATGGCCCAGGACCCAGCACTGACCGCCGAGCAGGTGGTGGCCCGGCTGGCCCAGACGGCAGCTCCCGTGCCCGGTACCGGCGAGCACTTCCTGTGGGGCAGGCTCGACGCCGCCGCCGCGCTCGGCCCGCTCCCCGTCGGGTACCGCCTGGCCGCCGCCGACGGGGGGCTGTTCAGCTTCGGCGACGCCCCCTTCGCCGGCTCGGCCGTCGGGGCGGGCGTCGTCCCCGTGATCGACGCCGCCCACCACGTGAGCGGTCGCGGCTACTGGCTGGCCCGGGCCGACGGGCGGGTGGAGGCGTTCGGGTCTGCACCCCCGGTCCCGGCGCCCGCCGCCGAGCGGGGGGCGGCCCCGGTCGTGGGCATCGCCGCCACGAACGGGGGCGACGGCCACTGGACGGTGACCAGCACCGGGAGGGTGGCCGCATCCGGCAAGGCGCCACCGCTCGGCTCGGCGGACGTCGCACTGCGCCGGCCGATCGTGGACCTGGCAGCCAGCCCCAGGGGTGACGGCTACTGGTTGGTGGCCGGCGACGGCGGCGTCTTCTCGTTCGGGTCGGCCGCCTTCCACGGGTCGACGGGGGCGACCAGGCTCAACCAGCCGATCGTGGGCATGGCGGCCACGCCGAGCGGTGCCGGGTACTGGCTCCTCGCCCGCGACGGCGGCATCTTCTCGTTCGGCGACGCCGACTTCTTCGGCTCGACTGGCTCGATGCCGCTGAACCAGCCGGTCGTCGGCATGTCCCCGACGCCGTCGGGCCAGGGCTACTGGTTGGTGGCGGCCGACGGCGGCATCTTCGCCTTCGGGGACGCCGCCTTCCTCGGCTCGCTGGGGGGTGTTCGGCTCAACCAGCCGATCGTCGCCATGACCGGTCGCTGAAGGACCTCACGTGGCGGGGATCTCCCCGATGCCGGTGAGCGGACCACCTCCAGGCGTGGCCAGCGCCTCGCGGACCCGCTCCGCGTCCTCGGGGTCCGGTGTCCTGCTGTCGAGGCGCCACAGGCGCTCCCGCTCGGCGAGCTCGGCCTCGCTCCTGACCGGGCCGTCGGGGACGGGGGCGTCGGGCAGTGCGAACACGTAGAGGTTCCAGTACTTGGTGAGGCCGAACCGGGCGAGGTGGGGGTGGACGGCCCGCTCGACCGTGCCGAGGCGGACGAAGCCGGCCTCGGCGAAGCGCGCCGTCCACCACCGGAACGAGGCGAGCGTGAGGTGGCCCTCGAGCGGCTGGCCGGTGGCGTCACGCTCGATGTCGTCGAACGGCACCGGGCCGTCGTACCCCTCGCCTCGCGCCCAGTAGCGGGGCAGCAGCTCCTCCCTGACCTTCTGCTGGTACCACCCTCCGGGGCCGTGCTCGTTGCGCCCGAAGGACGGGATGGTGGCGACCACGTAGGCCTGCGTCACCCGCCTGAGCTCGCGGAGGGCCCTGGGGACGGCGTCAGGCGGGAGGTGCTCGAGGGTCTCGAAGGCGCTCACGAGGTCGAACTCGGCATCGTCGAACGGGAGCCGCTCGAGGAGGTTGCCGTAGCGGATGTGGCCGGTGGCGCCGAGCGCCGGGTGCTCCACCGCCCACCGGCTGACGTCCACCCCCTCGGCGTCGACGGCCAGCTCCCGCAGCGCCTCGACCACGAAGCCGGTGGCGCAACCCACGTCGAGGGTGCGCCCGATCTCGAAGTGCCGCCACAGCAGGTAGGCGGCGACGTCGGCGTTGCTCGTGTCGCGGTCGTAGCGCTCGTAGCCCGAGAGTCCGCCCCGGTCGCCGGGGTCCCGACCGTCCCCGTAGTACCCGGCGCCGTAGACGTCGTCTCCGCCACCGGCCACGCCGGCCCGGCGGCGCGCCAGGCGGGCGGCCGTCCCCCGGAGCAGCCGGCGCGACGCCGTGAGCACTCGCCCCGCTCCCGACCCCGTCACGGCGAGGACGCTACCTCCGGTGGCGGCGGACCCGCGTGGTGTGACGGGGACGGCGCGCCGGCGGTTGTTCCGGTGCAGCGCGGCGCTCGGCCGGCGGCCGGACCGGAGGTCTCGATGACGCAACCCACCGATCGCCAGCGGAGGAACCGGCCCTGGCGCAGGCCGAGGGCCCGGTCGGCCCGGTCGGCCAGGTCGCTGCTGGCGGCGCTCGTCCTCGGGGCCGTCGTGGGTGGCCTCGTCCCGGTCGGTCCCGGCACCGGGCCGGCCGAGGCGTTCCCCGGTGACACCGTCAACATCGAGGGCCACGGCTTCGGGCACGGGCGGGGCCTCGGCCAGTACGGCTCGCTCGGCTACGCCCTGGCGGGCTGGGACCACCGCAGGATCCTCGCCCACTACTTCGGCGGCACGACCGTCGGCAGCCGCCCGAACGACCTGATCGACGTGCACCTGCGCATCAGCGACGCAGGCAGCGGCCGCGGCAGCCTCGACGGCCGGCCCCTGGTGCTCGACTCGGGGCAGGGCTTCAGCGTCGGCAGCAACACCTTCTCGGCTGCGGAGGCGGCGCGCATCACCCGCACCGCAGGCGGGTGGCTCGTCGAGCGGAGCCCCGGGTGCGGCGGGCCGTGGACGACCGCACAGGCCGGCATCAGCCTCACGCAGCAGCCGACCGCCGTGCTTGCCGACCCCGGTGTGGGCGCCGACATCACCAGGATGCTGCAGGTGTGCGTGGCCGGTCTCCGGCGCCACTACCGGGGCACGGTGCGTGCGCTCGACTCGGGAGGCGAGTCGAAGGTCGTCAACCGGGTCGCCATGGAGGACTACCTCCGCGGCGTGGTGCCCCGGGAGTCCCCGGCGAGCTGGGGCGACCTCGGCGGGGGAGCGGGCATGAACCAGCTCAGGTCCCAGGCGGTGGCCGCCCGGTCGTACGCCCACGCCGAGTCCCGGGGCTTCGCCAAGACCTGCGACACGACGTCGTGCCAGGTCTACAACGGGGCGGGTGCCGACAACGTCCGCACCGAGGACCCGAGGACGGACCGCGCCGTCGCGGAGACCGCAGGAGAGGTCCGCCTCCTCGGCAGCGCGGTCGCCCTCACCGAGTTCTCGTCCTCGACCGGCGGTCACACCGCAGGCGGCACCTTCCCGGCGGTCCCCGACGACGGCGACTCGGTCAGCAACAACTCGAACCACACGTGGCGGGCCCAGGTGCCCGTCGCCACGGTGGAGGCGAGGTACCCGGCACTGGGTGAGCTCTTCTCGATCGAGGTGACGAGGCGCAACGGCCTGTCCGGCCCCCACGGCGACGGCGGCCGGGTCCTCGAGGTCGTCCTGCGAGGGTCGCGCGGATCGGTCGTCGTGACCGGCGACCAGCTCCGGGTCGCCCTCGGGCTGAAGAGCAGCTGGTTCAGCATCACCGACCCGGTCCTCACGACCCCCGCCGTCGCCATCGCCCCCCTCCCGGGTGCTGACGGCTACTGGCTCACAACCCGGGCCGGTGAGGTGGTCGGCTTCGGCGCCGCCGGCGGCCACGGGTCGCTGGCCGGGGTCCGGCTGAACCAGCCGATCGTGGGGATGGCGGCCACCCCGAGTGGGCGGGGCTACTGGCTGGTGGCGGCCGACGGAGGGATCTTCGCCTTCGGTGACGCCGGCTACCACGGGTCGACGGGTGCGATCCGGCTGAACCAGCCGATCGTGGGGATGGCCGCGACCCCGAGCGGGCGGGGCTACTGGCTGGTGGCGGCCGACGGAGGGATCTTCGCCTTCGGTGACGCCGGCTACCACGGCTCGACCGGTGCGATCCGGCTGAACCAGCCGATCGTGGGCATGGCACCCACCCGCTCCGGCGCCGGCTACTGGCTCGTCGCCAGGGACGGTGGGATCTTCGCCTACGGCGACGCCGGCTTCCACGGCTCCACGGGCGCCGTCAGGCTGAACCAGCCGATCGTGGGCATGGCCGCCACGGCGACGAGCGGCGGCTACTGGTTCGTGGCCGCCGACGGCGGCGTGTTCAGCTTCGGGGACGCCCCGTTCCTCGGTTCGAGGGGTGGTCAGGCGTCGAGCGTGCCGGTGGTGGGCATGGCCGCCACCCGGACCGGCGCCGGGTACCGGTTGCTCGAGGCGGACGGCAGCTCGGTCCGCTTCGGCGACGCCAGCGGCTGAGGCTGCCGCTGCGCCCGCACGCGGAGGAGCGGGAGGACCCGGGGGGGATGGGCCCTCCCGCTCCAGGCGGGGTGCTGTGGTGCCGGTCGTCAGGCGACGAGGGCTCGCAGCTGGGTCGTGGCGTCGCGTGCGGCGGTGCGGGCGGTGCCAAGGGCGTCGCGCGCCTGCTCGGGGAGGCGGGCGGCCAGCTCGTCGAGCGCCGCGTCCAGGTTCGTCTCGAGCTCGCCGAGGGCCGCCTCGAGCTGCTCCTGCACGCCCTCGATGCGCTCCTCGAGCACCTTCACCCGGTCCTCGAACGTGCCGGAGAGCTGGGCGAGGCCGCCCTTGGCGTCACCGAGCTGCGCCTCGACGAGCTTCTTGATCTCCTGGCGCTGGACCTGCGCCCGCTGGAAGGTGAGGATGCCGAGACCGACACCGACGTAGGCCGCATCTCGCAGGGTCTGGCTGAGCTCTGCCATCGTTCGCTCCTTCGTGTCGGCGGACCGGCAGCCACGCTGGGGCTGTCCGCTCGTCCTGGGTGCATGCACCATACAGCGCAACGCTAACTTTTGCAAGCACTCTCGCTCCAGTGAGCGCAGGGGTGTCACGAGCGAGCCCCGGGTCCGACGACGGGGCATCGTCACCGGTGCCGGGCATCATGGGCGGCGTGGAGCGGCTGCTGATCGCCGGCGTGGTGATCGCCGTCGCCGTCGTGATCGCGATCCTGATCGACCGTCGCTCTCCGGATGCGCCCACGGCCCCCCGGTGGGCGGTGCCGACGCAGCTCGACCGGGCCGACTTCGCGGGGCCGGCGCAGCCCTGGCTGGTGGCGGTGTTCACGTCCGAGACGTGCGACGCCTGCGCAGGCACGGCCGCCAAGGCTGCGGTGCTGGCGTCGGAGGACGTGGCTGTCGACGAGGTGGCGGTGGGGGTCCGACCCGAGGTGCACCGCCGCTACGCCATCGACGCCGTCCCGACGGTGGTGGTGGCCGATGCCGACGGGGTGGTGCGAGCGAGCTTCGTGGGCCCGCCGACCGCCACCGACCTGTGGGCTGCGGTGGCCGAGCTGCGCGACGCCGGCCCTGGTCCACGGGCGCCGGCCTGACGGAACCGCCCGGCCGGTGGCGCCGGCCGCCGGCGGCCTGCACTCAGGCGGTGTCCGCCGGGCTCACTCGCCGACGACGGCCACCGGCTGGGGTGCCGGTGCCTGTGCCCCGGACTGCGCCTGGTCGATCAGTCGGCGGACCTCGGCGCCGTCGAGGGTCTCCTGCTCCAGCAGCGCCCCGGCGACGGCGTCGAGACCGGCCCGGTACGAGCGCAGCGTCTGGCGGCAGCGCTCCTCCTGCTCACGCAGGATCCGCTCGACCTCCTCGTCGATGACCCGGGCCGTCTCGTCGGAGTACTCGCTGCGGGTCATGAGGTCCTCGCCGAGGAACACCTGGCCGCCGCTGCCCCACGCCATCGGGCCGATGCGCTCGCTCATGCCCCACTCCCTCACCATCTTGCGGGTGAGCTCGGTGGCCCCCATCAGGTCGTTGTTGGCGCCCGTGGACACCATCCCGTAGACGAGCTCCTCGGCGATCCTGCCGCCCAGGCGCACCACCAGGGAGTCCTCGATGTAGTCCTGCCGGTAGAGGTGGCGCTCCTCCGGCAGCTGCTGGGTGACGCCCAGGGCCATGCCCGTCGGGAGGATCGTCACCTTGTGGAGCGGGTCGGCGTTGGGGAGGACGGCGGCGCAGACCGCGTGGCCGCCCTCGTGGTAGGCGACGGCCTCCTTCTCCTGGTCGGACAGCGCCATCGACTCCCGCCGCTGGCCCATGATGACCCGGTCGCGAGCCGACTCGAAGTCGACCATGTGCACCGACTCCGAGCCCCGGCGCACCGCGAACAGCGCCGCCTCGTTGACGAGGTTGGCGAGATCCGCGCCGCTCATGCCCGGCGTCCCCTTGGCCACGGTGAGCAGGTCGACGTCGGCGTCGATCCGCTTGTCCTTGGTGTGGACCCGCAGGATGGCGAGGCGCTCCTCGGCCTCGGGCAGGGGCACCACGACCTGGCGGTCGAAGCGACCGGGGCGCAGCAGCGCGGGGTCGAGGATGTCGGGGCGGTTCGTCGCGGCCATCATCACGATGCCCTCGGTGGCCTCGAAGCCGTCCATCTCGGAGAGCATCTGGTTCAGCGTCTGCTCACGCTCGTCGTGCCCGCCGCCGAGCCCGGCGCCCCGCTTGCGGCCGATCGAGTCGATCTCGTCGACGAAGATGATGGCCCGGCCCATCTTGCGGGCGGACTGGAACAGGTCGCGCACCCGGCTGGCGCCGACGCCGACGAACATCTCCATGAAGTCCGAGCCCGTGACCGAGAGGAAGGGGACCCCTGCCTCGCCGGCGACGGCCCGGGCGATGAGGGTCTTGCCCGTCCCGGGGGGGCCGACGAGCAGCACCCCCTTGGGGATGCGGGCGCCGATGGCGGCGAAGCGGCTCGGGTTCTTGAGGAAGTCGATGACCTCGGTGACCTCCTGCTTGACCCCCTCGTAGCCGGCGATGTCGGCGAAGGTCGTGCCCGGCTTCTCCGACGAGTACGTCTTCGCCTTCGACCGGCCGATCTGCATGACGCTGCCCATCTGGCCCTGCGCACGGCGCTGCATCCACACGAAGAAGCCGACGAGCAGCAGCACGGGCAGCAGGAACGGCAGGAACGACAGGAAGAAGTTGGGCTGGGGGGTGCGGTACTCGACCGCCACGTCGTTCTCCCGCAGCACCTGCAGGTCGGACTCGGGGAGCTCGGGAGGCCCGTCCGTGCTGAAGGAACCGGTCTCGGTGCTGCCCGTGATCCGGTAGCTCTGGGTGTTGATCTGGACCTCTTCGACCTGGCCGTCGCGCACCCGCTGCAGCAGCTGGGAGTAGGTGATCTCCTGACCCGAGTCGCTCCGGAGCAGCCCCGGGAGCACCAGCATCGCGACCAGCAGGCCGAGACCCGCCCACACGACCCAGCGCGGCCAGCCCTGGTCGGGCTTGCCGAGGCTGCGCCCGATCGGGCTCTTGTCCCGCGGCGGCGAGGGCGGCGGCGACTGCGGGCTGGTCATGGGTCCATCGTACGGTGACCCCCCGACAACCGGACCTGCAGCCCCCGTCCGGCCACAGCTACCGTCGGCGGATGGCCCGTACGTGCTCGCGGACCGGTTGCTCCCGCGCCGCCACCACCACGATGTCCTACGGCTACGGGGCCCGCACGGTGTGGCTCGGCGACCTCGACCCCGAGCGCTCCCCGGCCGGGTACGACCTGTGCACGGACCACGCCGACGGGCTCAGCGTGCCGCAGGGCTGGGAGCGCAGCGACCTCCGGGGGGAGCGCAGCGACCGCCGGGGCGAGGGCCCCGACCGTCGGCGAGGCCGGGCCGACCGCAGGGCCGACGCCGGTCGGCTGCTGTCGCGCCGGGCCGGCTGAGGCGGGGGCCCCGGTAGGGTCGCCGGGTGACCGCGGCGGGTGCGACCAGCCCGGGGATCGATCCCGTCCCCGACTTCGTGGCGCCCGACGACCGCGTGCGCTGGGGGATGGGAGACGCGCTCGCCGGCGTCGTCCTCAGCCTGCTGCTCTCCGTCCTGGCGGTCAGCGTGGTGGTCGCAGTCATCGGGTCGGACGGCCTCGCCGACCTGCCCTTGTGGGGGACCACGCTGCTCCAGGTCCCGCTGTGGCTGGCCCTGCTCGGCGTCCCCGTCCTCGCCACCAACCTCAAGGGGCGGCGCAGCCTCCGGGTGGACTTCGGCCTGGCCATGCGCTGGACCGACGTCCCTCTCGGGCTCCTGCTCGGGCTCGCCCTGCAGCTCGCCCTCGGGATCGTCCTGCAGGTCCTGTACCCCCTGCTCGGCCTCGACGTCGACCGGGTGGGGGAGTCGGCCCAGGAGCTCACCGCCGACGCCACGAACGGCGTCGGGGTCGCGCTCGTGATCCTCATCGCCGCCGTGGCCGCACCGCTGTTCGAGGAGCTCTTCTACCGGGGCCTGTTCCTCCGGTCGGTCCAGCGCCGCTTCGGTGACCGGGCCGCCGTCGTCGTCCCCGCGCTCGTCTTCGGCCTCGTGCACTTCCAGCTCTTCGACCTCCTGGCCCTCGTCCTGTTCGGGATCGTGCTCGGTGTGGTGACGCTGCGCGTCGGCCGCCTCGGGCTCGCGATCTGGGCCCACGTCGCCTTCAACCTGACGGCGCTGCTGAGCCTCCTCTACGGCTGAGGCCCGCCGGCGAGGGCCCGCCGACCTGCCCTTCGCCGCAGATTCGCAGGAACCGCTCAAGTCGGGAGGGGTTGCGCGCCGATGCACAACCATGGCCTCCTCCACCATGTCCGCACGCTGCCCCCGTTGCGCGGCCCACCTCGTCGAGATCCACCTCGACCAGGCAGGGCGCGCCATGGTGATGCGCTCGTGCTCGACCTGCGACAGCCGCTGGTGGCGCCGCGACGGCGAGGACGTCGCCTTCAGCTCGATCCTCGACACCGTCTCGAGCACCAAGAAGGTGGCCGCAGCACGCTCCTGAGCCCCGGGGCGGGCGGCGCCGGCCCGACTCGGGCGGTGCCGTGGCGTGGTGCAAGATGTGCGCACCATGGCCGTCCCGACCATCGAGGCCGACGCGCCTGCGCCGGCCGGGGGACGGGACGACGACGCCAGGCCGTCGGAGCCGCCGGGCGACGCCGACCGGCGGCGGTCGACCACCGAGACGTGCATCAGCGTCGCCATGGTGGCGCTGGCCGTCGTCTTCACGATCAGCCAGCTCGAGCCCGGCCTGCTGCTCACGACGACGACGCCCGCCGGTGGCGACATGGGGGCCCACGTGTGGGGCCCGGCGTACCTCCGCGACACCCTCCTGCCACAGGGACGGCTGGCCGGGTGGGCACCCGACTGGTACGCCGGGTTCCCGGCCTACCACTTCTACATGGTGGTCCCGAGCCTGCTCATCGTGGGCCTCGACCTGGTCCTGCCCTACGAGGTCGCCTTCAAGCTCGTCACCGTCCTCGGCATCGCCACCCTCCCGGTGGCGGCGTGGGCGCTCGGGCGCCTGACCCGGATGCCGTTCCCGGGCCCCCCGCTGCTGGCGGTGGCGACCGTCGGGTTCCTCTTCGACCGGTCCTTCAGCATCTACGGGGGGAACATCGCGTCGACCCTGGCCGGCGAGTTCGCGTTCTCGATCTCGCTCTCGATCGCCGTGGTCTACGTCGGGGTGGTCCTGCGAGGCCTCGAGACGGGCCGGCACCGGGCCACCGCGGCCGTGCTGCTGGCGCTGTGCGCGCTCTGCCACGTCATCCCTGCGATCTTCGCCGTCGTCGGCACGGTCCTCGCCCTGGCGCTCCGGGCGGGCCCGACCCGGCTCCGCGACCGGTTCCGGTGGGCGCTGCCCACGGCGGTGGTGGGGGCGGCGCTCACCGGGTTCTGGACGCTCCCGTTCGTCCTGCGCCGGCCCTACCTCAACGACATGGGGTGGGAGAAGAAGCAGGAGCTGCTCGAGGGGCTCTTCCCGGGCCGCCTCGGGGAGGCGCTGACCCGGGCGCTGGGCGGGGCGGCCACCGGGGCGGTGCCCGGTGACCTGACCGTCGTCGCCGTCCTGGCCCTGGTGGGGGTCGGGGTCTCGCTCGTGCAACGTCGCCGGCTCGGGATCTTCCTCACGGTGATCGCAGCCGTGGCCGCAGCCGGCTACGTCGTGGCGCCGCAGGGCCGCCTCTGGAACGCCCGCCTGCTGCCGTTCTGGTACCTCTCCCTCTACCTGCTGGCCGCCGTGGCGGTGGCCGAGCTCGCCGTGGCCGCCGCCACCGTCGTCGCCCGCGACCCGGAGCGGCCGCCGTTCCTGCCCCGGCTGCTCCTCGGGCTGGCCGCCGGGCTCACCGGGCTCGTGGCCGTCGCCCTCCCCCTGCGGGCGCTGCCCTTCGGCGAGGAGCAGGTCGACGGCACGTACCGGTGGGCGGGGCTCACCACGGCCGACCGGAGCTACGTGCCCGACTGGGCCCGCTGGAACTACTCCGGCTACGAGCGGAAGGAGAAGTACCCGGAGTACCGGGCGCTGGTCGACACGATGGCGGCCGTCGGTCGGAGCGAGGGCTGCGGGCGCGCCATGTGGGAGTACCACCCGGACCTGGACGCGTACGGGACGCCGATGGCCCCGATGCTCCTGCCGTACTGGACCGACGGCTGCATCGACTCGATGGAGGGCCTCTACTTCGAGGCCTCGGCCACCACGCCCTACCACTTCGTCAACCAGTCGGAGCTCTCCCTGACGCCCTCGAGGGCGCAGCGGGACATGCCCTACGGTCCCCTCGACGTGGGGCGGGGGGTCGACCACCTGCAGCTCCTCGGTGTCCGCTACTACCTGACCTACACGCCCGAGGCGGCGGCGCAGGCCGATGTCGAGCCCGACCTCACCCACCTCGCCGCCTCCGGCCCGTGGAGGGTGTACGAGGTCGCCGGCAGCGAGCTCGTGGCGCCCCTCGACGCCCTCCCGGCCGTCTCCCGTGGAGCGGCCGCCGGCGGTGAGGTCTGGCTCGAGCGGTCGGTGGCGTGGTACGTGGACCAGGCTCGCTGGCGGGTGCCGCTGGCGGCCGACGGTCCCGCGTCGTGGCAGCGGGTGGACGCCGGCGAGGAGCCGGAGGTTCGCCCCACCGCCGCCGCCGAGGTCTCCGGCGTCGACAGCGGCGACGACTGGATCTCGTTCTCCGTGGACCAGGTCGGCACGCCGGTGGTGGTGCGGGCCTCGTACTTCCCGAACTGGCGGGCCGAGGGGGCGGAGGGTCCCTACCGCATCACCCCCAACCTGATGGTCGTGGTCCCGACCGCCACCGACGTCCGGCTGGTCTACGGCACGACCGAGGTCGAGTGGCTCAGCTGGGCGCTCACCCTGGCCGGCGTGGTCGGCGTCGTGCTCCTCGTCCGTGCCGGACCGGTCCGGCTCCGGCCCGCCCCCGCCGGGACCGCCCGCCCGGCGCCCGACGCGACGGGTTGGGAGGTGCACGAGCCGACGTCCCCGTCGGAGCCGGCTGGGCCGGGCGCCCGCACCCGGTCGGGCGACGACGGTCCGATCCCGGGGCGGCGAGCCGTGGCAGGGGACGAGGACGTGGCGGTCCTGCCCGACCAGTGAGCGGTCGCCGGGCCACCCCCCCCGGGGCCGGCCGGGGGGCCGGGCCGGGGAGGCGCCAGCTCCGCCGCCTCCTCAGGGTCAGCGTGGCCGTCACCGCCCTCGACATCGGCACCCTCGTCGCCTCGACCCGCCGCGGCCGGCTCGACGTCGTGCGGGCCGACGTCCTCGCCGTCGCCGTGGCGTCGGCGTCGTCGTTCACCCTCCACCGCCGGGTGACCTTCGGGGACGACCCCTACGTGCGCTGGGCGAACCGGCCCGGTGTCTTCGCGCTCACCGCCCTGGCCGCGGGTGCCGTCGACGTGGCGCTCACCCGCCTCCTCGCCGGGCCGGCGCCGACGCCGGCCCGCCTGCTCACGGCCAAGTCGTCGGGGCTGGCCGTGGCGGCCACGCTGCGCCTCGTCGCCTACCGCGCCGCCCTGCTGCCGGACCTCCGGCGCTCGTTGACGGCCCGCACGACCACCGGCCCGCCGCCGGGGGACCTGCGGCTGAGCGTCGTCGTCCCCGCCTACGACGAGGCAGACCGGATCGCCTCGGCGGTGGGCAGCATCAGGCGAGCCCTCGTCACCGTGGAGCAGGACGGCGGGCTCGAGGTCGTGGTGGTCGACGACGGGTCGTCCGACGGGACCGCCCGGGAGGCGGAGGCCGCCGGCGCCAGGGTCGTCCGGCTGCCCTCCAACCGCGGCAAGGGAGCCGCCGTGCGGGCGGGCGTGCTGGCCAGCTGCGGGCGGTGCGTCGCCTTCACCGACGCCGACCTCGCCTACCCGCCGGCCCTGCTCCTCGACCTGCTGGCCGCCGTCGAGGGGGGGAGGGACGTGGCCGTGGGCAACCGGCAGCACCCCGACTCCCGCTCCGAGGGGGGGCCGTCGCTCCTGCGCACCGTGAGCGGCCGGCTGTTCAACGCGCTGGCCGCCACCGTGCTCCTCGGCCAGTACCGCGACACCCAGTGCGGGCTCAAGGCGTTCCGAGCCGACGCCGCCCGGCAGATCTTCACCCGGACCCGCCTCGACGGCTTCGCGTTCGACGTCGAGGTCCTCCACCTCGTGGAGCGCGACCGCCTGTCGCTGGCGGAGGTGCCGGTGACCCTCCTCAGGACCTCGGGCTCGAGCGTGCGGGTGGTGCTCGACGCCGCCCGGATGGTGCGCGACCTGTTCCAGGTGCGCCGCTGGGCGGGGCAGGGTCGCTACGACCGCCCGACGACGCCGCACGCCGGGGCGGCGGGGGGGTGCGGCATGGAGACGGGCGGTGCCGGGACGGGCGGTGCTGCGACGGGCGGTTCGGGGACCGGCGTGGCCGGGTCTGCGCTGGCCGGTCGGCCCGCGACGGCCGAGGCGCCCGGCCGCTCCGGCCCTCCCGGGCGGGGGGCACCGCCCAGGTAGGGTCGGGCGCCGATGGCAGTCCTCGACTCGATCTTCAAGGCCTACGACATCCGGGGCACGTACCCCGACCAGCTCGACGCCGACGTGGCCAGGCGGGTCGGGGCCGCCTTCGCCGCCTTCGCCGCAGCACCCTCGATCCTGGTGGCACGCGACATGCGGCCCTCCGGCGAGGAGCTGTCGGCGGCCTTCGCCGAGGGGGCGAACAGCCAGGGCGTCGACGTGGTCGACCTCGGCCTGGCCTCCACCGACCTCCTGTACTACGCGGCGGGCTCGCTCGATGCACCGGGCGCGGTGTTCACCGCATCGCACAACCCCGCCGGCTACAACGGGATCAAGCTGTGCCTCGCGGGTGCGGCACCCGTCGGCGAGGAGTCCGGCCTCGTCGAGATCAAGGCGATGACTGCCGAGGGCCTCCCGACGACCGGTGAGGCCGGTTCGGTGACGAGGCGCGACCTGCTCCGGGACTACGCCGAGCACGTCCGGTCGTTCGTCGACACGTCGGCGCTGGCGCCCCTGCGCATCGTCGTCGACTCGGCCAACGGGATGGGCGGGCACGTCGCCCCCGCGGTGTTCGAGGGCCTGCCCTTCGAGGTCACGTGGATGTACCAGGAGCTCGACGGCACCTTCCCCAACCACCCGGCCGACCCCCTCAACCCCGCCAACATCGTCGACCTGCGGGCCCGGGTCCTCGAGCTCGGCGCCGACGTCGGGCTGGCGTTCGACGGGGACGCCGACCGGGTGTTCCTCGTCGACGAGCGGGGCATCGGCGTGTCCGGCTCGCTCACCACGGCGCTGCTGGCCAAGGGGATCCTCGCCAAGCAGCCCGGGGAGACCGTGCTGCACAACCTCATCTGCTCGAAGGCGGTGCCGGAGGTGATCCGGGAGTCGGGCGGGACGCCGGTCCGCACGAAGGTGGGGCACAGCTTCATCAAGGCGGTCATGGCCGAGACCGGGGCGGTCTTCGGGGGCGAGCACTCCGCCCACTACTACTTCCGCGACAACTACCGGGCCGACTCGGGGCTGATCGCCGCGATGATCGTCCTCGAGCAGCTGTCGGTCTCGGGGACGAAGCTGTCCCAGCTCATCGCTCCCCTCGACCGGTACGCGGCCTCGGGCGAGGTCAACTCGACCGTCGACGACGCCGCGGCCACGCTCGCCCGGGTGCGCGAGCACTTCGAGGGGCTCGGCGCCGACGTCGACGACACCGACGGCCTCACCTTCGACCTCGGCGACTGGTGGTTCAACCTCCGGCCGTCGAACACCGAGCCGTTGCTGCGGCTGAACCTCGAGGCCGCCGACCGGGCGGCGTGCGACGCCCGCACCGACGAGGTGCTCACCCTGATCCGCTCGACCGACACGACGGAGACCTGACGTCATGGCCCTCGACCCGCGCCTGCTCGAGATCCTCGCCTGCCCCGAGGACAAGGGGCCCCTGCTGTACCTCCAGGACGAGGACGCCCTCTACAACCCTCGCCTGAAGCGGCGCTACGACGTCCGCGACGACATCCCGGTGATGCTCATCGACGAGGCCACCGGCGTCGACGAGGCCGAGCACGACAGGATCATGGCCAAGGCCGACGCCGAAGGCCTCTCGCTCACCTTCGAGCCGACGCAGAGCGAGCGCAGCGAGCGGGGCCCGAGCGGCCCGGCCGCAGGCCAGGAGCGGGAAGCATGAGCGAGCGCAGCGAGCAGGGCCCGAGCGGCCCGGCCGCAGGCCAGGAGCGGGAAGCATGAGCGATGTGACCGAGCAGGGCCCGAGCGGCCCGGCCGCGAGCACGGAGCGGCTGGACACCCAGGGCATGTTCGACGCTGCGGCGGGGCTGCCCGAGCAGGTCTTCGACGCCGCCGCCCGGGCGAGGGGCCTGGAGGGCCTCCCGCCCCGCGAGCGGGTCGAGCACGTGGTGGTGCTCGGCATGGGCGGCAGCGGGGTGGCAGGAGACGTGCTGGCCGCCACCGCCGGGCCCTTCCTCCCCGTCCCGGTGGTCGTGTCGAAGGGCTACGAGCTGCCGGCCTTCGTCGGTGAGGGCACGCTCGTGTTCGCCATCTCGTTCTCCGGCAACACCGAGGAGACGGTCGAGGCGGCGTCGGCGGCTGCGGTCGAGGGCGCCTCGATCGTCGCCGTCACCCAGGGGGGCGAGCTCGGCAAGCTCGCCCGCAGCTGGGGCGCGCCCGTCGTCGACGTCCCCGCCTCGATCCCCCAGCCCCGGGCCGGCATCGGCGCCCTGGCCGTGCCGCCCCTGGCCGTGCTCGAGGAGATCGGCCTCTTCCCCGGCGCGCAGCAGTGGATCGACTTCGCCATCGAGCAGCTGCAGGAGCGGCGGGACGAGCTCGGGGCCGAGGGCAACCTCGCCGAGCAGCTGGCGAAGCGCATCGGCCGGACGCTCCCCGTGCTCTTCGGGGGCGGGGCCATGGGCGCGGTGGCAGCCTCCCGGTGGAAGAACCAGATCAACGAGAACGCGAAGGTCCCCGCCTTCTGGAACAGCCATCCGGAGCTGTGCCACAACGAGGTCGCAGGTTGGGGCCAGCACGGCGACCTCACCCGGCAGGTGTTCACCATCGTCAACCTGCGCCACGAGTACGAGCACCCGCAGGTCGCCCGCCGCTTCGACGTCGTCGACGCGCTGCTGGGGGAGGTGGTCGGGAGCATCGAGACGGTCCACGCCGAGGGCGAGGGCCAGCTCGCCCAGCTGCTCGACCTGATCATGCTCGGCGACTTCACCTCGCTGCACCTGGCGGCCAACGAGGGCCTGGATCCGGGGCCCGTCCCCGCCCTGGACCAGGTGAAGGCTGCGGTCGCCGCCGGCTGACGAAGCGGGTCCGTCGCCGCTGGCGGGCATGATGGTGGTGGTCGTGCCCGCACGACCAGACCTGAGCGCGCTGTTCGCGCGCCGACGAGACCACGAACCCGTGGAGCACACGCGCATGACGCTCACCCCTGGCGACCACCGAGTCGCCGACCTCAGCCTGCACGCCTTCGGACGCAAGGAGGTGCAGCTGGCCGAGCACGAGATGCCCGGCCTCATGTCCCTCCGGCGCGAGCACGGGGCGAGCAAGCCCCTCGCCGGTGCCCGCATCAGCGGCTCGCTGCACATGACGATCCAGACCGCCGTCCTCATCGAGACCCTCGTCGCCCTCGGCGCCGAGGTCCGGTGGGCCAGCTGCAACATCTTCTCGACGCAGGACCACGCCGCGGCCGCCGTGGTGGTCGGCCCCGACGGCACCCCCGACGACCCGAAGGGCGTCCCCGTCTTCGCCTGGAAGGGCGAGTCGCTCGAGGAGTACTGGTGGTGCACCGAGCAGATGCTCACCTGGCCGGGCGGGACCGGGCCGAACATGCTCCTCGACGACGGCGGCGACGCCACCCTCGTCATCCACATGGGGGCCGACATGGAGGCCGCCGGCGTCGCCCAGGACCCCACCTCTGCCGGCAACGAGGAGGAGGCCGTCATCCTGCGCCTCCTCCAGCGCAGCCTGAACGAGGAGTCCGACCGCTGGACCCGCATCTCCAAGGGGGTCAGGGGCGTCTCCGAGGAGACCACCACCGGCGTCCACCGCCTGTACCAGCGCCAGGAGGCCGGGACGCTGGCCTTCCCGGCGTTCAACGTGAACGACTCGGTCACGAAGTCGAAGTTCGACAACCTCTACGGCTGCCGGCACAGCCTCATCGACGGCATCTTCCGGGCGACCGACGTCATGGTCGGCGGCAAGGTGGCCGTGGTGTGCGGCTACGGGGACGTCGGCAAGGGCTGCGCCCAGAGCCTGACCGGCCAGGGAGCCCGGGTCATCGTCACCGAGATCGACCCGATCAACGCCCTGCAGGCGGCCATGGAGGGCTACCAGGTCACGACGCTCGAGGACGTGGTCGAGACGGCCGACATCTTCATCGCGGCCACCGGCAACAAGGACATCATCACGGCGGACGCCATGAGCCGGATGAAGCACCAGGCGATCGTCGGCAACATCGGCCACTTCGACAACGAGATCGACATGGCCGGGCTCGCCCGGATCGAGGGCGTGACCCGCACGACGATCAAGCCCCAGGTCGACGAGTTCACCTTCGCCGACGGTCACTCGGTGATCGTCCTGGCCGAGGGCCGGCTGCTGAACCTCGGCTGTGCCACCGGGCACCCGAGCTTCGTCATGAGCTTCAGCTTCACCAACCAGGTGCTGGCCCAGATGGAGCTCTACGCCAACGCCGAGCAGTACGAGAACCGGGTGTACGTCCTGCCGAAGGCGCTCGACGAGCAGGTCGCCCGCTACCACCTGGACCACCTCGGCGTGAAGCTCACGTCGCTCACCGACGACCAGGCCGAGTACCTCGGCGTGCCCCTCGGCGGGCCCTACAAGGCCGAGCAGTACCGCTACTGACGACGGCTCCCGCCGTCCTGTCGGCGTGCAGGTGCAGCTCCGCCTGCTGCACCGACGGGACGGGGGGCGGTCCGCCCTAGGCTCCGCGGATGGAGCTGGACGGTCGGGTCGCGGTCGTCACGGGTGGGGGATCGGGGATCGGCCGGGCGCTGTGCCTGGCACTCGCGTCCCGGGGCTGTGGCGGGGTCGTGGTCGCCGACCTCGACGAGGTGGCGGCGCAGACGGTGGCGGCCGAGGTCGAGGCGGCCGGGGGGGCAGCGCTCGCCGTGGCGTGCGACGTCGGTGACCCGATGCAGGTCGACGGCCTCCTCCACCTGGCCGTCGAGCGCTTCGGCACCGTGCACCTGGTGTGCAACAACGCCGGCATCCTCCGGTCGGGGGCGGCCTGGGAGACGACGCTCGAGGAGTGGGACGCGACCTTCGCGGTGAACGTGTGGGGCGTCGTCAACGGGGTGCGCACCTTCGTGCCCCACCTCATCGCCCAGGGCGAGGGCCACGTGGTGAACACCGCCTCGCTCGCCGGGCTGACCGCCGCCCCCGGCCTCGCTGCGTACAACGCGTCGAAGCACGCCGTGGTCGCCCTCAGCGAGACGCTCCACCGTGACCTCCTCGTCTCGGGCCACGCCGGGGTCGGTGTGTCGGTGCTGTGCCCGGGCCTGGTGGCCACCCCGATCGTCGACGACCCGGTCACCCGGTCGGGCCGCACCGATGTCGGGCGGCTCATCGGCGAGGCGCTGGCCGAGCGGATCCCCACCAGCATGGCCCCCGAGGAGGTGGCGGCCGCCGTGCTCGCCTCGGTGGAGGACGGCCGCTTCTACGTGCTCACCCACCCCGAGCAGACCATCGCCATGGTCCAGCAGCGCTTCGACGACATCGTGCAGGGCCGGGTGCCGGCGCCGGGGACGTCCCCCGACTGACCTTCAGACCGGGGGGTGGGGGTCGCCGGTCGTGGCCGGCACGAGCGGGGGCAGCGTGAACCAGCCGAGGAACAGCTGCAGCAGCGGGCCGACCGACAGCGCCAGGACCACGGTCCCGACGCCGACCGTCCCACCGAGGGCCCACCCGAGCACGAGCACGGTGAGCTCGATGCCGGTCCGCACGAGCCGGATCGACGCCCCACGCTCCGCCAGCCCCGTCATGAGCCCGTCCCGGGGGCCGGGGCCGAGCCCGGCCCCGATGTAGAGGGCCGAGCCTCCTGCGTAGAGGCCGACACCGACGAGCATGCCGGCCCACCGCAGCCAGAGGGGCTCGAAGTCGGGGACCACGGCGAGGACGGCGTCGATGGTGAGCCCGATCAGGATCGTGTTCACCACGGTGCCGACGCCCAGGCGCTGGCGCAGCGGGACCCAGAGCACGAGCAGGAGCACGCCGACGACGATCCCCACGGTGCCGATGGGCACGCCGGTGCGGTCGGCGAGCCCCTGGTGGAGGACGTCCCAGGGCCCGAGGCCGAGCCCGGCGAGGACCATCGTGGCGATGCCGGTGCCCATGACGACGAGGCCGGCGAGCAACCTCGGGGTCCGGCGGCGCAGCTCGGTGCCGGAGGGGAGGGGGAGGAGGAGGGCGCTCCCGACGCGGCTCCGGCTAGGAGCCTTCAACGGGCTGCGACGTGGTGGCAGTGGTCCCGTCGATGCTGGCGGGCGTGTTGCGCGTCGAGAAGGCGAGACCGATGATCACCGTCGCCGCCAGGGCTGCGAGCACCAGCACCGCCAGCCACGCCGAGGCCGTGGCGGGTCGGGCGGGCGTGTGCAGGCGGCTGCTCTCGGACATGGCGCCAGCGTAGGCAGCCACCTCGGCACGCGACGAACCTCGCCGGCCGGACCGCCACGGCCTCGCCGCCGCTGGGACCGGTGTCGTACCCCGGGGCCAGGCTCGGGCGGTGCTCCTCAGCGCCGACTGCCCGATCTGCGGGAGACCCGGGGGTGCGCCGTGCGCGGCCTGCGCGTCGACGCTGCCGGCGGCGCCGCCCCTCCCACCACCGCCCGACGTCGACCGCTGCCTCGCCCTGCTCTCGTTCGAGGGTCCCGCCGCCGACCTGGTGGCCGGTCTCAAGTACCGCAACCAGCGGGCACCGCTGGCCGGCCTGGGGCGGGCGATGGCCGACCGGGCCCAGGCGGCGGGGGGCGGCGTCGCCAGCACCGTCACCTGGATCCCCACGACGCCCGCCCACCGGAGGGACCGCGGCTTCGACCAGGCGCAGCTGCTGGCCCGCCACGTGGCGAGTGCCCTCCGCCTCCCGCTCGCTCGGCTCCTCGTGCGCGACCCCGGCCCGCCCCAGACCGGCCGGCGCCGGGTCGAGCGACTGGCGGGCCCCCGGATGCGCCCCGTCCGCCGGGCCAGCGGGCTGGTGCTCGCGGTCGACGACGTGGTGACCACCGGCGCCACGGCCTCGGCTGCGGCGGCGTCGCTGCGCAGGGCCGGCGCCGACGAGGTGTGGGTGCTGGCTGCCGCCCGGAGGGGGCCTCAAGCCCACCACGGAGCGTGACGTAAGTAGGGCGTGCAGCTCACCCCGAAGCATATCAGGACCTCGTGCCGGACCCACGTCCTGCTGGCTGAGGGCGTGCGCGGCGGCGCGGGTGACGACCTGCTCGGGGCCGTCTGCCAGCGCCTCGCCTCGCTGCCCGAGATCCGCTGGACGGCCGTCCACGCGGCCAGGGAGCGCCTCCGCACCGACGGCCCCCCTTCGGCCCAGGTCCTCGCCGACATGCTCATGTACGTCCTGCGACTGACGTGCCTCCGATGAGCGGGGCATCCGGTTCCCGGCCCCTCGGTATGCTCGCCGGGTCGGGCACGGGTCTGTGGTTGCAAGTCGACGCCAGTCGCAGGCGAAACGACCCACATAAGGCGACCCGTGGTCGCCGAGCATGGTGCGGCTTAGAGGTCAGTCCTGCCGCGGGACGGAACCGATCCTCGGTCCGGTCGCGAGAAGGGGCGAAGCACGCGGCTCCCGGAGGTGCTGGGCCAGCGATGGCTGCCGCCACCGGAGCGTGCGATCCCCTCAGCAGGCGGGTGTGGGGGCAAAGACCAGGTCAGCCGTGCCCGACGCAGACCGGGCGAGCGGTGGTCCGGACCGCAGGGGCCGGTCCGCCGCTCTGCCCGGGCGCCCCCGGTGCCTGAGGTCCCCGAGGAGGCGGCCCGGCCGGTGCGGGTCCTGGTCGTGGACGACCACGCCCTGTTCCGGTGCGGGATCGTCCTCGTCCTCGAGTCGGAGCAGGGCATCGAGCTCGCAGGCGAGGCCGGCGACGGCGCCGCCGGCCTGCGCCTCGCGGTCGAGCTCGCGCCCGACATCGTGCTGATGGACGTGCGCATGCCGGTGATGGGCGGCATCGAGGCGGCGCGGAGGATGGCCGAGGAGGTGCCCTCCGCCCGGGTCGTGATGCTGACCGTCTCCGACGACGAGGCCGACCTGTTCGAGGCGGTCAAGGCGGGCGCGGCCGGCTACCTGCTGAAGGAGATCTCCGTCGAGGGGGTCGCGGAGGCGGTCGACGCCGTCATGCGCGGCCACACGCTCATCTCCCCGTCGATGGCGGGCAAGCTCCTCGCCGAGTTCACGTCGTTGTCCCACGGGGAGGACGACGGGGCAGCGCCGGCGCCTCTTCCACGGCTCACGGGTCGCGAGCTCGAGGTGCTCGGCCTGGTGGCGAAGGGCCTCACGAACCGGGAGGTCGGCGCCGAGCTGCAGATCAGCGAGAACACCGCCAAGAACCACGTGCGCAACATCCTCGAGAAGCTCCACCTCCACTCCCGCATGGAAGCGGTGCTCTACGCGGTGCGGGAGGAGCTCCTCCAGCTCGGGTGAGCCCCGCAGCCCGCCGGTGCCGGCCTGGGCCGAGGTCGGCCGCCTAGCGTCCGACCGTGGCCATCCGACGGATCGTCCGTCGTCGTCTGCGGGGATGACGGGCCAGGCGGACGCTCCCGGGCCCATCCGCGTGCTCGTCGTCGACGACCACGAGCTGTTCCGGCGTGGCATCACCCAGGTGCTCCTCGGTGAGGACGGGATCGAGGTCGTCGGGGAGGCCGAGGAGGGCGCCTCGGCGACGGCGCTGGCCCAGGAGCTCCTCCCCGACGTCGTCCTCATGGACGTGCGCATGCCCGGGACCGACGGGATCGAGGCAGCCCGCCACCTCGCCGCGACCCTGCCCGCCACCCGGGTCCTGGTGCTGACGGCGTCGACCGAGGAGGAGGACCTCTTCGCAGCCGTCAGGGCGGGCGTCGCCGGCTACCTGCTGAAGGAGATCGCCGTCGAGGAGGTGGCGGGAGCGGTCCGAGCTGTGGCCGGGGGCCAGACGCTCGTCGACCCGTCGATGGCGAGCAGGCTCGCAGCCGAGTTCGTGGTGATGGCGAGGCGGGCCGACCTCGAGCGAGGCCGCCCGGCTGCCCCCCGGCTCACACCTCGAGAGCTCGACGTGCTGGCGCTCGTGGCGCACGGCCTCACCAACCGCGACATCGGGGTGCGCCTCTTCATCAGCGAGAACACGGTCAAGAACCACGTGCGCAACGTCCTCGGGAAGCTCGACGCCCACTCGCGCATGGGTGCGGTGCTCCAGGCCGTGAAGGAGGAGATCCTCGACGTCGACGACACCGGGGCCGGCACCGCCACCAGCGGGACCTGAGCCGACCGCCCCGCCCCGGGGCCGGGAGGGGGCCACCGGTACACTCGCCGGCCGTGGGCATGTTCGACCGGATCCTGAAGGTTGGCGAAGGGCGGAAGCTCAAGGCGGTGCAGGGCCTCATCCCCGACATCAACGCGCTCGAGCCGGAGATGGAGGCGCTGTCCGACGAGGCCCTCCGGGGCAGGACCGCCGAGTTCCGCCAGCGGATCGACCGGGGGGAGCCGGTCGACGACCTGCTCCTCGAGGCCTTCGCCACCGTCCGGGAGGCCTCGAAGCGGGTCATCGGCCAGCGCCACTTCGACGTCCAGCTGATGGGCGGCGCGGTGCTGCACTTCGGGTGGATCGCGGAGATGAAGACCGGCGAGGGCAAGACCCTCGTGTCCACGCTCCCCGCCTACCTCAACGCGCTGCCGGGCTCTGGCGTGCACGTCATCACCGTGAACGACTACCTCGCCCGGTTCCACGCCGAGTGGATGGGCCGCATCCACTCGTGGCTCGGCCTCACCGTGGGCCTCACGATCCCCGACATCAAGGGCTCGGCCGACAAGCGCGCCAACTACGCCCGGGACATCACCTACGGGATCAACAACGAGTTCGGCTTCGACTACCTGCGCGACAACATGGCCATGTCGACCGGGGCCAAGGTCCAGCGCGGGCACCCGTACGCCATCGTCGACGAGATCGACTCGATCCTCATCGACGAGGCCCGCACCCCGCTCATCATCAGCGGCCGCCTGGCCGACGCCGCCAAGCTCTACTACTCCTTCGCCAGCATCGTCCGCGGCCTCTCCCGCGACGTCGACTACGACGTCGACGAGGAGAAGCGCCACGTCGCCCCCCACGACGAGGGGATCGAGAAGGTCGAGGCCGCCCTCGGCGTCGAGAACCTCTACGACGAGCTCAGCTCGAACCTCGTGCACC
>CADCSY010000113.1 GCA_902805555.1 uncultured Acidimicrobiales bacterium | reverse complement strand
CTCAGTCCTCGGAGGGGTCGTGGGCAACGGCGTCCCTGACCGGTAGCTCGTGGAAATCACCGGCGGCCACTGGCGTCACCGTTCCGTCAGACGAGGTCTCGAACATCCGTCCACGTCGCGCAACGTAGGCCCGCAAGGCGGGACAGTGGCGGATGCGGGGGTCAAGGAACGCTGTCCTCGTGGATCGAGGAGGCGCCGCCTGGTGAGCGCTCGTCCTCTCTCGTGACGCTGCGGCGAGGCTGTTCCCCCGGATCTCTTGCGGCGTCCGTGGAACTGGGGGAGATTTGGGACCGCATCGGCCAGGGTGGGGCGATGCGGGAGGTGGACGGTGGTCATCCGGTTCCGGTCGGCGCTGGGCGCAGCGGCGGCGTCGCTCGTCCTGTTCGGGAGCAGTGCCTGGTCGCCGGCGGCGGGGGAGGAACCGGAGCCACCAGCGCAGGCCCAGGCGACGCTGGTGGACGTCGGGGGTGCGGCGGGTGGTGTCGTGCAGCTCGCCGAGGTGGCCGGGGGGACCCGGGTGGAGGTCACGGCGACGGGGTTGTCGCCTGGGTGGCACGGCATGCACGTCCACGCGGTGGGCGACTGCACGGTCGGTGACCCCACCAACCCCTTCACCGGCGCAGGGGGTCACGTCGGCGCCGGTGAGGCCCACGGCACCGACGCCCACGACGGGGACCTCCCGCCGCTGTGGGTCGACGCGGACGGCGTGGCGCAGGCCATGGTGCGCACCGACAACCTCGACATCGACCAGCTCCTCGACGCCGACGGCTCCGCCGTCGTCATCCACGCCGGCCGCGACAACCTCGCCCACATCCCGCCGGAGCGCTACCGGCACACCCCCTACGACGAGACCGCGGCAGGACCCGACGCCGCCACCCGCAACACCGGCGACTCCGGGAGCCGCCAGCGCTGTGGCGCCGTCCGACCGACCGGTGGCTACTGGATCGCTGCGGCCGACGGGGGTGTGTTCGCCTACGGCGGCGCCGGGTTCCACGGCTCCGCCGGCAGCCTCCCGCTGCGCCGCCCGGTGGTCGGCCTCGAGGCGTCGCCGTCGGGTCGGGGGTACTGGCTGGCCGCCGCCGACGGCGGGGTCTTCGCCTTCGGCGACGCGTCGTTCCACGGCGGCGCAGCCCAGCTGCCCCTGCGCCGCCCGGTGGTCGCCATGGCCGCCACACCCTCCGGACGCGGCTACTGGCTCGTGGCGTCCGACGGCGGCGTGTTCTCGTTCGGCGACGCCACGTACCACGGAAGCACGGGCGACATCGCGCTCCAGGAGCCCGTCGTCTCCATCGTGCCCACCGCCACCGGCGGCGGTTACTGGCTCTTCGCCAGGGACGGGGGCGTCTTCGCCTTCGGTGACGCCCGCTTCGAGGGCAGCAACCTCGACGAGCGGTACCGGCCGGTCGTCGGGGCAGCAGGCGGCTGAGCGTCGGGGCGGAGTGTCGTCAACGCAGGTCACGCAGACGGCGCCGTCCCGGTCGGCTCAGGAGGTGGGGACGACCGGAGCCTCGATGACGTCCCGGATCCCGAGCACCTCGAGCACCTTCAGCGCCAACGGGCTCGGGTTCGCCACCACGAGGTCGACGCCGGTCCGGTCAGCCTCCGCCTTCATCCGCAGGATCTCACGTGCACCACTGGTGTCGATGAACCTGAGGCCGGCGAGGTCGAGGACGATGCGACCAGCCCCCCGCTGGACCTCCCGCTCGACGGCCTCCCGGGCGTCCCCGGACGAGAGCAGATCGAGCTCACCCACGAAGCGGATGACGGTCCAGTGGGTCCGGTCCGTGACGGTGGCACTGAACGACATGAGAGACCCTTCCAGATCCCTGGCGCTAGGAGGGGAGGGTGGAGGTGAGGACGCCCTCGCGCCGCAAGCCGGGTCCTCGGGGGTCGGTCGGGACGGCGCGAGACGTGGTCCTCGTGAGGATGCTCGGCTCGATGCCGCCCCGGGCGAGGATCTGCTGCAGCTCGTGGGGTGGCTTGGGCCGACAGAGCAGGTAGCCCTGCGCCCGGTGACAGCCCAGGAGCAGCAGCTGGTCGACGAGGTCGTGCGTCTCGATCCCCTCAGCCACCACGTCGAGCCCGAACGAGCGGGCCAGGCGGATGGTGGCGTCGACGATCGCCCGGTCGCCGCCGTCCTGCGCGAGCCCGGCGACGAACGTCTGGTCGATCTTGAGCGCGTCGACGGGCAGGTGCTTGAGCTGGGCCATGGAGCTGTAGCCGGTTCCGAAGTCGTCGATGGCGAGGCTCACGCCGAGCGTCTTGAGCTGCTGGAGGGTCTGCACGGCGCGGTCCACGTCCTGCATGACGGCGTGCTCCGTGATCTCGAAGCAGAGCAGCCGGCCGGGCAAGTCGTTGTCGGTGAGGCAATCGGAGACGAGCTGGACGATGTTCTGCGTCACGAGCTGGGCAGGCGACATGTTGATGCGCATGACGAAGTGCCGATCGGGCCAGCGATGTCGCCAGGCGGCCATCTGCCGACACGCTTCGGCCATCACCCAGCTGCCCAGGTCGACGATGAGGCCGCTTCCCTCGGCGGTCTCGATGAACGCAGCGGCCGTCAGCAGGCCGCGATCGGGGTGGTTCCACCGCACGAGGGCTTCGACGGCGAGCAGCTCACCGGTCCTGAGGTCGACCTCGGGCTGGTAGTGGAGCTCCAGGCCACCGCTGTTGA
>CADCSY010000112.1 GCA_902805555.1 uncultured Acidimicrobiales bacterium | reverse complement strand
TTCAAGGGTCCCTGGCTGTGGATGGTGCTGGCCGCCGTCGGCGTCCTGCTGGCCATCCAGTTCCTCGCCCCCAACGGCGGGTACGACGAGATCAGCTCCTCCCGCATGAACGACTACATCGCCGCCGGCGAGGTCGAGGAGCTGACCTTCATCGACGGTGACCAGGAGATCCAGGCGACGCTCGACAGCGGCGTCCGCGACGGCTCCGACCAGGTCTCGGCGTTCTGGCTCAGCGAGACCCAGGACGAGATCGAGAGGGAGGTGCGCGACCAGGTCGCCGCCGGCGACATCGAGTCCTTCACCGTCGAGGTGCCCAAGCCCAGCCTGCTCGGCTCCATCCTGGCCACCCTGCTGCCCTTCGCGCTCATCATCCTGCTGTTCGTCTTCCTGATGAACCAGGTGCAGGGCGGCGGCGGCCGCGGCGTGATGCAGTTCGCCAAGTCCAAGGCCAAGCTGATCTCCAAGGACATGCCGAAGACGACGTTCACCGACGTCGCCGGCGCCGAGGAGGCCATCGAGGAGCTCGGCGAGATCAAGGAGTTCCTCCAGGAGCCCGCCAAGTTCCAGGCCGTCGGCGCGAAGATCCCCAAGGGCGTGCTGCTCTACGGTCCTCCCGGCACCGGCAAGACGCTGCTGGCCCGGGCCGTCGCCGGCGAGGCCGGTGTGCCGTTCTACTCCATCTCCGGCTCCGACTTCGTCGAGATGTTCGTCGGCGTGGGTGCCTCCCGGGTGCGCGACCTGTTCGAGCAGGCCAAGGAGAACGCCCCGGCCATCGTGTTCATCGACGAGATCGACGCCGTCGGCCGGCACCGCGGCGCCGGCATGGGCGGTGGCCACGACGAGCGCGAGCAGACCCTCAACCAGCTCCTGGTCGAGATGGACGGCTTCGACGTCCGCGGCGGTGTCATCCTCATCGCCGCCACCAACCGGCCCGACGTCCTCGACCCGGCGCTGCTGCGACCGGGCCGCTTCGACCGCCAGATCCAGGTCGACGCCCCCGACCTCAACGGCCGGCACATGATCCTCCAGGTGCACTCGCGCGGCAAGCCGATGGCTGCCGACATCGACCTGCGGAGCGTGGCGCGTCGTACTCCCGGCTTCACCGGCGCCGACCTGGCCAACGTGCTGAACGAGGCGGCACTGCTGACCGCCCGCAGCAACCAGAAGCTCATCACCGACGAGGCCCTCGACGAGGCCATCGACCGGGTGATCGCCGGCCCGCAGCGGCGTACCCGCCTGATGAGCGAGAAGGAGAAGCTCGTCACCGCCTACCACGAGGGCGGCCACGCCCTGGTCGCCGCGGCGCTGCCCGGCAGCGACCCCGTGCACAAGGTGACGATCCTCCCGCGCGGCCGCGCGCTGGGCTACACGATGGTGCTGCCCGACGAGGACAAGTACAGCCAGACCCGGTCCGAGCTGCTCGACAAGCTGGCCTACATGCTCGGTGGCCGGGCCGCCGAGGAGATGGTGTTCCACGACCCCACCACGGGCGCCGGCAACGACATCGACAAGGCCACCAACCTCGCCCGCGCCATGGTCACCCAGTACGGCATGACCGAGCGGCTCGGCGCGATCAAGCTCGGCGAGACCCAGGGCGAGCCGTTCCTGGGCCGCGACATGGGCCACCAGCGCAACTACTCCGAGGACGTCGCCGCCAAGGTGGACGAGGAGACCAAGAAGCTGCTGGCCACCGCCCACCAGGAGGCCTTCGACATCCTGGAGACCAACCGCGACGTCCTCGACGCGCTGGTGCTCGAGCTGCTCGACAAGGAGACCCTCGACAAGGCGGAGATCGCCCGCGTCTTCGAGCCGCTGCGGCGCCGCGAGACCCGTCCCGCCTGGACCGGGTCGCCGCACCGCAACCCCTCCGCGATCCCGCCCATCGAGATCCCGCAGGCGATCCGCGACCGGGTCCGCAGCAACGGCACCCACGTCGAGGAGTCCGAGGGCGGCGTCATCCTCACCCCGCCGGGAGCGGGCGGAGACGTGCACGGCGAGATGCCCGGCACCCTGGGCGACGGCACCACGCCGCCGGGCCCGGGCGCCGTCTGATGACCGACCCGGTCACCTACCCGGAGCGGGACCCCGCCGACGTCCCCGACTTCGACCAGCCCCGGGCCGAGGCGGCCGTGCGCGAGCTGCTCGCCGCCATGGGCGAGGACCCCGAGCGCGAGGGCCTGCGCGAGACCCCGGCCCGCGTCGCCCGGGCCTACGCCGAGCTGACCTCCGGGATCCGGATGACCCCGGACGACGTGCTCACCACCACCTTCGACCTCGGCCACGACGAGATGGTGCTGGTCAAGGACATCGAGCTGTGGTCGATGTGCGAGCACCACCTGGTGCCGTTCACCGGGGTCGCGCACGTCGGCTACATCCCGGCCGAGTCCGGCAAGATCACCGGCCTCTCGAAGCTCGCGCGCCTCGTCGACGTCTACGCCAAGCGCCCGCAGGTGCAGGAGCGGCTGACGACCCAGGTCGCCGACGCGCTGATGGAGATCCTCGAGGCCCGCGGGGTCATCGTCGTCATCGAGGCCGAGCACCTGTGCATGACGATGCGCGGGGTCCGCAAGCCCGGGTCGAAGACCATCACGTCCGCGATCCGGGGGATCATGCACAAGCCGGCGACGCGGTCGGAGGCGATGAGCCTCATCATGCACGGCACGCGCTGACCACGG
>CADCSY010000111.1 GCA_902805555.1 uncultured Acidimicrobiales bacterium | reverse complement strand
GCCGCGCCTGATGAGGGGCCAGGGCGCGATCGTCGGCGTCGGCGCCATGGAGTACCCGCCCGAGTGGCAGGGGGCTTCGGAGGAGGCCATCGCCCGCAACGCCATCGGCAAGCTGATGACGCTGACCTCGACCTACGACCACCGCGTCATCCAGGGCGCCCAGTCCGGTGAGTTCCTCAAGCGCATCCACGGGCTGCTGCTGGGCGAGAACGACTTCTACGACGAGATCTTCCGCTCCCTGCGCATCCCCTACCAGCCGATCCGCTGGTCCAAGGACATCGCGACCTCGCACGACGAGGACATCAGCAAGCAGGCGCGCATCCTCGAGCTCATCCACGCCTACCGCGTGCGCGGCCACATGATGGCCGACACCGACCCGCTGGAGTACCGCCAGCGAAGCCACCCCGACCTCGAGATCGAGTCGCACGGCCTGACGCTGTGGGACCTCGACCGCGAGTTCGCCACCGGCTCGTTCGGCGGCGAGGGCCGCCGGTTCATGAAGCTGCGCAACATCCTGGGCATCCTGCGCGACTCCTACTGCCGGACCACCGGCATCGAGTACATGCACATCATGGACCCCGAGCAGCGCCGCTGGATCCAGGAGCGCGTCGAGCGCCCCCACACCAAGACGCCGCGCGAGGAGCAGCTGCGCATCCTGCTCAAGCTCAACCAGGCCGAGGCGTTCGAGACGTTCCTGCAGACCAAGTTCGTGGGCCAGAAGCGCTTCTCCCTCGAGGGCGGCGAGACCACGATCCCGCTCATCGACGAGGTCTGCGAGGCAGCGGCCGAGGTCGACCTCGACGAGGTGACCATCGGCATGGCCCACCGCGGGCGCCTCAACGTGCTGGCCAACATCGTGGGCAAGAAGTACTCCCAGATCTTCCGGGAGTTCGAGGGCAACATCGACCCGCGCACCGTCCAGGGCTCCGGCGACGTGAAGTACCACCTCGGCGCCGAGGGCACCTTCGTGTCCGGCAACGGGGACCAGATCAAGGTCTCCGTGGCGGCCAACCCCTCGCACCTCGAGGCGGTCGACCCGGTGCTCGAGGGCATCGCGCGCGCCAAGCAGGACGTGCTGGACAAGGGCACCGCCTACCCCGTGCTGCCGCTGCTCATCCACGGCGACGCGGCGTTCGCGGGCCAGGGCGTGGTCGCCGAGACGCTCAACCTCTCCCAGCTCCGCGGCTACCGCACCGGCGGCACGATCCACCTCGTCGTCAACAACCAGGTCGGCTTCACCACCTCCCCCGGCTCCTCGCGCTCCTCGCTCTACTCCACCGACGTGGCGCGGATGGTGCAGGCGCCGATCTTCCACGTCAACGGCGACGACCCCGAGGCGTGCATCCGGGTGGCCCGGCTGTCCTTCGAGTACCGCCAGACGTTCAACAAGGACGTCGTCATCGACCTCGTCTGCTACCGCCGTCGCGGTCACAACGAGGGCGACGACCCGTCGTACACCCAGCCGCTGATGTACGACCTCATCGAGCAGAAGCGCTCGGTGCGCAAGCTCTACACCGAGTCGCTCATCGGCCGCGGCGACATCACCCTCGACGAGGCCGAGCAGGTGCTGAAGGACTACCAGCAGCAGCTCGAGCGGGTCTTCACCGAGGTGCGCGAAGCCAGCTCCGACGCGGTGTCGGAGTGGACCACCGTCCCGGACTACCCCGACAAGCCGGCCGGCGACACCGCCACCGCCGTCGGACCGGAGGTCCTCAAGCGGATCGCCGACTCCTACACCACCCCGCCGGACGGCTTCACCGTGCACCCCAAGGTGATGCCGCAGCTGCAGCGTCGCGCCGCGGCGATCACCGACGGCCCCATCGACTGGGGCACCGGTGAGATCCTGGCGCTCGGCTCCCTGCTCATGGACGGCCGCCCGGTGCGCCTGGCCGGTCAGGACTCGCGCCGGGGCACCTTCGTCTCGCGCTTCGGCACGATCATCGACCGCGTCAACGCCGACGAGTGGACGCCGCTGACCAACCTCACCGAGGACCAGGCGAAGTTCTACATCTACGACTCCCTGCTCTCGGAGTACGCCGCGCTCGGCTTCGAGTACGGCTACTCCGTGGCGCGCCCCGAGGCCCTGGTGATGTGGGAGGCGCAGTTCGGCGACTTCGTCAACGGCGCCCAGACGGTCATCGACGAGTTCATCAGCGCCGGCGAGACCAAGTGGCGCCAGCAGTCCGGCGTGGTGCTGCTGCTGCCGCACGGCTACGAGGGCCAGGGCCCCGACCACTCCTCCGCCCGCATCGAGCGGTTCCTCCAGATGTGCGCCGAGGACGCCATGCTGGTGGCCCAGCCGTCGACGCCGGCGTCGTACTTCCACCTCCTGCGCAGGCACTCGCTCGGCGAGGTCCACCGGCCGCTGGTGGTGTTCACGCCGAAGTCGATGCTCAAGCGCAAGGAGGCGGCCTCGCAGCCGGCAGACTTCACCTCCGGCACGTTCCGTCCGTTCATCGGCGACGCCGGGGTCGACCCCTCGAAGGTCGAGACGCTGCTTCTCTGCTCGGGCCGGGTCACGTGGGACCTCGTGGCCGAGCGGGCCAAGCGCGAGAACGCCGAGACCTTCGCGATCGGCCGCGTGGAGCAGCTCTACCCCCGCCCGGTCGACGACATCCGTGCCGAGATCGCGAGGTATCCCAACCTCAAGGCGGTGCGCTGGGTGCAGGACGAGCCGGAGAACATGGGTGGTTGGCCGCACTACGCCCTGAACGTGT
>CADCSY010000110.1 GCA_902805555.1 uncultured Acidimicrobiales bacterium | reverse complement strand
GGCTCGCTGGCCTCGTGGGGTGAGCGCGTCCTCGCGACCGTCATCGACGCCGGCATCAGCATCCTCGGCTTCATCGCCGTCGCGGCCGTGGCCGCAGTGGTCGGCGCGGTCGTTGACGTCCTCGGGGCGCTCATCGGCGCGCTCGGGTACCTGGTGATGACGGTCGCGAGCTTCTACTTCCTCTACATGCAGGGAGCCACCGGCGCATCCCCTGGGAAGAAGCTGACCGGCCTGCGGGTGGTGGGTGTGCAGACGGGCAGGCCGATCGGCGGCTGGCTCGGCATCGTCCGCAACATCGCGCACGTCGTCGACGCGTTGATCTGCTACATCGGCTTCCTCTTCCCGCTGTGGGACGAGAAGCGGCAGACCCTCGCGGACAAGATCATGGGCACCGTCGTCACCTCGAACGCGCCGAAGCAGCCGTTCGGGCCCGGGATCTTCACGATCTGACCCGGGCCCAGACGTCCCCAGCCGTTTCCCCCGTGCACCGGGCGGTCGCTAACCTACGGGACCCGCCCGGGTAGCTCAGACGGCAGAGCAGCTCACTCGTAATGAGCAGGTCAGGGGTTCGATTCCCCTCTCGGGCTCCGGAAGCGCGCCGGTGAGAGGCCCACGGGCGGGGATCCGTCGTCCCAGCCACCGGAGGCTCGCAAACGCCCTGCCGACCTCCGCCGGGTGGCTCCTCAGGACTTCTGGTGCCGCACGATGTCGTCGCGGCCCCTTGCTGCTCACGGTCGGCCCCGGGCCAGGCGGGCGAGGGCCACCACCGTTGCAGCCGCCTGTTGCATGCTCAGCTGCGCACCCCTTGATCCCGACGCAGGCGGTGTCGGACACCGATTCGGCGTCAACCCGTTCGGCCTCATGTCGTGGGGCGATGCGTACCGAGCGCTGGCGCCGGCTGGTTGCAGACTGGCTCGGTCCACTGCGAGGTGAGGGCGTCGGCCGATTGCGGGCGGCTCAGGTAGTAGCCCTGCAGGAGGTCGCAGCCTGCAGCCGTCAGCTCGATGACCTGCTCCTCCGTTTCGACACCTTCGGCGATGACGGTGAGCCCCAGCTTGTGGGCGACGTCGACGATGGCCTCGACGAGAGCTCTGCGCCGCTCGTCTTGCGGCAGCCCCTGCACGAACGTCCCGTCGATCTTTGCGTAGTCAACGGGGAAGTCGACGATGCGGGAGAGCGAGGAGTAGCCGGTCCCGAAGTCGTCGACGGCCAAGGGGTGACCGCGGTGACGGTGTTCGGCGAGCCGTGGCGCCAGTAGTGAATCGGAGAAGTCGTACTCGACGATCTCCAGGCCGAGGCCGCCTGGCGCCACCCCATGGGCGTCCACGGCGGCGCCGAGCGCAGCATCGAGGCTGGAGTCGCTGATCTCGCTCGGAGAGAGGTTCACGAACACCCGTTCAGGGGCGCGGGGGCCGAGCTGGCGCTGCCACGAGCCGAGCTGGGCGCAGGCGCGGTCGATCACCCACTTCCCGATCGCACCGATGGCGCCGCTGCGTTCAGCGAGGCCGATGAACGAGTGGGCGGCGAGCAGGCCGTGCTCTGGGTGCTGCCAGCGCAGCAACGCCTCGACGGCGACCACCGAGTGCGGTGGGTCGGCCGCCACGATCGGCTGGTAGAAGACGCGCAGCTCGTCACGGTCGAGGCAGCGGCTGAGCTCGCGCTCGAGGTGACGCTGCGAGCCTGCCGAGGACCGGCAGTCACGGCTGCTGATGGCGAACCTGGCCCGAACCTCCTTTGCCTCGTACATGGCGCTGTCGGCGTCGTCTACCAGCTCTCGTGCGTCCCCGTCCTCGGAGGTCACTGCGACACCGATGCTGGCCGAGATCACGATCTCGGCGCCGGCGAACTGCATGGGCCGGCTCACGGCGTGGTCGAGCCGCTGTCCGACGGCGCGAACCCAGGCTTCGAGCTGGGCGGGGTCACGCGGTAGGTCCTCGAAGAAGATGACGAACTCGTCGCCGGACAACCGGGCGATGACGTCGTTGTCGCGCAGGGCGGCCACCAGCCGGCTCGAGACCTCGATGAGGACGGCGTCACCGACGGCGTGGCCAAAGGCGTCGTTGACGTCCTTGAACCGGTCGAGGTCGATGAAGAAGACGGCCACGGCCCTCTTGCGCCTTCCGGCGAGGCCCAGGGCATGCTCGAGCAGGCGGTAGAGCAGCGCCCGCCCAGGAAGACCGGTCAGCTCGTCGTGGGTCGCCGCGCGTTCCAGGGACCGATGTGCGACATGGGCAGCGTCACGGTCGGCCGCCATCACCAGGTACGCGGCGGCGATGCCAGCGAACAAGCTGACCACCTCGACCTCCTCCTGGGTCCACGGCCGCGCTTCGCTGCGGTAGATGTCGAGAGCACCCCACGCACCGCCACGGGCGAGCAGCGGCATGGCGATCAACGCTCCGACACCGGCCCCCAGCCAGGCTGCGCGGAACTCCGGCCACCGGTCGTCCAAGGTGATGTCGTCCACGACGATGGCTCCCTCCCCCCGCATGCAGTCCGAGCACGGCCCGCTCTGCAAGGTCTCCTGCAGCACCTCCACACGCACGAACGGTGCGGGGTCGGCGTGCACGAAGCGCACGCCCTCCTCTTCGCCGATCATCACCCCGGCGCCGTCGACGTCCAACGCGTGCGCCACCAGCGTGCACAGCTCGCGCAACAGCTCGTCGATGGTGAACTCGCCGGCCGCCCTGGCCGCAAGGGCCACCAGGTCCTTGACAGCTTGCGACGAAAGCACGCGTCTCCCTACGGGTGGGTCCGCGACCCGCTGGAAGACGGCACGAACGGCACGTGCTTACTACAGGTGACCGGTTTACGCCTATCGACCGGCTTGATCCGATGCGGACCCAGCGCGAAGCGCGAACTTCAGTGCTCAGAGCGGCCCCGACGGCAGGACGCCTCGGCTCGGGGTACCGGGCCAGCCGCCATCCACCCCCACAACGGACATCTCCGTCAGCGGCCAGGCGAGGCGTTCTGCGCGCCCTCCCCTGGCCACCCCGGCGATCTTCAAGCGGTTGAGCAGCGAGTGGTTCTCGGTTCGTCGCCGTCGGAGGGCTTCGAATTCCTCCCTTGGCGCATCGGCCCGATCCAGAGGGGCCGCACCACCCGCGGTGCCCACCCTCTCCCTCGTCTGACGCCGGGGCGGCCGCACGCCACTGACGAGGGACGGTCAGGTGTGAGAGCGCAGGAGACGGAGGTTGGACTGCCTCATCGCGCCCGGCGGGGGGCTCGCACCGGCGGCTGACGAGACCGGGCAGCGACCCGTTGCCGCTCGACGGAGGTGGCGACGTGGCAGAAGCCAGGGCTCCACGCCTCAACGGACAGGCAGGTCGTGCCGACAGAGCACCATGGACTCGAGCCAGAGGACGGGCGCCTGGGGGCTCATCAAGGAGGACTTCGCCACCCACCTCCGCCACCCGCTCGACCCTGGGTTCCACGCCCTCGTGGTGCACCGCCTCGGTTCCGCCATCGCTCCGGACGACCGTGGCGTCAGCCGAGCTCTGCGACGCCTCCACCAGTTCGCCCACCGCCGCGTCTCCGCTGCCTACGGCATCGAGATACCGCCGAGCGTACGGATCGGACGACGGCTGTCGCTCCCGCACGCCCATGGCGTCGTCTTCGTCGTGGGGTCGGTCATCGGCGACGACTGCGTCGTGCGCCACAACGTGACGCTGGGCGCTGCCTCCCACGAGCACGGCGGGTACCCGACCGTCGGCGACCGCGTCCACTTCGGCCCCGGGTCGATCGTCACGGGCGAGGTGAAGATCGGCGACGACGTCCGGATCGGTCCAGGCGCCGTCGTCATCACCGATGTGCCGGCAGGGAGCCGGGTCCTCGCCCCCGTGGGCTCGATCCGACCGCCGGGCCCCGGGTCGCCACCTTCACCCCGGGACGTGGTCCGCCCCTCTGCGGACGTCACCGGCGACGCTCGAGCTCGGTGACCCGCTGCTCGAGCTGCTCCACCAGTGCGGCCAGCTGGTCGACGGTCGGGCGCTGCCGCCAGTAGCGAACCGGCTTCACCCCGTCGACCATGCCCTTGCTCCTGCGCTCGTTCTCGGCATCCTCACGTTCGCCCATGGCCGAAAGGTAGGCAGGGGCTGAGACAGGGCCCTCCCTCCCTGGACCCGCTCGTGCGGTCCTGCGGGTGCTCCGCCCTCGTCCGCATCAGGCAGGAGCCACGGGCGACGCCGCGCGTCCGGTCGTCCCGCTGAAGCGCCCATCGTCTCGACCCGCTCGGGGGGCGTGGGGCCGCGATCGTGGGCGTGGTGGTCTCGCCGATGAGGAAGGCGTCGTGGCCCTGTCGGCTGCGGGGCCACCGATGATCGACGCCCGCTCGGCCTGCGTCGTCAGACCGTCGGCAGCGACCTGTGAGCGGCGACTGGTGCACCGGTACATGCGACGCTTCGCAGGTCGGGAAGCAGCGATGATCGAGGAGAAGCGATCCGGACCGTCGAGGACCGCTGCATCGCGACGTGCGCGACGGCAACGACCGAGACGAGGGCCACGCTGGACGCAGGACGGTCCCGACGCATGGGCTCCGCCTCGGACCTCAGCCAGGCAGCGTGGTGTCGACGTACACCGCAGCGGCGTAGACGATCCCGCCGTCGAGAGCGGCGGTGCGGATGCGGTACACAGCGACGGCGTGCTCGCTGGGCTCGATCCGCCCGGCTGCGAGATCCTCGTCGAGCTCGGCGACCCTGTCCTCCATCTCTTCGACCTCGAGGGTGGTCATCGACCGCCACTCGGACACCAACCGGAGGCCCGGGTCGTTCGCCAGCGCCTCGAGCTCCCCGTCGACCCCGACGTGCAGACGGGCCTGCGGCGTCCCCTCGCTCACCACGCGGCTGTCACCGAAGAGCTCGCCCCGGTCATCCGGCACCCGCACGTCAGATCCGTGGCGCTCCAGCTGGAGGACGATGCCACGGGTGTACCACGACCCCGCCAGCGTGTCGGTCACGAGAACCTCGCCGTCGGCACCATCCACTGCTCGGAGCGCGCCGGGAACGAGGGCGCTGAGCACCTCGTGGTCCGACTCGTAGGGGAGGGTCCGGTCGAGTGCGCTCACGACGTTGGCGCCGGTGACCGCCACGATCAGCGCGACCGCGACCGGTCCCAGCACCCGACCGGCCCGATCCCACCGGCTCGAGACGAGCGACCATGCGCCCCACGTGATGATGACGAAGGCGACCATCCCCAAGACCCAGGTCCAGCGGAGCCGGTAGTCGAAGGCGGGACCGATGGTCCGGGCGATCGCGATGATCCCGAGGCCGACGGTCGCCGCCCAGGTCACCACGAGCAGGCGGGCGTCGCTGATGCGTCGCTTCCAGAGCGCGACCCCGGCGACGGCCACGAAGGCCAGCAGCAGCGGCAGCGGCGGCTCGTAGAGGGAGGGGGGCTCCCCGGAGAACCAGATCGGCGTGCGGTGCCAGGTCAGCCACTCCGGCAGGGCGGAGAACTGGGCAGACAGGACGTTCCACCCGTCACCGATGGTGTGTGCCTCTTCTGCGTTGCTCTGGAAGTACTCGACGATGTTCCCGAGGTTGCTGGGTGCGTTCCGAACGACGTCGATGAGCAGCGGCAACCACAGCACGGCACCGACGAGTCCGGCAACGAGCGCGGCGCGGATGAGGCGCCGCCGCTGCTCCCCGTCGCCGTCACGGAGCACACCGACGCCGAGCCAGAGGACGCCGAGTGCGAGCAGCGGGAAGCCGAGCACCACGTAGCCGACGTGGGCCTGCGCGACGAACGACGTCGCCCCCACGGCCCACGGCAGGGCCCACACATCTCGTGCGGTCAGGGACCACACGAGGAAGACGACGAGGCCGAAGGGCAGCACGGTCAGATAGCAGTTCCACGGGTCCCGGAGGAAGTCGGCTCCGAGCGTCCGCATGAGGAGGGAGCCGGCGAGGAGCGTCATCAGGAGCAGCGGTGTGCCGCCACGTCGCCGGGCGACGATCACCATGCCGACGAAGGATGCGAGGTTCACGGCGAGGGCACCCAGGTACAGGCCCACGGACGCACCGCCCGTCAACCAGTAGAACGGTGCGAGCACGTAGAACTGCGCAGGGCCGGGATGGCTCCAGTCCTCCCTCGAGTAGAGGCCGGTGAGGACCGCTTCCCGTCCCACGTCACGGACCTGCATCTCGATCAACGCGAGGTCGGCTGCCGGCAGGTAGCTGCTCCCGATGTCGAACACCAGCAGTGCGGCCGACACGAGCGCCGGCACCGCCACGAGGGCGAGCAGGGGCCAGAGGATCGATCGCCGGCGGACGGGGTCGGCCGGCCCCGCACCCGGCGCGGCTGATGATCGGGCCGGCCCGCTGGTCGTCGTCATCGTGGTCACGCCGGTGACACTACGTTGGGTCGTCCGTGCGCTCCGTCGCCTGGGCCCTGACTGCCGGGTGACGGAGGACGTCGGGGGCCTGGCTGCTGCAGGGCACCGTCCCGAGGTGGACGGAGCATCGTCGGTCCCTGCCTCAGGGGGGACGGCTCGACGGTGCGCACCGTCGTCTCAGCTCTTCGACTCGCTGCTCGACCTCGGCGACCCGTCGCCTGAGGTCGATGACCCGCTGCTCGAGGTGCTCGAGGTGCTCGAGGTGCTCGAGGTGCTCGAGGTGCTCGACACGCTCGATCAGCTGGCCGGGTGCCGACCGCCGCCGGTGGCACACGGCACGGCCACCCTCGACCACCGCTCCCGGCCGCCGCTCGGTGTCTGCGTCAACACGGTTCTCCATGTCGCGAACCGTACGGAGGAGGTGCGACAGCGCAACGCGCCGGATCGCTCCGAGAGACAGCGGGCGGGTTCGACCTGTGCGTCGGGCATCTGTAACTTCCGTCACATGACCCCGCTCCGCCGTTCCATCGTGGCGTCCGTGACCGCACTGGCAGCGCTGGTGCCGCTCCTCGCCAGCGCCGCCTCACCGGCCAGTGCCCAGGCGCAGCCCGTGACGACGTGGCTGTGTCGCCCCGGCCTGCCCGACAACCCGTGCGAGCCCGACCTCACGACCACCGTGTACGACAACACCGGCGACGTCGTGGGCGTCGAGACGCCGAAGCCGGCTCGCAAGGCGGAGGTCGACTGCTTCTACGTCTACCCGACGACGAGCAACCAGCCGACGCCGCAGGCCGACTTCTCCGTCGACCCCGAGCTCCGCAGCATCGCCCTCTACCAGGCGGCCCGCTACTCGAGCGAGTGCCGGGTGTTCGCCCCGGTGTACCGCCAGATCACCGTGCCGGGGCTGCTCGCCCCGACCACCGTCACCCCCGCCATGCGGGAGACGGCCTACCAGGACGTGCGCAGCGCCTGGCTCGACTACCTGGAGCACGACAACGACGGCCGGGGCGTCGTCTTCATCGGCCACTCCCAGGGCACCGGCGTCCTCCGCCGGCTGATCCGCGAGGAGGTCGACCCCAACCCGGAGGTGCGGGAGAGGCTCGTCTCGGCCCTGCTCCTCGGCGGCAACGTGACCGTGCGGAGGGGGTCGGACGTGGGTGGCGACTTCCAGAACATCCCCGCCTGTCACCGGGCCAAGCAGACCGGCTGCGTCATCGCCTTCTCCGCCTACATGGGGCCGGTCCCCGAGAACGCCCGGTTCGGGCGCACGAGCAACCCGGACCTCGAGGTGCTCTGCACCAACCCGACCTCGCTGCGGGGCGGTACCGGCAGCGCCGACGTGATCAACCCCACCGAGCCCTTCGCACCCGGGACGATCATCGCCGGCGCCATCAGCGTGCTCGGCCTCCCCCCGCTCACGGCCACGACGCCCTGGGTGGAGGCACGGGATGCGTACGCGGCCACCTGCTCCTCCGAGAACGGCGCCAACGTGCTCCAGCTCACCCCGCAGGGCACCGCACCGGTGATCCGACCCTCCCCCGACCCGACCTGGGGCCTGCACCTGGTCGACGCCAACATCGCCCTCGGTGACCTCGTCGACATCGTGCACCGCCAGGCGGCCCGCTGGACCCAGGAGCACAAGCACGACGACAAGGAGCGCGGCAGCCACGACGACAAGGGGCGCGGCAGGCACGACGACAAGGAGCGCGGCAGGCACGCCGATGAGCGCGGCAAGCACCAGCGCGACGACGACGGCCGGCCCGGCCGCCGGGGTCGCGCCTGATCGTCGTCCTGCCGGCCCTCGCCGGCGGGGACGAGACGAAGGCCGCGCAGGCGGCCGGAGCCCATGGACCACTGCCGCGGTCCGGGTGGAGGAGCGCCGAGACGGTCCCGCTCAGGCGGCGGGGGCGGACCCCCGCACCACCGTCCGGGCGAGGATCCCGAGCGTCGCGCGCAGCGCACCCTCGGACAGGACCGGGAAGATCCCGGCGTCGCGCCACACCGGGTCGATCTCCGACCAGTCGTAGTAGGACGTGACGAGGGTGGCTCCCTCGACCGGCTCGAGCCGGTAGCCGTACACGTGGCCGATGGGTGGGCGGACCACCCCGGCGGGCGACCAGGCGATCTCCCGGTCCTGCTCGAAGGTCGTGATCTCGACGGTCACGTCGTACTCGCCCAGCGGGTGGTCGTTGAGCGCCTCACGGTCCATGTGCACGACGAAGGTGTCGCCCGTCGCCGTGACCGGCGAGCCCGTCGAGGACATCAGCATCCCGGAGCTGTCGATCGCCACGTGGCCCTCCGGATCGCACAGGACCCGGAAGATCGCCGGCGGTTCGGCGGCGATGGTCCGCTGGACCTCCAGCCGTTCGTTCGTCATCTTCGCCTCCGGGGCCGGACCACGGGTCGCCGACGGGACGGGCACGTGCCCGGTCTCGTCGGTCCGTCGTCAGCGTAGAGGTCGCGTCCGCAGGGGCCCGGGGGGCCTTCATCGCCGGCGACCGGTTCGATCGCGAGGCGCCTGCATGGAACACTTCGGGCGGCGTTCGCCGGGGGATGGAGATCGGTCCCGCCTCGCGGGGGCCTCGTTGGGGGGCACGTGCGAGGCTCGATGAGCACCCTGGTCAGGAGAGCCACCTCCGGGCGTCGCGGGCAGGCCGTGCTGGCGGGTTCGTGGCTGGTGCCGGCCACCTGCAGTGTCATCGCGCTGGTCTGCGCAGGTGCGAGGTACCACCCGAACGCCGACATCGCGCTGATCGAGCTCCACGTCCGAGACGTCGGGAGCGAGGAGGTCCTCCTCGGTCCTTACTCGCGCTTCGGCTGGAGCCATCCAGGGCCGATGCTCTACTACCTCCTCGCGGTGCCCTACCGGCTCCTCGGCAGCTCTTCGGCTGGCATCGTCGTCGGCTCGGTCCTCGTCAACACCGGTGCGCTGGTCGGGATCACGGCGATCGGCTGGCGTCGAGGCGGACCCGTCGTCGGCGCCCTGACCTTCGCCCTCTCAGGCCTCATGGTCCGGGCCCTCGGCCCTCAGTTCCTCCGGGACCCGTGGAACCCCCACCTTCCACTGCTGCCCTTCGCGCTGCTCGTCCTGACAGCCTGGTCGCTCGCCGTCGGGAAGCGGTGGGCGCTGCCTGCGACGGGGGTGCTGGGCTCTCTCGTGGTCCAGTCGCACATCGGCTACGCCCCTGTGACGGTGGTGGTCGCCGTCGTGGCAGTGCTCGGCTTCGTCCGGTCACGTCCGACCGGCTGGCTCGCCCCCGCCGCACTCAGCTGCTCGGTCCTCGGCGTCCTGTGGCTCCCACCTGTGCTCGAGCAGCTGCTGCACCAGCCAGGGAACCTCCGGGCACTCGTCGACTACTACTCGGATGACCATGCCACCGGCGGGTTGGCGCAGGGGCTGCGTGCGGTGACCCTCCAGCTGGGACCGGCCCCCGAGTGGCTCGTCGGTCGGCGTCCGGTCAACGCCTTCACCGGTGCGATCGAGCTCCCCTCGACGAGCGTCCCTGTCGCAGTGCTCCCCGCAGTCCTCTCCGGCCTGCTCGCCAAGCGTCGTGGTTGGCGAGACATCACGTGGCTCGCGGCGCTGGTCGCCGCCCTGGCTGTCACGGCTGTGGTGTCGGTGTCCCGTGTCGTCGGTGATCTCCTGCCGTACCTGACCGTGTGGACGTGGGTCGTGGGGCTCATGGCGTGGCTGCTCGTCGGTGCCACGGCGGCCAGGTGGGTGGGCGAGGTGAGGCCCGGGGTGGACCGACCACTCGCCTTCTGGTCGGCCGTCGTCGGCGTGGTGCTCCTCGTCGTGAACTCGGTGGCGGCCGCACGGGCCGGCACGCCGACGGGCGACGAGTCACGGATCGTCGGGGAGCTGGCGGCTGACGTCCGCGCCAACCTCCACGACGAGGTGGATGTCGTGCACCTCCAGGCGGAGGGTTCGCTCAGCGCCAACTCGTACGCCGACGGCCTGGCGCTCCAGCTCGAGCGGGCGGGACGACGGGTCGAGGTGGGCCCGGAGCAGGACGCCAAGTACGGCCGGCACCGCGTCGGCTGCACCGGCGGAGCTGCCACCCTGCTCGTCACGGTGAACGAGGAGGTCTCAGCGTCTGCCGACGACCACGATCTCGAGCTGGTGGGCCGGGCGAGCGCCCTGCCGCTGGCCGAGCGCGACGCTCGTGTCCGTGCGGTCGAAAGAGCTCGAGCTTCGTCGTCGAGCGCGGAGGAGCTGTACCGGCGGGTGGCGGCGCTCCCCCGTCCCGGCTCGGAGGTGGCGGTCTACCGGGGCGATCCCCGCCGCTGTGGGGAGCCGCCGGCCTGAGCTCGCATCGCAGCGCGCACCAGCCTCGCCGACCCGCGGGCAGGTCGCGACGTGGCTGCGACCTCCGCCGGGAGGGGCCGGTAGAAAGGGGGGCGGATGGCTGATCAGGCGACGTTCACCGAGCAGGCGATGGACCTCATGCCGTCGCTCTACTCGGCTGCCCTGCGCATGACCCGCAACCCGGCCGACGCCGAGGACCTCGTCCAGGAGACGTACCTCAAGGCCTACCGCGGCTTCGGCTCCTTCGAGCAGGGCACGAACCTGAAGGCCTGGCTCTACCGGATCCTCACGAACACCTTCATCAACCGGTACCGCGCGGCGAAGCGCCGGCCCGACGAGACCGACCTCGACGACGTCGAGGACTTCTACCTCTACCGCCGCCTCGGCGGGCTGGAGGAGGCGCGTGCGGGTCGCAGCGCCGAGGACGAGCTGATGGACCTGTTCTCGGAGGCCGAGGTGAAGGCGGCCGTCGACGCGCTGCCGGAGCAGTTCCGCATGGCGGTGCTGCTGGCTGACGTCGAGGGGTTCTCCTACAAGGAGATCGCCTCGATCCTCGAGATCCCGATCGGCACGGTGATGAGCCGCCTGCACCGGGGGCGCAAGAACCTCCAGAAGGCGCTCTTCGAGTTCGCCACGAACCAGGGCCTCCTCACCGGCGACCCGGACGACCCCGACGAGCCGGACGGTTCGCCCCAGCAGGACGGGCGGGCCGACCGGGACGACGGGGTCCCGCAGCCTCAGGCCGGACGGACGCCTCCGTCGGCTCGAGCAGGGGGACGGAAGAAATCGTGACGGGCCCACGTTGAGCAGTGACGTGCCAGTGGAGGACTGCCAGGACGCCATCCGCGAGCTGTACACGTTCCTCGACGGCGAGCTGACCGAGGCCCGGCGTGCGGCGATCAGCGGGCACCTCGACGGGTGCCACTCGTGCCTGGAGGCGTTCGAGTTCGAGGCCGAGCTGCGGGTGGTGATCTCGCACCACTGCCGGGAGACGGTGCCCGAGGCGCTGAAGGAGCGCATCGCCATGCTCCTGGCGAAGGATCCGGCCACCTCGGACTGAGCGAAGTTTTTAGTTGTAAAACCGGAATGCGGACCGGCGTCGGCCGGTTGCACGGTCCATGGACGGACCGAGCGTCAGCGGGCACCGCTTCACGAGCACGGAGGCGACGTCGCCGAAGGCCGAGGCGGGGCGGGTGTGCGGAGAGGACGGGTGCGGCACGCGCCTGTCGATCTACAACGACGGTGCGTGGTGCAGCCTCCACGCACCGATGGTCGTCCCCCGCACCAGGGGGCGGAAGATCGACGCCGCCTGAGGGTCCTCCGGGCCCGACCTGCGGCTCCGGCCCGGTCGCCGGGCGGACACGGCGGCGTCCGGCCGGGCGTACGCTCGGGACATGGACGCCGTCCTCGCCGACCTCGACCCCACGCTCGCTGCCAAGGTGTGGCACTACTGGATCGCCGTGCCCCTCGTCGCCGGGGCGCTGCTGGCGATCCTCGCGACGATCGTCGGCTACCTCAAGAAGGTCGAGTCGCTGAAGTACCCGCGGCGGTAGCGGACCGGTCGGACGAAGCAGCTGGACGGAGGGCACATGTCTGAGCCGATCGCCTGGGACACCGCTGCGAAGGTCGCGGCCCGGGTCGGGGGGCGGGACCCCTTCGCCGACTCGTACCACGCCGACTCGCTGGCGGCCGACTTCGACGAGCTCACCGCCGAGGCGGAGGCGCTCGTCACGAAGACGACGGGGCTCGTGCCGGCAGCGGGGCCCGCCCGGGCGCGCGTCACCGACCGCGCCGGCTGGGTGCAGGCGAACCTGGCGTCGTTCCGGCGGCTCCTGCGGCCGCTCACCGAGAAGCTGGCGGAGAAGGTGCCCGAGCGCGGACCGGGTGCCGTCGTCACGCGGAACGTCGCCGGGGCCGAGGTGGGGGCGATGCTCGGCTGGATGTCCACCCGTGTCCTCGGCCAGTACGACCTCCTCATCGTGGAGGAGGAGGACGCCGACGAGCAGGACCTCGTCTACTACGTCGGGCCGAACGTCCTCGCGCTGGAGAAGCGCTACGGGTTCCCGCCTCGGGAGTTCCGGCTGTGGCTGGCGCTGCACGAGGTCACCCACCGGGCCCAGTTCACCGGGATCCCGTGGCTCCGCGGCCACTTCCTCGGGCTGGTGGACGAGAGCCTGAGCGGCGTCGACACCGACCCCAAGCGCTTCCTCGTCGCCCTGCGGAAGGCGGCCGACGAGGTCCGGGCCGGACGGAACCCCCTCGAGGAGGGGGGGCTGGTGGCGCTCCTCGCCTCCGACGACCAGCGCGAGACCCTCGGCCGGATCGGCGGGATGATGAGCCTGCTCGAGGGTCACGGCGACGTCACGATGGACCGCGCCGGCGCCCACCTCATCCCCTCGGCAGAGCGCTTCAGCAACGTCCTGCGGGCGCGGCGGGCGCAGCGCTCGGGGCCGGCCAAGCTCCTCCAGCAGCTCATCGGGCTCGAGGCGAAGATCAACCAGTACGCCCAGGGCGAGGCGTTCATCGAGGCGGTCGAGGCGGCCGGCGGGATGGAGCTGCTCGAGCAGGCGTGGGTCGGGCCCGAGTGGCTGCCGAGCATCGCCGAGATCCGCGACCCGGCGCAGTGGATCGACCGGGCGTCGGCGGCGCGGGCGCCGGCTGGGGTGCCGGGGGTGTGAGGCGCCGGCGTGGTGGCGCGCGGCGGCCAGCCTGCGCCAGCTCCGCGGCTCGGTGGCGCGACCGCCACCTCCGCCACGTCCCCTGCGCCCGGTAGCGGTGCGCTCGACGTCGCCAGCGGCTGCGCTCCTGTCACGGTGCCGCTTCCCCCCGCCGGGGACGGTGGTCACCGCGGCGGTGTCGGGCGGGGCCGACTCGCTGGCCCTGCTCGTCCTGGCGGTGGCGGCGGGACTCGACGTCACGGCGGTGCACGTCGACCACGGCCTGCGGTCCGGGTCCGCTGCCGAGGCCGACGTGGTGCGGGACGCTGCGGCGGGGCTCGGCGCCCGGTTCGAGGCGAGGCGGGTGGACGTGGCGCCGGGGCCGAACCTCGAGGCACGGGCGAGGGCGGCGAGGCGCGACGTGCTGCCGTCGGGCGCCATGACCGGCCACACCGCCGACGACCAGGCCGAGACGCTCCTGCTGCACCTGCTCAGGGGCGCCGGTCCCGACGGGCTCCGCGGCATGCGACCCGGCTCCTGCAAGCCCCTGCTCGCCCTCCGTCGCGCCGAGACCCACGCCGTCTGCCTCGTCTCCGGGCTCGACCCGGTCGTCGACCCGAGCAACGTCGACCCGGCCTTCCGGCGCAACCGCGTCCGACACGAGGTGCTGCCCCTCCTGGACGAGGTGGCGGGTCGGGACGTGGTGCCCCTGCTCACCCGGACCGCCACGCTGGCCGGTGAGGAAGCGGACCTGCTCGACGCCCAGGCGGCGAGGCTCGACCCCCTCGACGCCGGGGCGCTGGCGGCCGCGCCCGTGCCCCTGGCCCGGCGGGCGCTCCGGCGCTGGCTCACCGAGGCCGACCCGCCCTACCCCCCCGACGCCGCCACGCTCGAGCGGGTGCTGGTCGTGGCCCGGGGCGAGCGGGTGGCGGCGGACGTGGGTGGGGGCCTGCGGGTGGCACGGACCGGCGGGCGGCTGCGCCTGGAGCGGGCCGGCCCGGAGGGCCCCCACGAGGGCTAGGTTCCCGCGGTGGTCAGGACCCCCGCCCCCGAGCTCGGCGAGGTCCTCATCCCCGCCGACGTGCTGCAGCGTCGCATCGCCGAGCTCGGTGCGCAGATCACCGCCGACTACCGGGACGACCCGCCGCTGCTCATCTGCGTGCTGAAGGGGGCCTTCCTCTTCCTCGCCGACCTGTCCCGCGCCATCGACCTCGAGGTCGAGTTCGACTTCATGGCGGTGTCGTCCTACGGCAGCGCCACGAAGACGAGCGGGGTGGTGCGGATCGTGAAGGACCTCGACCTCGACCTCACCGACCGGCACGTGCTCCTGGTGGAGGACATCGTCGACAGCGGCCTCACCCTCTCGTTCCTCCGCCGCAACCTCGAGGCCCGCAACCCGGCCAGCCTCGAGGTGTGCGCCCTGCTCGTGCGGGAGGAGAGCGAGGTGCCCGACCTCCGCTACACCGGCTTCCGGGTGCCCAACGTGTTCGTCGTCGGCTACGGCCTCGACATCGCCGAGAAGCACCGGAACCTCCCCTACATCTGCGTCTGGGAGGGCGCCGGCTGAGGGCAGCGACCGGCGCGCCGGGCCGCTCCCGCGCCTGGCGCCTCCGGCGCGGGGCGTGACCACGATGTCGTCGGTAGCCTGGCCCGACCTACCGCCGACCGCCATCGGAGTGACCCGTCGTGCACAAGCTCCGCCGCAGCGTCGTCTTCTGGGTCGTGGTGGCCCTGGTCGTGCTGCTCGTCGCCAGCCAGAGCCTCGGCGGCGGTGAGGATCGAGAGGCGCTGCGCTACGACGAGTTCGTCGACCGCGTCGAGGCCGGCCAGGTCGCCGACGCCGAGATCGCCGTCGGGGAGTCGACCTCCGCCGTCACCGGCGAGCTCACCGACGGGACGGCCTACGAGACCGAGATCGGCACCGAGTCGTACGACCGGGTGAGCGAGCTGCTGCGCAGCGCCGACGTGCCGCAGGAGACGACGCAGCAGGAGGGCTCGTTCTGGCTCTCGCTGCTGTTCAACTTCCTCCCGTTCCTGCTCATCATCGGCGTCTTCCTCTTCTTCCTCAACTCGGCGCAGGGCGGCGGGAGCAAGGTCATGCAGTTCGGCAAGGCCAAGGCCAAGCGGGTGAGCAAGGACCAGCCCCAGGTCACCTTCGCCGACGTCGCCGGTGCCGACGAGGCGGTCGAGGAGCTGCAGGAGATCAAGGAGTTCCTGGAGAGCCCGGCCAAGTTCCAGGCCATCGGGGCCAAGATCCCCAAGGGGGTCCTGCTGTTCGGGCCCCCGGGGACGGGCAAGACCCTCCTCGCCCGCGCCGTGGCCGGTGAGGCGGGCGTGCCGTTCTTCTCGATCTCGGGGTCGGACTTCGTCGAGATGTTCGTCGGCGTGGGCGCCAGCCGGGTGCGGGACCTCTTCGAGCAGGCGAAGGCGAACAGCCCGGCCATCATCTTCGTGGACGAGATCGACGCCGTCGGCCGCCACCGGGGCTCGGGGATGGGCGGCGGCCACGACGAGCGGGAGCAGACGCTCAACCAGCTCCTCGTGGAGATGGACGGCTTCGACGCCAGGACCGGCGTGATCCTCATCGCAGCGACCAACCGGCCCGACATCCTCGACCCGGCGCTGCTGCGCCCCGGACGCTTCGACCGCCAGATCGTGGTCGACCGCCCCGACCTCGAAGGCCGTCGCGCCATCCTCAACGTCCACGCCAAGGGCAAGCCGCTCGGCCCCGACATCGAGATCGACGTCCTCGCCCGCCGGACCCCGGGCTTCACCGGCGCCGACCTCGCCAACCTCATGAACGAGGCCGCGCTGCTGACCGCCAGGCGGGGGAGCACCACCATCGGCATGTCGGAGATGGAGGAGGCGATCGACCGGGTGATGGCCGGGCCCGAGCGCAAGAGCCGGGTCATGAACGACCGGGAGAAGCAGATCATCGCCTACCACGAGGCCGGGCACGCCCTCGTCGGCCACGTCCTGCCGAACACCGACCCGATCCACAAGGTCTCGATCATCGCCAGGGGACGTGCCCTCGGCTGGACGCTCGCCCTGCCCACCGAGGACAAGCACATGCAGTCCCGCTCCGAGCTGCGGGACGAGCTCGCGATGCTGCTCGGCGGCCGCACGGCGGAGGAGCTCGTGTTCGGCGACCCCACCACCGGCGCCCAGAACGACATCGAGCGGGCCACCACGATCGCCCGCTCGATGGTCACCGAGTTCGGCATGACCGACGCCATCGGGCCCCAGCAGATGCGGACCCGCCAGACCGACCCCTTCCTGGGACGCGAGTCGGGCAGCTCCACCTTCTACTCGGACGAGGTCACGGCCACCATCGACGCCGAGGTGCGGGTGCTGATCGACACGGCCCACCAGGAGGCCGAGAAGATCCTCACCACCCACCGGGCGACGCTCGACCACCTGGCCGAGTCCCTCGTCGAGCGGGAGACCCTCGACACGCCGGCGCTGCTCGAGATCTTCGGGCACCTCCCCGTGTGGCGGGTCGGGGGCACCGTCCCCGAGCCTGCGGTCCCCGTCGACCCCGCCGAGCCCCAGGGACGGGCCGGTGCGGGGGTGACCGCCGCGTCGGCGGCGCCGGTGCCCGAGCCCCCTGCTCCTCCGGCGACCCCCGCCCGCCGCCGGCTGCGCTTCACGAGGACCGTCCAGCCGGAGTGACCGGCCTCCCCGAGCCGACCGACCCCCACCTCGGCCGGGTGGACCACGGACGCATCGAGGCCGCCGTGCGGGAGATCCTCCTCGCCGTCGGCGACGATCCTGAGCGGGACGGCCTCAGGTCGACCCCCGCCCGCGTGGCCCGCATGTACGCCGAGATCTTCGCCGGCGTGCGCCAGCGGCCCGGCGACCACCTCGAGGTGACGTTCGCCGCCGACCACGACGAGATGGTGATGGTCCGCGACATCGCGTGCTACTCCAGCTGCGAGCACCACCTGCTCCCGTTCCACGGGAGCGCCCACGTCGCCTACATCCCCGGCGACGACGGGCGCATCACCGGCATCTCGAAGCTGGCCCGCCTGGTCGACGGCTTCGCAAAGCGGCCACAGGTCCAGGAGCGCCTCACGACGGAGATCGCGGAGGCGCTCGAGGCGACGCTGCAGCCGAGGGGCGTGCTCGTCGTGATCGAGGCGGAGCACCTCTGCATGTCGATGCGCGGCGTCCGGAAGCCGGGCTCGACGACCGTCACCTCGGCCGTGCGGGGCCTGTTCCGCTCGAACCCGGCCACCCGGGCCGAGGCCATGGCGTTCATCCACGCGCCTCGTTGAACCGATCGGCCCCGTCGGGTCCACCGCTGCGGGCGCGTACGATCGCACGGTGCGCGGGCTGGTGATGGGGATCGTGAACGCCACCCCCGACTCGTTCTCCGACGGCGGGCGCTTCCTCGACCCCGACGCGGCCGTCGAGCACGGCATCGGGCTCGTGGCCGAGGGCGCAGACGTGATCGACGTGGGAGGCGAGTCGACCCGTCCCGGCGCAGCCGAGGTCGATGTCGAGGAGGAGCGGCGACGGGTCGTGCCGGTGGTGGCCGCGCTCGCCCCGCACGTGCGGGTCTCGGTCGACACCCGCAACGCAGCGGTGGCCGAGGCCGCGGTCGAGGCCGGGGCCACGCTCGTCAACGACGTCAGCGCCTCGCTGTTCGGGGTCGCTGCCAGCGCCGGCGTGGGATGGGTCGCGATGCACATGCGGGGGCAGCCGGCGACGATGCAGGAGGACCCCCGCTACGACGACGTGGTGTCCGAGGTGCGCGAGCACCTGGTCGAGCGGGCTGCTCGGGGGATCGAGGCCGGGGTGGGTGAGGTGTGGATCGACCCCGGGATCGGGTTCGGCAAGGACGACGGCCACAACCTCGAGCTGCTCGCCCGGCTCGACGAGCTCGTCGCCACGGGGCTGCCCGTCCTCGTGGGGACGAGCCGGAAGGGCTTCCTCGGTCGCCTGACCGGTGGCGCCGGCGTCGAGGACCGCCTCGAGGCCTCGGTGGCCACGGCGGTGTGGGCGCTGGCCCAGGGGGCGGGGATGGTGCGGGTGCACGACGTCGCCGCCACGGTCGCCGCCGCCCGCCTGCTCGGGGACGAGGTGGCGGCATGACGCGGACGGAGCCCGGTCGCGAGCGGAGCCCGGGCAGCCTCGCTGCGGGCCGAGGAGGAGGCTCGTGAAGGGCAAGTGGGCACAGGGGATCGTCCCCCGCAACTTCACCTGGGTGATCAAGGACCGCCTGGCCGTCTCCGAACGGCCCGGTGGCTACGGCGACAGCCACCGCCGCGTGCGGCGGCAGGAGGAGATCATCTGGATCCGCCAGCAGGGGTTCACGTCGATCGTGAGCCTCCTGGCGTCACCCCACAACCTCCACGCCTACGGGGAGCTCCAGGTGCCGTACCAGCACCTGCCGTTCGGCCTCCACGACGAGCCGAGGTCGGTGTTGTCGACGCTGTACCCGGACATGCGCCGGCAGCTGGCGGACGGTGCCAAGCTGCTCGTCCACCAGGACGAGGTCGGTGACCGCCTCCACGGGACGATCGCCGGCTACCTCGTCTTCTCGAACCTGGTGCCCGAGTCGACCCGGGCCATCGCCATGAGCGAGCAGCTGCTCTCGCGCCAGCTCGGCCCGTCCGGACGTGAGCTGGTCGCCCTGGCCCGGGTCCTCGCCGACGAGGCCGCAGCCTGAGCGCCGGCCCCGACGCCATCGAGCTGCGGGGCCTGCGGCTCCTCGGCCGCTGCGGCGCCCTCCCCGAGGAGCTCGACCGGCCGCAGCCGCTCGAGGTCGACCTCGACGTCGAGCTCGACCTCGCTGCCCCCGGATCGACGGACGACCTGGGTGACACCGTCGACTACGGCGCCCTCTGCGCCGTGGTGTCGGACGTGGTCACGAGCGGCCACGCCGTCCTCCTCGAGCACCTCGGCGCTCGCCTCGCGGACGCCGTCCTGGCCGTCGATCCCCGCATCGACGCCGTCACCGTCTGGTTGCGCAAGCTGCGGCCCCCCGTCCCCCACGACCTCGCGACGTCTGGGGTGCGCCTCACCCGCCGCGCCGACGGTCCGAGCGGGGTCGCCTGAGCGTGCGGGCCTACCTCGGGCTCGGGTCGAACCTCGGTGACCGGGAGGCCCACCTGCGCACGGCGGTCGCCTCGCTCGACGAGGTGGTCGCCGTCTCCGGCGTCTACGAGTCCGACCCGGTCGGCGGCCCGACCGGTCAGGGCCCGTACCTGAACGCCGTCGTCGAGCTCGAGACGGCGCGCACGCCCCGAGCCCTCCTGGACGAGTGCCATCGGCTCGAGCAGGCAGCAGGGCGGGAGCGGGCCCTGCGGTGGGGCCCCCGGACGCTCGACGTCGACGTGCTCCTCGTGGGCGACCTCGTCGTCGCCGAGGACGACCTCGTCGTCCCCCACCCCCGGCTGTGGGACCGGCGCTTCGTGCTCGCACCGCTCGCCGAGCTCGCGCCCTCCCTCGTGCCGGCCTCCGCCCTCGACGCGGCCGAGGGCCACGTGGTGCGCACTGCGATGGACCTGTTGCGACCGGCGCCGATCCCGCCCGCCTAGCCGCCACCGCCGTCGCCAGCCGGCGGCGGTGCCGCCTCGGGCGCCGCCGGGGCCTGGCTCGTCGTGGGCGCCTCCGGGGTGGGGGGCGCCTCGGTCGTCGTGGGCTGGGGGGCGGCGGTGGTGGACGGCGACGTGGTCGTGGTCTCCGGTGCCTCCGTCGTGTCGGCGGTGGTGGGCGGCGCCGAGGTCGAGGTCGTCGAGGTCGTCGGGGTGGCCCGGCGGGCGGTGGTCGGGGGGGCGGACGTCGTCGGGTCGAGGTCCTCGTCCCGAGGCGCCACGAAGCTCCCCGTGTCGAGCGGCTCGACGGCGGCTGCCATGAAGCGCTGCCAGATCTGGGCGGGGAGCCCACCGCCCGTGACCCGCCGGCCACGGACGTCCTTCATCTCCCGCCGGCCTTCTGCGCCGTAGCCCATCCAGACGGCGGCCCCCAGCCGAGGCGTGTAGCCGACGAACCAGGCGTTGGTGTTGTCCTGGGTGGTGCCGGTCTTCCCGGCGGCCGGCCGGCCGATGTCGGCGGCGGTGCCGGTGCCGTCGACGATCACCTCGCGCAGCACGTGGTTCATGAGGTCCGCCCGCTCCGCCGGCACCACCGGCTCGAGCTCGGGCTCGGCCCGGTAGAGCACGGCGCCGTTGGCCTCGGTCACCCGCTCGACGTACCAGGGCGTGATCCGGTTGCCCCGGCGCGCGTAGGTCATGTAGCTGCTCGCCATCTCGAGCGGCGAGACGTCGAAGACGCCGAGGGCGATGGAGGGGAGTGGTTCCAGCGGCGTCGTGATGCCTGCCGCCCTCGCGGCGTCCGCGACCGCCTGCGCGCCGGTGGCGGCCACGAGCTGCGCGTAGACGGTGTTCACCGAGCTGGCGGTGGCGGCGGTCAGGTCGATCTGGCCGAAGCCCTGTCCCTCGAAGTTCTCCACGGTGTAGTCCTGACCGCCCACGTCGACGGTGATCTCGGACGGCCCGGGGAAGCGCTGGTTGACCGGGATGCCGGCGTCGAGCGCGGCCGCCAGCACGAACGGCTTGAACGTCGAGCCCGGCTGGCGTCCCTGGCTGCCGCCGTCGGCCCCGAGGGCGAGGTTGACCTCGTTCTCCTCGAAGCTGCGACCGCCGATCATCGCCACCACCGCGCCTCGCTCGTCGAGCGCCACCAGCGCGCCGTCGGGGTCACCAGGCTCGTTCAGCGTCTCGAACACCGCCCGCTCGGCGGCAGCCTGCATGCGCGGGTCGAGCGAGGTCTCGATGCGCAGCCCCCCGCCGAAGGCGGCGGCCTCGCCGAAGGTCCGAACGGCCCACGCCCGCACCTGGTCGGCGAAGTAGGCGGTGGAGCCGCGCAGGGTGGCTCGTCCGTCGTCCCGTGGCACGGTCACGATCTCGGCGGCCCCCACCATCGTGGCCTCGTCCTGGGTGATCGCGCCGGTGGCCACCAGGGCGCGGAGCACCGAGGCCCGGCGGGCCCTCGCCGTCTCCGGGTCGTTGCTCGGGTCGGCCGACTCGGGGGCCCGGATGAGGCCGGCGAGCAGCGCCGACTGGGCGACGTCCAGGCTCCGGGCGGTCGCGGTGGGGCCGAAGTACGCCTTGGCAGCGGCCTCGATGCCGTACGCCCCCCGCCCGAAGTAGATGGTGTTGAGGTAGCGCTCGAGGATGGCGTCCTTCGAGAGCTCGCGGTCGACCTTGACGGCGAGCACCGCCTCCTGCGCCTTGCGGCGGAGGCTGCGCTCGGGGGTGAGGTACGTGTTCTTGACGAGCTGCTGGGTGATGGTCGAGCCACCCTGCAGGTCGCCGCCTCGGACGTTCACCCACAGGGCGCGGATGGTGCTCGACGGGTTGATGCCGCTGTGGCGTCGGAACGACCGGTCCTCGGCCGCGATGACCGCTGCGACCATCGTCGGCGAGACCTCGTCGAGGCGGACGTCGACCCGGTTCTCCACGTCGTAGAGCTCGGCGAGCACGTTGCCCTCGGCGTCGAGGACGACGCTCGTCTGCGCCCGAGGCGGCTCGGCCGGCAGGTCGACCGACCGGTAGGCGACCGCCGCCAGTGCGACGACGAGGAGGAGGCCGGCCACGCCGACCAGGCCGAGGCGCAGCAGCCACCTGCGCCAGCCGGCGCCCGCCCGGCGGCGACGCCGGCCCCCCCCGGCCGACCCCGCCCGGTCCCGGCGGGACGCCCTCGCGCTCAACGACCGCCCCGGTGCCAGCGGGGTCCCCGCTCCCGGCTCCACGACGACGGGCGGCACGGGGCGGCCGGACGAAGGTCGGCACCCGGCCCGGTGGCGCCGCCGTCGGTAGCGTCCCGGGGCTCGAACGCCGTCGGGGAGGGAGCTGCCATGCCAGCACTGTGCCTCATCGGCCCCGGCCGGGCGGGTCGGTCCGTCAGCGCCGGGCTGGTCGCCGCAGGGTGGGAGCTGCGCTCGGTGCTCGGTCGCGACGCCGACCTCAGGCCTGCGGCTGCCGGCGTCGACCTCCTCCTCATCGCCACACCGGACGCCGCCATCCCCGCGGTGGCGGGCGCCGTGGAGCCCGTGGACCAGACGGTGGTGGCCCACCTGGCCGGCGCCGTCGGGCTCGACGCCCTCGCGCCGCACCGGCGGCGGGCGTCGCTCCACCCGATCGTGAGCATGCCCGGGCCGGCCACCGACCTCGCCGGTGCCTGGTTCGCCGTGGCCGGCGACCCGCTCGCCGCACGCCTGGCCGCCGACCTCGGAGGCAGGGCCCACCACGTGGCCGACGAGAACAGGGTGCTCCACCACGCGGCGGCCACCATCGCCGCCAACCACCTGGTGGCCCTGCTCGGCCAGGTGGACCGGGTGGCGGCCGCCGCCGGCGTCCCCCTGGAGGCCTACCTCGCCCTCGCCGCCGGAGCGCTCGCCAACGTCGCCGCCCGAGGCCCGGCCGCTGCCCTGACCGGCCCCGTCAGGCGAGGTGACGAGGCCACCGTGGCCCGCCACCTCGCTGCGCTCGACCCGGCGGAGCGCCCTGCCTACGAGGCGCTCGCCGACGCTGCCCGTCGACTCGTCCCCCGGGCCGGCGGCCCTGCTCCGACGACCGGACCGTGACCGGCGCCGCCTCTCGCTGGCGACCCGTGGGGTGCCGGCATGCGGACCCCCGCAGCTGGTCGCCCCGGAGGCGGACGCCTGCACCCGGTCGCGCTCGAGCTGGTGCGGGCCGGCATGCGGACGCCCGCAGCTGGTCGCTACGGAGGCGGTCGCCTGCAGCCGGTCTCCCGCGGGCTCGTCCGGGGCCGATTGGAGGCCGGGGCCCGGTGGAGGCAAGGCTGCCGCCGCGGCTCACAGCGGGTCGCGGGCCGGCAGGACCGGTGCAAGGGAGGAGCGGGCGGGTGGCGGGGATCCCGGTGGTCGAGCGCACCGCCGACCTGGGGACGTGGGCGCAGGAGCAGCGGTGCGCCGGGCGGCTCGTCGGCCTGGTGCCCACGATGGGTGCGCTCCACGACGGGCACCTCAGCCTGGTGTCACGGGCCGCGGCCGAGTGCGACGTGGTCGTCCTCACGGTCTTCGTCAACCCGCTCCAGTTCGGGCCTGGCGAGGATCTGGCCGCCTACCCCAGGGCGCTCGAGGCCGACGTCGAGGCCGCCGCCCGGTCCGGGGCCTCCATCGCCTTCGCGCCCCCCGTGGAGGAGATGTTCCCGGGCGAGGTGGCCACCAACGTGCACGTCGCCGGCCTCTCGGAGGTGCTCGACGGCCGGTTCAGGCCGACCCACTTCGACGGGGTGGCGACGGTGGTGGCGAAGCTCTTCGCCATCGTCGGGGCGGCTCGGGCCTACTTCGGGGAGAAGGACTTCCAGCAGCTCGCCATCGTGCGCCGCATGGCCGGCGACCTCTCCTTCCCGGTGGAGGTGGTGGGCTGCCCCGTCGTCCGGGCTCGGGACGGCCTCGCCCTGTCGAGTCGGAACGCCTACCTCACCCCGGAGGAGCGTGCCGCCGCCCCGGTCCTGCTGCGGGCGCTCCGGTCCGGTGCGTCGGCGGTCGCGGCCGGTGAGCGCTCGCCGGCGGCCGTGACCGACCTCGTCGGCTCGATCGTCGAGGCCGAGCCGCTCGCCGCCCTCGACGCCGCCGACGTGGTCGACGCCGCCACCCTGCGCACCCCCGCCGTCCTCGCCGGTGAGCTCCGCATCCTGGTGGCGGCGCGCTTCGGGCGGGCGCGGCTCATCGACAACGTCGGGATCTCGACACCGCCGTGAAGCGGGGCGGGTGGTTCGACCGCGGGAAGCGCGGGCAGGGCGGCGGGGTTGCACTGACCGTGGGGGCGACCGCAGACGCGGCGTCCACCGAAGGGGAGGAGCTCGAACCGTGCGCCGCCGCATGCTGAAGTCGAAGATCCATCGCGCCACCGTGACCGGCGCCGACCTCCACGACGTCGGGTCGGTCTCGATCGACCCGGTCCTGCTGGAGCAGGCCGACATCCTGCCGAACGAGCAGGTCGCCGTGCTCGACATCGACAACGGGGCCCGCTTCGAGACCTACGCCATCGTGGGCAGGCCCGGCGAGGTGTGCCTGAACGGTGCGGCCGCCCGGCTCGTCAGCCCCGGCGACCGGGTGATCATCATCACCTACGCCGAGTACGAGGCGGCCGAGCTCGAGGGGTACGAGCCGGTGGTGGTGCACGTCGACACCGCCAACCGCCCGGTCCCGCCCGACGTGGTCGCCCGCGTCACTGCCGATCCCCGCCGCTACGCCGAGGTCGTCGCGGGGGACCTGGTGGCGTGACCGGCCCCGCCCCCGGCGGGGGGGAGCTCGACCTGCTCGTCCTCGGCAGCGGCGTGGCAGGGCTGTCGGCGGCGGTCCAGGCTGCGACCGTCGCCGGGCTGCGGGTCGGCGTGCTGACGAAGGCGGAGCTGCACCAGTCGGCCACGAGGTGGGCCCAGGGTGGCGTGGCCGCCGTGCTGTCCGCCGACGAGGACTCCACCGACCTCCACCTCGCCGACACGCTCGCGGCAGGCGCGGGTCTGTGCGACCTCGACGCCGTCAGGGTGCTCGTCGACGAGGGGCCGACGCGGGTGCACGAGCTGATCGCCCTCGGGGCGGTCTTCGACACCGAGCGGGACGGGACCCTGCAGCTGGCCAGGGAGGGGGGCCACTCCACGGCCCGGGTCGTCCACGCCGGCGGTGCGGCCACCGGGGCGGAGATCGAGCGGGCGCTGGTGGCCGCCGTGCAGCAGACCGCAGCGGTGGTGCTCGAGGGGTGGTTCGCGCTCGACCTGCTGGTGGAGCGGGGCCGGGCCGCCGGTGTGGTCGCCCTGGACCCGTCGGGGGCGGCCGTGCAGGTGAGGAGCCGCCACGTCCTGCTCGCCACCGGGGGAGCAGGGCAGCTCTTCGCCGTGACGACGAACCCCACCCAGTCGACGGGGGACGGCCTGGCGATGGCGCTGCGGGCCGGGGTGGCCGTCGCCGACGTCGAGTTCATGCAGTTCCACCCCACTGCGCTGCACCACCCCGCCATGCCGCGACCCCTCCTGAGCGAGGCGCTGCGGGGTCACGGGGCGCTGCTGCGTGACACGGCCGGTCAGCGCTTCGTCGACGAGCTCCTCCCGCGCGACCAGGTCAGCCGGGCCATGACGACCCGCATGCTCGACCAGGGCGTCGACCACCTGTGGCTCGACGCCACCGGCCTCGACGGGTTCGACCTCCGCTTCCCGACGATCGCTGCCTCCGTCCGGGCCATCGGCCTCGACCCCGCCGCAGACTGGCTGCCGATCGCCCCCGCCGCCCACTACCTGTCCGGCGGGGTCCTGACCGACCTCGACGGAGCCACGACCCTCCCCGGCCTGTGGGCGAGCGGCGAGGTGGCCTGCACCGGGGTGCACGGCGCGAACCGGCTCGCCTCCAACTCCCTGCTGGAGGGGATGGTCTTCGCCCCCCGGACGGTGGAGGCGATCGAGGCCGGTCGTGACGGCCCGGTGGCATCGGGCGCCATGCGGCCCCTCCTCGGGGGCCACGTCGAGATCGGCGTGCAGGCGCTGCCCGCGCCCCCGGCGGCGGCCGTGGGCCAGCCCGCACCTGCCGACCCTGCACAGCTCCTCGACCGGCTGCAGCGGGGCATGACGACGGGGGCGGGTGTGGTGCGCACGGGCCCGTCGCTCGCGGGCGCAGCCGTCGTCATCGGCGACGTGGGCGCCGCCACCTCGGGCGCCGTCCTCGTCGACCCGGGCAGCGCCGCCCTCCGGGAGGTGGCCAACCTCGTCACCTGCGGGTCGGCCCTGGTGGCGGCGGCCGAGGCCCGCACCGAGAGCCGGGGCAACCACTGGCGGGCCGACCACCCGGCCCAGGACCAGGCGCAGCGCCACCGCCACGTCATCCTCGGCGGCTGAGCGGGCCTCCGGCTCCCCGAAACCGGCGGTGGTCGCCGATCCGAGGCGGGACGGCGGGCAGGGTGCGGGTGGCAGGCTGGTCCCGATGGCGGCGAGGACGGGTGCGAGCTCGGCGACACCGGCCGTCGCCCTCGCCCGGAAGGAGGGGATCGAGCACGCCGTCCACCGCTACGTCACCGACCGCGAGGGCGGAGGGGGCGAGGACGAGGGCTACGGCCTGGAGGCGGCGGCTGCGCTCGGGGTCGGGGTCGACCGCGTCCTCAAGACGCTCGTGGCCGCCACCGGTGGGGGGCAGCTCGTGGTCGGCGTGGTCCCCGTCTCGCGGATGCTCGACCTCCGTGCGCTGGCGGCCTCGGTGGGCTCGAAGCGGGCGGCGATGGCCGACGCGGCCGCTGCCGAGCGGGCCACGGGGTACGTGCTCGGCGGCATCAGCCCGCTCGGCCAGCGCCGCCGGCTGCCCACAGTGGTCGACCAGGGCGCGATGGAACACCCGACGGTCTTCGTGAGCGCAGGACGGCGCGGCCTCGAGATCGAGCTCGACCCGAGGGACCTCGTCCGGCTGGCGCAGGCGACCGTCGCAGCGATCGCCGGTCGAGCGCCTGCTGCGGGTCGAGTTCGACGCCCGGGTGCCGTGCCCGACAGGATCACCCCGTGACCACCCGCCCTCCTGCGCTCGCCTCGTGGGTCGATCCGCCCGCCAGCGCGGTCCGCGAGGTCGTGGCGCGGGCGCTGGCCGAGGACCTCGAGCCGCTCGGTGACGTCACCGCCGCCCTCCTCGACCCGGCCACCACCGGCACCGCCACCCTCGTCGCCAGGTCGCCCGGCGTCGTCGCCGGGCGGCTGGCCGCCACCCACGCCCTCACCTCGCTCGACGACGCCGTCGACGTCGAGTGGGCCCTGCCCGACGGGAGCACCGTCGCCGCCGGTGACGTCATCGCCACCGTCTCCGGCCCGCTGGCGGCGATCCTGACGGCAGAGCGCACCGCCTTGAACCTGCTCTGCCACCTCTCGGGGGTGGCCACCCTCACGGCCCGCTTCGTGGCGGCCGCGCCCGGCGCCCGCATCTGGGACACCCGAAAGACGACGCCGGGGCTGCGGGCGCTCGAGAAGGCGGCGGTCCGGGCCGGGGGCGGCGCCAACCACCGCGGCAACCTGTCGGAGTGGGTGCTCGTGAAGGACAACCACCTCGCTGCCCTCGGGGTCACCGAGGCGGTCCGCCGCGCCCGCTCCCGCTGGCCGGGACGGACCGTGCAGGTCGAGGCCGACCGCATCGAGCAGCTCGAGGAGGCCATCACCGCCGGCGCCGACATCGTCCTGCTCGACAACATGTCGCTGGACGAGATCGGCCGTTGCGTCGCCCTCCGGGGTGACGCCGCCCGCCCGCTGCTCGAGGTGTCCGGTGGTGTCGACCTCGAGACCGTGGGCGCCATCGCCGCCACCGGTGTCGACCTCGTCTCCGTCGGGGCCCTGACCCACTCCGCCCCCGTCCTCGACATCGGCCTCGACGTCACCCCGACGACCGGTTCCGTGCCCCGTGCGACCGCACCCACCCACCCGAACGAGGCCTGATCGTGCTCCTCGCCGTCGACGCCGGCAACACCCAGACCGTGATCGGGCTCTTCGAGGCCCCGGGTGGCAGCACCGAGCTCGTCGACCACTGGCGGGTGGCGACCAACGCCGAGCGGACGGGCGACGAGCTGGCGCTGCTCATCCAGGAGTTCCTGGGGTTCCACGGCTACAGCTTCGACGACGACGTCTCCGGGATCGCCATCTCTTCGGGCGTCCCCCGGGTGACCGCCGCGCTGCGGGAGATGGCGGAGCGCTACTTCGGCTTCGCGCCCGTGCTGCTCGAGCCGGGCATCAGGACGGGGATGCCGATCCTCTACGACAACCCCCGCGAGGTCGGCGCCGACCGCATCGCCAACGCCGTCGGGGCGCTCGACCTGCACGAGCCGCCGATCATCGTCGTCGACTTCGGCACGGCCACGACCTTCGACGCCATCTCCGACAAGGGCGAGTACCTGGGCGGCGCCATCCTGCCCGGCATCGAGATCAGCATGGACGCCCTGTTCTCCCGCGCTGCCCGCCTGCCGAGGGTCGAGCTGCGCGAGCCCCGGAACGTGATCGGCAGGACGACCGTCGAGTCCATCCAGTCAGGCGCGATCTACGGCTACTCGTCGATGGTCGACGGCCTCGTGCGCCGCATGGAGGTCGAGCTCGGCGCCTGCACCGTCCTCGCCACCGGTGGCCTGGCCGGCGTCATCGGGCCGTTGTGCGGCACGATCCAGCACGTCGAGCCCTGGCTCACCCTCCACGGGCTGCGCATCGTCTTCGAGCGCAACCAGCCATGAGCCCCGTCGGCCCGGCCGGCCGGGAGCACCGGGCATGAGCGAGGCCCCCCAGGAGGGTGGGCGGGGCGACCGGTCCCGCCAGCCGTACCGCTACGAGCCGACGGCGACGGCCGCCTCGATCGCCGAGCGGCACGCCGGGCTCGACCCGGGGACCGAGACGGGGGAGGTCGTCACGGTGGCCGGGCGGCTCATGCTGCGCCGGGTGCAGGGAAAGCTGGCGTTCGGCACCCTGCAGGACGCCAGCGGCCGGATCCAGCTCTTCGGCACCGCCGCCGGCACCCCCGACTTCGAGCGCTTCGGCACGCTCTCCCTCGGCGACTGGGTCGGGGTCACCGGCCAGGTGATGACCACGCGGCGGGGCGAGCTGAGCGTGGCGGTCGACGACTGGGTGCTGCTGGCCGAGGCCCGCCGCACGTTCCCCGACAAGTGGCACGGCATCACCGACACCGACCTGCGCTTCCGCCAGCGCTACGTGGACCTCTGGGTGACCCCCGAGGCCGATGCCACGCTGCGGGCCAGGAGCCGCATCGTCAGCCTCGTGCGCCGCTGGCTCGAGGACCGGGGCTTCATCGAGGTGGAGACGCCGATCCTCCACCCCATCCCCGGCGGCGCCACCGCACGGCCCTTCACCACGCACCACAACGCGCTCGACGCCGAGCTGTTCCTGAGGGTCGCCCCCGAGCTCTACCTGAAGCGACTCGTCGTCGGCGGCTTCGAGAAGGTGTTCGAGGTCGGTCGGACGTTCCGCAACGAGGGGATGTCCACCCGGCACAACCCCGAGTTCACGATGCTCGAGCTCTACCAGGCGTACGCCGACTACGGGGACATGATGCGCCTCACCGAGGAGCTCGTCGCCCACCTCGCCACGGAGCTCCACGGCACCACCGAGCTCAGCTACGGAGGGCGCCCGCTCGACCTCACGCCGCCCTGGCGGCGGGCCAGCATGTTCGACCTGCTCGAGGAGCACGCCGGCGTCCGGGTCGACCTGCGCACGCCGGTCGAGGAGCTGCGGGCCCACTGTCGCGACCGCGGCGTGCACCTCGACGGCAGCGAGGGTCCCGGCAAGCTCCTGCTCGAGCTCTACGAGGCGACGACCGAGGCGAACCTGTGGGACCCGGTCTTCGTCCTCGACTACCCGAAGGAGGTCTCGCCCCTCGCCCGCGACCACCGGGAGCTCGAGGGGATGGTCGAGCGCTTCGAGCCGATCGTGGCCGGGCGTGAGCTGGGGAACGCCTTCAGCGAGCTGACCGACCCCGGCGAGCAGCGGGCCCGCTTCGAGGACCAGGCCCGGCAGAAGGCGGCCGGTGACGACGAGGCGATGGCGGTCGACGCCGACTACGTGCGGGCCCTCGAGTACGGACTGCCCCCCACCGGTGGCCTGGGCATCGGCATCGACCGGCTCGTCATGCTCCTCACGGACACCCCCAGCATCCGCGACGTGATCCTCTTCCCGACGCTGCGCCCGGAGCAGTCGGGCAGCTGAGCCGGCGGGAGGCTCGGTGATCGGCCGCACCTACCTCGAGCACGGGCGACCGGTGGTGGTGGTCCTCCGTGGGAGCTGGCGGACGGGCGCGCCCCGCAACGTGCTGATCAGGCGGGAGGACGGCACCTCGGTGGTCCGTCCCTTCCGGGGCCTGCGCCGCCCGCCGGAGGCGCCGGACGCCCGGGCACCCCTGGGGTAGCCCCGGCCGAGGTTGGGGGATCGCCCCAGGACCTCGGGACGGGGTTCGGGGCGATGGTGGCTGCATGCCCCTCGACAGCCCTCCCACCCCGGCCGTCCGGACCCTCGTCCCGACCCCCCGACGCCCCGAGGCGCCCGCACGCCCCGGCCGCGACCCGCTGGTCGACGCCGTCCGGGTGGTCGCCGTGCTCACGGTGGCCGTCGGCCACGCCCTCGTCGCCGCCGTGGCCTGGCGGGGCGGGGGGTTCGAGGCCGAGCACGTGCTGGGTGCCTCCCCCTGGACCCAGTGGCTGACGTACGGGTTCCAGGTCATGCCGCTCGTGTTCGTCTGCGGCGGCGTCGCCAACGCCGCCTCCCTCGCAGGGCACGGCCGCTTCGGTCCCTGGCTCGGGTCCCGGGTGGAGCGCCTCGTCGGCCCCACCCTCACCTACGCAGCGCTGGCGGCCGCGCTCCTGGTCCTCGGCGCCGTCGTCGGCCTGTCGCCCGAGACCGTCGAGGTGGCTGGCCGTGCGCTCACGATGCACCTGTGGTTCCTCGCGGCCTACGCCCTCGTGCTGGTGGCGACGCCGCTCGCCGTCCGGGCGCAGCAGCGCTGGGGCCTGCGGGCACCGGTCGCGCTGCTCCTGGCGGCCGCTCTGGTCGACGCCGCCGCTCGCGCGGTGGGGGAGCCCTCGTTGGCCTGGTGCAACCTGCTCTTCGTGTGGGGCGGTGCCCACCAGCTGGGGGTCGCCTGGCAGGCCGGCTCGCTGCGGCTCCCGCCCCGCACCGGCCTCGCCATCGCCCTGGCGGGCGGATCGCTCGTGGCCGTGCTGGTCGGTCTCCTCGGGTACCCGCTGTCGATGGTGAGCGTCCCGGGGGCGGGGGCGACCAACGCCGGCCCGCCGTCCCTCGCCATGGCCGGTCTGGCGACGACCCAGGTCGGGCTCCTCGTCGCAGCACGGCGACCCCTGACCGCCCGCGCCAGCCAGCCGGGCGCGATGGCCGGGATCGGGGCCCTGAACGCGGCCGCCATGGCCGTCTACCTGTGGCACTTCGCAGCCATGACGATCGCTGCGCTGGTCCTGCTCCCGACGGGCATCGTCCCCGACCACCCGACGGGGTCCGGCATGTGGTGGCTGGTGCGCCCGCTGTGGATCGGGGGCTGCGGGCTCGTCCTCGTCGCCCTCCTGCCCCTCGCCAGGCGGCTGGGGCGCCGCCGCCCGGTGCCCACCGGGGTGACGGCCGCTCGTGCAGTGGCCGCAGCCGGCCTCGCCGCCGCCGGCTTCCTGACCCTCACCCTCCTCGGGGTGGCGCCCGCGACGCTGCCCCTCGGGCTCCCGATCCCCGCGCTCGCGCTCCTCGGCGCCTCGCTGCTGGTGCTCGGTGTCGGTCCGGGGTCGAGGCGGGCCGCCGCCTGAGCCGAGAGCAGCTCGCTGCGGCGACCGCCACCTACGATCTCGCCGGTGGCCGTCGCCCTCTCCGCCGGCGAGGCGAGGCGGCTCGGCCTGGCGGCGCAGGGTCTGCTCGGCGCCCCCGACCGGCGCGCCGGCGTCGAGGGCGTGCTCGTCGGGCTCGGCGCAGTGCAGCTGGACACGATCTCGGTGCTGGCCCGCAGCCACGAGCTCGTCCCGTACGCACGGCTGGGCCCGGTGGGGCGGGCGCCGGTCGAGGCTGCGTACTGGGGCCGGCCGCCGGCCGCCTTCGAGTACTGGTCCCACGCCGCCTGCGTCCTGCCCATGGAGTCGTGGCCGTGGTTCGAGGCACGTCGGCGTGCATGGCGGGCGCGGCATGGAGAGCGCTCGGGCCGCGTGGAGGCGCGCGCCGCCGTGCTGGCGGCCCTGGCCGACGGCCCGAAGACGGCGACCGAGCTCGGCGGGGCCAAGCGGGGCGGTCCGTGGTGGGACTGGTCGGAGGTGAAGATCGCCGCCGAGCAGCTCCTGAGCGAGGGGGAGGTGGTGTGCGTCGAGCGCCGGGGGTGGAAGCGGGTCTACGACCTGGCCGAGCGTGCGGTCCCTGCAGCCCTCCTGGCGCAGCGGCCCGGTGACCACGAGTGCGCGATCGCCCTCGTGTCGGCCGCCGCGGCCCGGCTCGGGGTCGCCACCCGGGCCGACCTCGCCGACCACCACCGCCTGCGCCTGGCCGCCGTCGACGCCGCCATCCCCGATGCCGGGCTCGTGCCCGTCGAGGTCGAGGGGTGGGGCCAGCCGGCGTGGGCGCACCCCGCAGCCGTCACTGCCGCCCCCCCGCCCGGCCGCCACCGCACCACGCTGCTGTCGCCGTTCGACTCCCTGGTGTGGGACCGGGCCAGGACCGAGCGGGTGTTCGGCTTCACCCACCGGCTCGAGGCGTACGTGCCGAAGCCGAGGCGGGTGCACGGCTACTTCACGATGCCCCTGCTCTCCGGCGGTCGCCTCGTCGGGCGGGTGGACCCGGCGAGGGAGGGCGGCACGCTCGTCGCCCGCCAGGTCTCGCTGGCGGGCGCGCGGTGGGTCCCCGCCCTGGCCCGGGCCCTGGTGGAGGCGGCGGCCTGGGTCGGCTGCGACGCGGTCCGGGTCGAGCGCCTCGCGCCCGAGGACCTGCGGCCCGCCGTCGAGCACGCCCTGACCTGACCCGCTGACCGGGAGACGCCGACCCTGCGGCCCTCCCGAGCTGGCAGCGCCCCCCGCTCCGGGAGGCGCCGGGGCTCAGCGGGGGATGTGGTCGAGCAGGCCGATCGCCATCGTCCTGAGGTGGTCGACGGCGGCGTTGTCGGGGAGGTCGTCGAGGGCGGAGACCGCGTCGATGCAGTGGCCCCTGGCCAGCGAGGTCGCCTCCTCGACCGCGTCGCCGGTCCGCACGAGCGCCCGGGCCCGCTCCACCGAGGACCGGTCGAGCGGACGGCCGAGCAGGTCGCCGAGCTCGTCACCCACGGCCGGGTGCTGCAGGGCCCTGATGGCGGGGAACGTGTAGATGCCCTCGGCCAGGTCGTTCCCCGCCGGCTTGCCGAGCTCCTCGTCGGTGGCGACGACGTCGAGGATGTCGTCGACGACCTGGAACCCCATCCCGAACCGGTGGCCGAAGGTGGTGAGCGAGTCCACGTCGGCACGGGGCAGGTCGACCACGAGGGCCCCGATGCGGGCTGCGGTCGCGAAGAGGGAGGCGGTCTTGCCCTCGATGGCGGCCACGTACTGCTCCTCGGTGCGCCCCACGTCGAACGTGGTCTGCAGCTCGCGCACCTGGCCCTCGCACATGCGGCCGATCGTGGCGGCGAGCAGGCCGGCCACCTCGGTGCCGAGGGAGGCGGCGATCTCGGAGGCCTTGGCCAGGAGGTAGTCCCCGGCGAGGATGGCCCGGAGGTTGCCCCAGCGGGCGTTGACGGAGGCCACGCTCCGCCGGGTGAGGGCCTCGTCCATCACGTCGTCGTGGTAGAGCGACCCGGTCTGGACGAGCTCGACGGCCACGCCCCCGTGGACGACGGCCTGCGGCACGGGCGAGGTCGGGTCGGCGATGGCACCGGCGGCCACCGCCAGGGCCGGACGGATGAGCTTGCCGCCGGCGTTGACGAGGTGGCTCGTGAGCTCGGTGAAGAAGGGGTCGTCGGTGACGACCGCAGCCCGCAGGGCGACGGCGACCCGCTCGAGCTCGCTCGACATGCCGGGCAGGACCAGCAGGTCCGACGGCGAGGCCACGACCTCAACCTAGCGGTGGCCTCCTCGATACCCGAAGTCCCCGACCCTCTGACGGGGGGCCGCCCGGAGCCCCGTGGCCGGGCGGCGGGGGGCCGCGACGACCGCCGGCCCCGAGCGGTGGTTGGGGAGGGCATGTCGGTACACTCGCCCTACGTCACCGCCCAGCCGAGGAGGGCGCCAAGTGTTCGAACGGTTCACCGACCGGGCCCGCAGGGTCGTCGTGCTCGCCCAAGAGGAAGCACGGCTGCTCAACCACAACTACATCGGCACCGAGCACATCCTGCTCGGGCTGATCCACGAGGGCGAGGGGGTGGCCGCGAAGGCGCTCGAGTCGCTCGGCATCTCGCTCGAGGCCGTGCGCAGCCAGGTGGAGGAGATCATCGGCCAGGGCGGCAGCTCGCCGTCGGGCCACATCCCCTTCACGCCGCGCGCCAAGAAGGTGCTCGAGCTGAGCCTGCGTGAGGCGCTGCAGCTCGGCCACAACTACATCGGGACCGAGCACATCCTCCTCGGCCTCATCCGCGAGGGCGAGGGCGTGGCCGCGCAGGTGCTCGTCAAGCTCGGGGCCGACCTCAGCCGGGTGCGCCAGCAGGTCATCCAGCTGCTGTCGGGCTACTCCGGCACCGGCTCGGGCGAGTCGGCCCCGGGCGGCGGCAAGCAGGGCGCCGCAGCGGGCGCGCAGGGCGAGTCGGGCCAGTCCGGGTCGCTCGTGCTCGACCAGTTCGGCCGCAACCTCACCCAGCAGGCGCGCGAGAAGAAGCTCGACCCGGTCATCGGCCGGGCCCGGGAGATCGAGCGCGTCATGCAGGTGCTCTCCCGCCGCACGAAGAACAACCCCGTCCTCATCGGCGAGCCGGGCGTCGGCAAGACCGCCATCGTCGAGGGCCTCGCCCAGAAGATCACCAGCAACGACGTGCCCGAGACGATCCGGGGCAAGCAGCTCTACACCCTCGACCTCGGCGCCCTCGTGGCGGGCTCGCGCTACCGCGGCGACTTCGAGGAGCGCCTCAAGAAGGTGCTGAAGGAGATCCGCACCCGCGGCGACATCATCCTCTTCATCGACGAGCTCCACACCCTGGTCGGCGCCGGCGCCGCCGAGGGCGCCATCGACGCCGCCAGCATCCTCAAGCCGATGCTGGCGCGGGGCGAGCTGCAGACCATCGGCGCCACCACGCTCGACGAGTACCGCAAGCACCTCGAGAAGGACGCTGCGCTCGAGCGCCGGTTCCAGCCGATCAAGGTGGAGGAGCCCTCCGTGGCCCACACCATCGAGATCCTCAAGGGCCTGCGCGACCGCTACGAGAGCCACCACCGGGTCACGATCACCGACCAGGCGCTCGTCGCGGCGGCCAACCTCGCCGACCGCTACATCTCCGACCGCCACCTCCCCGACAAGGCCATCGACCTGATCGACGAGGCCGGCAGCCGCATGCGCATCCGTCGCATGCAGACCCCGCCCGACTACAAGGACCTCGAGAACGAGCTGTCCCGGGTCGTGCAGGCGAAGAAGGAGGCGGTCGAGGGCCAGCAGTACGAGGAGGCCGGCAAGCTCCGCGACCAGGAGAAGGCGCTGCTCGAGCAGAAGGCCACGAAGGAGCGCGAGATCAAGGAGTCCGGCGTCGACCTGTTCGACGAGGTCGACGAGGAGTCGATCGCCGAGGTCCTCTCGCTGTGGACCGGGATCCCCGTCTACAAGCTCACCGAGGAGGAGACGGCCAAGCTCCTGCGCATGGAGGAGGAGCTCCACAAGCGGGTCATCGGCCAGGAGGACGCCATCCGGGCGGTCTCGCAGGCGATGCGCCGCACGAGGGCCGGCCTCAAGGACCCCAAGCGCCCGAGCGGGTCGTTCATCTTCCTGGGCCCCACCGGCGTGGGCAAGACCGAGCTGGCCAAGACGCTGTCGGAGTTCCTCTTCGGCGACGAGACCAGCCTCATCACCCTCGACATGTCGGAGTACATGGAGAAGCACACGGTGAGCCGGCTCGTCGGCTCGCCCCCCGGCTACGTCGGCTACGAGGAGGGCGGCCAGCTCACCGAGGCCGTCCGGCGCAAGCCGTTCTCGGTGGTGCTCTTCGACGAGATCGAGAAGGCCCACCCCGACGTCTTCAACACGCTCCTCCAGATCCTGGAGGAGGGCCGCCTCACCGACAGCCAGGGCCGCAGCGTCGACTTCCGCAACACCGTGCTGATCATGACGTCGAACCTCGGCACCGCCGACCTCCGCAAGGCCAACGTCGGCTTCTCCCGCCAGGACGAGGCGGTCTCCTACGCCAAGATGAAGGAGAAGGTCAACGACGCCCTGAAGCAGCACTTCAGGCCGGAGTTCCTCAACCGCATCGACGAGACCATCGTGTTCCACGAGCTCTCGAAGCAGGAGGTGACCACGATCGTCGACCTGATGATCCGGCGGGTCACCACCCAGCTGGTGGCCCAGGGCATCGGCCTCACCCTCACCAGCGAGGCCAAGCTCCACCTGGCCGAGGCTGGCTACGACGCCTCGATGGGCGCCCGGCCGCTGCGCCGGGCCATCCAGCGCCAGATCGAGGACCCGATGTCGGAGCGGATCCTGTTCAAGACGTTCCACGCCGGCGAGACCGTCATCGTCGACACCGAGCCCGACCCCGAGAACCCCGGGGCCATGCGGCTCAGCTTCACCGCCGTCGAGGGCTTCGAGCCCCCGCCGGTCGAGGAGCTGGCCGAGACCGGGCCGGCCGCCGACCCGGCGTAGCGACAGGTCGGTCGAAGCAGCACCGAGGGCCCCCGCCGAGGCGGGGGCCCTGTGCTGTTCCACGAAGGTCAGCGGCGGGCGGGGCGCCCCCGGCCCGACCGTCGCTGCCGGTCGTCGTACGCTCTCCGCGTGCTCTCCCGCATCCTGGTGGCGACCGACGGGTCGCCGACGGCGACGAGGGCGGTCGACCGGGCGGTCGAGGTCGCGACGACCACCGGGGCGGCCCTCACCGTGCTGAGCGTGGGGCCAGCCGCCCAGGCCGTCGTCGACGCGGAGGTGGCCCGGTTGGCAGGGTCGGCCGTCCCCGTCGAGCCCCTGGCAGCAGGGGGTGATCCGGCGGCCGCCATCGTCGAGGCCGCCGGGGCCGGGGGCTACGACCTCGTCGTGGTGGGCAACGTCGGCATGACGGGGCCCCGCCGGTTCTTCACCCTCGGGTCGGTCCCGAACAAGGTGAGCCACTCCCTCGCCTGCTCGCTCCTCATCGTCCGCACCACGTGAGGGGGGACCGGGCGCGGCGGCCGTGGCGTGCCCTCGTCGTGGTGGTGCCGGTGCTGCTCCTCCTGGCCGGCTGCCAGGTGCACACCCGGGTGGCCATCGACGTCGACGACGACGGGAGCGGCCGGGTGGAGGTGGCGGTCGGGCTCGACGAGGACGCGGCGTCGCGCGTGCCCGAGCTGGCCGACCAGCTCGAGGTCGGCGACCTCGTGGCCGACGGGTGGGAGGTGACGGGCCCCGCCCGCGAGGGGGACGGCCGCACCTGGATCCGGGCGTCGAAGCCCTTCGCCTCGGTGGAGGAGGCCGGGCTCGTGCTCGACGAGGTGACCGGGGCAGGCGGACCGTTCCGGGACCTCGAGGTCCGGCGCCGGCCGTCGCTCGTGCAGGACCGGTGGGACCTGGCGGCGACCGTGGACCTGCGGGACGGGCTCGCCGGCTTCAGCGACGACGCGCTCCGGCAGCGGCTCGACGGCACGAACGTCGGGCTGTCCGACGACGAGGTCGCCGCTCAGGCCGGACGCCCGCTGGCCGAGGTCGTCACCTTCGAGGTCGTGGCCTCGCTCCCGGGCCGGGTGGCGGGGAACGGGGACGTCGCCGACGGCCGGTCCGTGTGGCGCCCCGTCCTCGGCGAGCGGCTCGAGCTGTCGGCCAGCAGCACGAGCTGGCAGGGGACGTCGTCGCTCTGGCTGGCGACGGCGGCGGCTGCGCTGGCTGCGCTCGTCGTCGTCCTCCTGCGCCGTGCCGTGGTCGGCGCCCGACGCCGGCGTCGACGACTCGAGGGCCCTGCGGTCGGTTCCGACGCTTGACCACTCCCCGCACCGGCCTCCGCTCGCTGCGCGGCGATCAGGACGGGTACCCTCGGTGTCCATGGGCGCGGGGGCGGACGTCGAACACGCTGCCGCACCGCAGGATGCCGGGCACGGGAGCGAGGACGAGGAGGTGCACCGGCTCCGACGAGGGCTCGAGAGCCTCATCGGCATCCCCGCCACGGAGGGCAACCAGGTCGACGTCCTCCGCAACGGGGACGAGGTCTTCCCCGCCATGCTCGAGGCCATCGGCGCCGCCGAGCGCAACATCGACCTGACGACGTTCCAGTTCGCCGAGGGGCAGGTGGTGGACGACGTCTCGGCTGCCCTCATCGAGCGGGCGCAGGCAGGTGTGCGGGTCCGCATGATCGTCGACGCCATCGGCAGCCGCTGGCTCCCGAGGGCCAAGGTGGCCGAGCTGCGGGAGGGAGGCGTCGACTTCGAGATCTTCCGCCCTCCGAGCAACCTGCGCATCTGGGAGTCCGAGAACCGCACCCACCGCAAGGTCCTCGTCGTCGACAACCGCATCGGCTTCGCCGGCGGGGTCAACACGTCGAAGGAGTGGATGGGCGACGCCCGCAACCCCGACGAGTGGCGCGACACCCACCTGCGGATCAGGGGCCCGGCCGTCGACGGGCTGATCGCCGCCTTCGCCACGGACTGGGTCGACGCCGGGCGGCGGGCGTGCGAGCTCGACGACGAGTTCCCCGACCAGGAGAAGGTCGGTGGCCACGTGGTGCAGGTCGTCAGGGGCTCGGCCGAGAAGGGCTGGTCCGACATCGCCAACGTCCTCGCCGCCCTCCTCACCCTGGCGCAGCGCCGCGTCCGCATCACGAGCGCCTACTTCGCTCCCGACGACCACTTCCTCGGCCTCCTCGGCGACGCCGCCAGCCGGGGCGTCGACGTCGAGGTCATGCTCCCGGGCAAGAACGCCGACCAGCGCTTCGTGCAGCTGGCGGCGGAGGCCCAGTTCGCCAGGCTCCTGGACGCAGGCGTGCGCATCTGGAGCTACCAGCCGACGATGATCCACGCCAAGATCGTCCTCGTCGACGACATGGTCGCCTGCGTCGGCTCGGCCAACTTCGACCGTCGGTCGATGAAGCTCAACCACGAGATCGAGGTCATGGTGCTCGACGCCGGGGTGGTGGCCGAGCTCGACCGCCACTACGACGAGGACGTGGCGGCCAGCGAGCAGATCATCGAGTCGCGCTGGGCGCACCGCAGCACGCCCCAGCGCATCCTCGAGCACGTCGTGCGACCGCTCCGGGGCCGGTTCTAGGCACCCTCCCCCCGGCCCCCGGCCGGCGTCAGCCGGTCAGCACACGAGCGTCCAGGCCCCGACCTCGATGCGGTAGCGGCGGTCGGCCACCTCGTCCGAGACCTCGCCGTCGGCGTCGTAGGCGACCGGATCGCCGGCGATGCGCACCTCGGTGCCCCTGGCGGTGACGACGTCGTCGCGCTCGAGGTGGGTCCCGTTGCGGAGGGCGGCGCCGAAGGCGACGCGCGCTGCCGGCCCGGTGGCGCAGCAGACGAGGACGTCGAGCAGCCCGTCACCGGGGTCGGCGCCTGGGCAGAGGATCGTCCCACCGCCGATCGAGGGCCCGTTGCCGACGCCGACCATGAGCGTGCGCGGGTTCGGGAGCGAGAGGGGGCTGCCGTCCACGGTCACCTGCAGCTCCCAGCCGTCGGCCCGGACGGCCTCGAGCACCGCACCGAGGGGGTAGGCGGCCGCGCCCAGCCGCTCCTTGAGCCCCTCGGCCCGCTCAGCGGCCACGGCCCCCAGCCCTGCGTGCACCGAGTTCACGACCACCCCGCCCGCGTCGTCGACCAGCAGGTCGAGGCGGCGCGAGGTGCCGGCGATGATGCGCTCCGCCGCCTCGATCGGCTCGAGCGGGACGTCGACGCCTCTGGCGAAGTCGTTGCCGGTGCCGCAGGGGACGAGGCCGACGAGGGCGTCACCGAGCTCCTCCCTCGCCCGCAACCGGCTCACCACCGCGTGGAGGCTGCCGTCGCCGCCCACGGCGACGACCACGTGCCCGGCTTCGACCGCGCCCTCGAGCGCCCGGTCCAGCTCCTCGACGCCGCCCGTGCGCCACAGCCTCGTCGGCCCGGCCGCGGCGAGGGTGGCGACGGCGGCATCCACCCGCGGCTGCTCGGCGGTCCCGGCATGCGCGTTCGCCACCACGAGGTAGCCCTGCTCGCGGGTCCCGCCCGCCGTGTCCGCCCGGTCAGCCATGGGCCGACGCTAGGGCCCCACCCCCTCGCCGGCGGCGGCGGGCGTCTCCGGGCCGAGCCGGCGTCCCCGGTGGTGTCACACCTGCTCCGTAGGGTCGGCCCGTGGCCAGGGTGCGGACGCTCTTCAGGTGCAGCGAGTGCGGCGACGAGAGCCCCAAGTGGCTCGGGCGCTGCCCGTCGTGCGCGGCGTGGAGCACCCTCGAGGAGGAGCGGGTGGCGGTGGGCCTCGTCCCCGACGTCCCTCGGGCCCCGGCCGGGCGGGCGGTCCCCGTCACCGAGGTCGACCTCGACGAGTGGGCGGCGCTGCCCACCGGCATCGGCGAGCTCGACCGGGTCCTCGGAGGTGGTCTCGTGCCCGGTTCGGTCACCCTCGTGGGTGGCGAGCCCGGCATCGGCAAGTCGACCCTGCTGCTGCAGGTCCTCGGCACCATGGCCGCCGCCGGCGCCACGGTGCTGCTCGTCTCCGCCGAGGAGTCGGCCCAGCAGGTGCGCCTCAGGGCCGAGCGCCTGGGCGCCATGCACCCGCGCCTGCACCTCGTGGCCGAGACCTGCCTGCCCGACATCATCGGCCACGTGGCGGAGGTGGCCCCCCAGGTCGTCGTGGTGGACTCGATCCAGAGCGTGCACGACCCCGTCCTCGGCTCCGCGCCAGGCACCGTCGGCCAGGTCAGGGACTGCGCCCACCGCTTCGTGCGGGAGGCCAAGGAGCGCGGGCTCATGACGCTCCTCGTCGGCCACGTCACCAAGGACGGGGGGCTCGCCGGGCCCCGCGTGCTCGAGCACGTGGTCGACACGGTCCTCAGCTTCGAGGGCGACCGCCACCACGCCCTGCGCCTGCTCCGGGCGGTCAAGCACCGGTTCGGCTCCACCCAGGAGCTCGGCCTCTTCGAGATGGCCGAGGGCGGCCTCGCCGGGGTCCCCGACGCCAGCGGCCTGTTCCTGGCCGACCGCCGGGCCGGGGTCGCCGGCTCGGTCGTCGTGCCCACCATCGAGGGCAACCGGCCCCTGCTCATCGAGGTCCAGGCCCTCGTGGGCCCGGCCACCACGCCGCAGCCCCGCCGGGCGGTGCAGGGCCTCGACCCGAGCCGGCTGGCCCTCGTCCTGGCGGTGCTCGACCACCGGGTCGGGCTCGCCATCGGGGGCGGCGACGTGCACGCCTCCGCCGTGGGCGGGGTCCGCCTGCACGAGCCGGGTGCCGACCTGGCGGTGGCCCTGGCTCTCGTCTCGGCCAGCACCGGGCGCCCCGTGGCCGCCGACCTCGTCGCCTGCGGCGAGATCGGCCTCGGCGGCGAGCTCCGCCAGGTCGGCCAGACCGCCCGCCGCCTCGCCGAGGCGGCCAGGCTGGGTTTCCGCACCGCGGTGGTCCCCACCTCGGCGCCGGAGGCCCCCGACGGGATCGTCGCGCTGCGGGCGACGACGGCTGCCGAGGCGATCGATCTCGTCGGCTGCGGCTCCGGTCCCGGCGCCTCGGCCACAGGCGCGACCGGGGCCAGGAGGGGCGGCCGACAGGAGGTGGTGGCGCTCCGCAGCGACGGGCGAGGCGCCTGAGCGCCATCGAGCTCCCGTCCGGCATCCGGCGTCCGGCAGCAGCCCCGCTCCGGCGTCGAACGTACACTCGGGGGAATGGCACCCCGGAGGAGCGTGACGCTGCTCGGCGCGCTCGCCGCAGTCGCCCCGGGCACGCCGTTGCGCGAGGGCCTCGACCGCATCCTCCAGGCCAGCATGGGCGCCCTCGTCGTCGTGGGGGACGGTCCCGAGGTGCTCAACATCTGCTCGGGGGGCTTCCTGCTCGACGCCGCCTTCAGCCCGCAGCGCCTCTCCGAGCTGGCCAAGATGGACGGCGCCATCATCCTCGCAGCCGACGCCAGCCGGGTGGCGAGGGCGAACGTCCACCTCGTCCCCAACCCCAACGTCCCCACCTCGGAGACCGGGACCCGGCACCGCACCGCGGAGCGGGTCGCCCGCTCCATCCCCGTCCCGGTCGTCTGCGTCTCGGAGGACCAGGAGGTGATCGCCGTCTACGTGAACGGCGACAAGCACCCCCTCGAGCCCATCCCGCGGCTGCTCAACCGGGCCAACCAGGCCCTGTCCACGCTCGAGCGCTACAAGAACCGGCTCGACAACGTCTCCGGTGCCCTCTCCGCCCTGGAGATCGAGGACCTCGTCACCGTGCGCGACGTCGTGTCCGTCCTCCAGCGGACGGAGATGGTGCGGCGGATCGCCGAGGAGATCGACGGCTACATCATCGAGCTCGGCGTGGACGGGCGCCTCGTGCGGCTCCAGCTCGAGGAGCTCATGGGCGGTGTCGAGGACGACCGCCGCCTCGTGCTCAGGGACTACTTCCACGAGGAGGCCGCATGGCACCTCGAGGAGGCCCTCACCTCGCTGGCGGAGCTCGGCACGGACGACCTGCTCGACCTCAAGGCGGTGGCCACCATGCTCCACCTCCCCGAGGGCCCCGTCGACCTCGACACCAGCCTGGCGCCTCGCGGCTTCCGGCTGCTGTCGAAGGTGCCGCGGCTGTCCGAGAACGTCGTCGCCGACATCGTCGAGCGCTTCGGCAGCCTCCAGAAGGTGCTGCGGGCCAGCGAGACCGACATCGACGACGTGAAGGGCGTGGACCAGGCTCGGGCCCGTGCCATCAAGGAGGGCCTCGCCCGCCTGGCGGAGGCCAGCATCCTCGACCGCTACTCCTGAGTCGGGCGACCGCTCGCCCGGTCACCGGAGACTCGTGGCGCGCCTCCGTCAGCGCGACCGGCGCGAGAGCTGCTCCCGGTCGGCGATCGTGTACTTGCGCTCTCGCTGCTCGAGCCAGCCGAGGCGGATGAACGACGAGATGGCCTTGTTCACCCGCTCGCGGGATGCCCCGACCAGGCCGGCCAGCTCCTCCTGCGTCACCGGCAGGGAGAACTCGTCGGCGCCGGCCGAGAGCTCGAGCAGGCGCTTGGCGGTCCGGCCGGTCACGTCGAGGAACGCCGAGTCGGCGAGCGCGACGTTCATGGTCCGGAGCCGGCGGGCGAGCAGGTCGACCACCCCCCAGAGCAGCTCCGGCTTGCGCTCGAAGATGTCGCGGAGTGGCGCGTAGGAGACGGCGTACACCTGTGACGACTCGAGCGCACGGGCGTGGGCCGACCGACCGACGATGCCGTCGAAGAGCGGCATCTCCCCGAAGACGTCACCCGGCTCCATGAGGGCCACCACCGACTCCCGCCCGTCGATGGACCGGTTGGCGATGGCGATCCGGCCCGACTCGACGACGAAGAGCTCCTCGGCGATGTCCCCCTCGGCGAAGAGCACGTCGCCCCTGCGGAGGCTGCGGGGCCTCGCCTGCCCTGCCACCTGCTCGAAGGCCTCCGGGGACAGCGCCCTGAACAGCTCCACGTCGGACAGCAGGTTCATGTCGACCATGACGGTGGGGATGCTAGCCACGCGACGCGAGTGTGCCGAACGTCACGTCCCGGGCTCGCGTCCAACGGGCCGCAGACCCCGCCGGGCACGGCTGCCGCCCGCTGCAGGGGCACCGGTGGTCGGTCGGGGCCGTCCGGTTAGGGTCCCCGCAGGTTCGGTCCGGAGGCGGCGCGCCTCCCCTGAGGACGGGGTGACGGTGGTGGACGACGAGAGGGATCGCCTCGGCGGAGGCGCCGACCTGGGGGGCGCCCCGTGCTCCCGAGACGTCGCCCGCCGCCCCCTCCGGACATCCTCCTCCGGGTGACCGATCACCGGTCGGCGACCTGGGTCATCGTCGTGGCGGCCGGGTCGGGCGCCCGCTTCGGGGGCCCGAAGCAGTGGGCGCCCCTCGCCGGACGCCGGGTGATCGACTGGACCGTGGCCGGCGCCCGCGCATCGTCGTCGTGTGACGGCGTCATCGTCGTGGTCCCCGAAGGTGAGGTCGGACGGGTCGAGATCCCGGGGGCCGACGTTGTCGTGGCCGGAGCGGCCACCAGGTCCGGCTCCGTCCGGGCCGGTCTGTCGGCCGTCCCCCCTGCCGCAGAGGTCGTCGTGGTGCACGACGGCGCCCGTCCCCTGGCGCCTGCGTCCGTCTTCGACGCCGTCGTGGCCATGGTGGCGTCGGGAGCCGACGGCGCCATCCCCGGCGTCGCACTGACCGACACCGTCAAGCGGGTCACGCCGGAAGGGTCGGTCACCGGGACGGTGGACCGGTCCGGCCTCGTCGCCGTGCAGACGCCCCAGGCGTTCGCTGCCGGAGCCCTGCGACGCGCCCACGCCGGGGCGCCGGAGGCGACCGACGACGGTGCGCTGGTCGAGGCGATCGGTGGCAGGGTGGTCGTCGTGGCGGGGCACCCCGACAACATCAAGCTCACCGACGTCGGCGACCTCGCCATCGCGGAGCGCGCCCTCGCCGTCGGCAGCGCGCCGGTCGCCGCGCCGCGCGTGGGCCTCGGGTTCGACGTCCACCCCTTCACCGACGATCCCGAGCGGGTGCTCGTGCTCGGCGGCGTCACGTTCCCCGGCGAGCGGGCGCTCGCCGGCCACAGCGACGCCGACGCCGTCGCCCACGCCGCCACCGACGCCCTCCTCGGCGCAGCCGGTCTCGGCGACATCGGTGCCCACTTCCCCGACACCGACCCGCGCTGGGCCGGCGCCGACAGCATCGACCTCCTGCGCACGGCGGCCGGCCTGGTGCGGGCGGCGGGCTGGGAGCCAGCGAACGTCGACTGCTCGGTCGTGTGCGACCGACCCCGGCTGGCGCCGCAGCGGGACGAGATGCAGCGCCGGCTGTCCGCCGCCGCAGGTGCCGACGTGACCGTGAAGGGCCGGCGACCGGAGGGCCTCGGCGCGCTGGGGCGGGGAGAGGGCATCGCGTGCTGGGCGGTCGCGGTGGTCGTCCCCGGGGGCGGCAGGTGAGCCCCGGGCGGCGCCCGTCTCCCGGAGGACGTGGACGACAGGGTGGCGGGCGAGCCGGGTCGGGTCAGGGTCGCCCGAGCGCCGCCGCGGCCGGATCGGGTCGCGGGCGGCCTGCCGCCGCCGGTCGTCCCCGTCCCGCCGGCGGCCACGGGGGCCGCCCTCCCGCCCCCCGCACGGGCACGTCGCCGCTGCCGGAGGGGACCTCCCCGGTCCCGGGTGGCAAGCGGGGCCTCGGCGGCGAGCAGGTCGAGGGTCGCCATGCCGTGCGCGAGCTCCTGCTGGTGGGCCGGCGCCGGTGCCGTGACGTGTGGCTGGTCGACGACGCCGACCCGGCGCCCATCGTCGGCGACATCCTCGAGCTCGCCGCCGAGGCGAGGGTCACGGTGCGACGGGTGTCTCGTGGGCAGCTCGACGCCGAGGCGCGCTCCGAGGCGCCCCAGGGGGTGCTGGCCCACGCCGACCCGCTGCCCGAGGCCGAGCTCGACCGCCTGTGCACGACCGCGGGTGCCGGAGGGACGAATCCCTTCCTCGTGTGCGTCGACGGCATCACCGACCCCCAGAACCTGGGAGCGCTCCTGCGCACGGCCGAGTGCGCGGGGGCGACGGGCGTCGTCCTGCCCCGGCACCGCTCGGCCCACGTGACGCCGACGGTGGCCAAGGCCGCCGCAGGGGCGGTGGAGCACCTCGCCATGGCCGTGGTGAGCGGGCTCCCGGCCGCCCTGGCGCGGGCGTCGGACCAGGGCGTGTGGGTCGTCGGCCTCGACGCCGACGGCGACACCTCGCTGTTCGACCTGGGGCTCGCCACCGAGCCTGTGGCCCTCGTGCTCGGGGCCGAGGGCAAGGGCCTCGGTCGCCTCAGCCGCGCCCGTTGCGACGTCGTGGCCTCGATCCCACTGCGGGGTGCGCTCCCCTCGCTGAACGTCGCGGCGGCAGGCGCGCTGGCCTGCTTCGAGGTCGCCAGGCGGCGACTCCCCACGGCCTGAGAGGACCGATCCTCGGGGGCGGCTCGGGCCGGCCGTCCGGGGCGGTCACAGGCCCGGTCGACGACCTGCCGAAGGGGGGAGCGGCGGGCGGCGTCCGAGCAGGGGCCGAGCCGAGTGTCGGGTTCGAACCGACGACCTCCTGTTTACAAGACAGGTGCTCTACCAGCTGAGCTAACCCGGCGCGCCGTCACCGTACCGCCGGCGCCGAGGGTGCTTGCATCACCGGTTCGGCGCGGCCAAGGTGGGCCCGATGGCCCTCACCGAACGAGAGCGGGCGGTGCTCGAGCTGGAGCGCTGCTGGTGGCAGCTGCCCGGGCCGAAGGAAGCTGCCATCCGCGAGCGGTTGGGTCTGTCGTCGACCCGCTACTACAAGCTGCTGGCGTCGTTGGTGGAGTCGTCCGACGCGCTGGCCCACGACCCGCTCGTCGTGCTCCGGGTCCGCCGGGCCCGGGACCGGCGCCGGCGCACCCGCTTCGAAGGCCCTGCCGACGCCGGACGGCGCCCCGCCCGATGAGCAGCGGCGAGCGCCCGACCTCGGGTCGCCAGTCGGGCCCGAGCACCGGTGGGGCCCTGCTCAGGGGCCTGCTGCTCATCGCCGTCGCCGTCCTGCTCGGCGTCGCCCTGCTGGGTGCCACCGACGATGCCGTCCCCGCGGTCGAGGGCGACGGCGAGGAGGTCACGAGCGGAGACCTCGACGCTCAGCGCCGAGCTCGCGACGCTGATCGGTCTGCCCTCGCCGACGCATCCGAGCGCCCTGCCGATGCGACCGAGTCCGACGACGCCACCGAGCCGGACGCCGACGATCCGGACGCCGACGAGCCGGACGGCACCGAGCGCGACGACGCCACGGAGGCGGAGGGCGGTGCCGGTGACGACACCGCGGCGGGCAACGAGGCCGCCGAGGGCGAGCCAGGCGAGGCCGACCCCGAGGGGACGGGCGACACCGCCGTGGCGAGCGACCCCGACGAGGGTGCGTCCGAGGGCGAGGAGGCGACCGAGGGGTCCGACGCCCGCGGCACGGATGAGGTGACGGTGCTCGTCGCCAACGGCTCGGGCGTCTCGGGGCGTGCGGCGGAGGTCACGGAGGAGGTGGGCTCGGTCGGGTACCGCACAGCGGCACCGTCGAACGTCAACGACGGCAACACGGTGCCGGCCAGCACCGTGTACTACGCCAGGGGCTTCGAGGCCGATGCGGCGGCGCTGGCCGAGACGCTCACACCCCGTCCCCAGGTGGCGGAGCTGCCCGATCCGGCCCCGGTCTCGGACCTGCGGGGCGCGCAGGTCCTGCTGGTGGTCGGCCCCGACCTCGCCACCGACTGAGGTCGGCCCCGTCGGAACGACCGGGCCGCCGGGTCGCGGCTCGTTCCCGGGACCGCGCCGACGCCGTGGTCGGCGTTGCCGCTGGTGGCGCAAGGGCCTGGCGCCGGTCACGGCTCCCGTCCCGGGTCTGCCCAAACCTCGACGGCGTCGCCGGCTGGTGACACAAGGGCCGGGGGCCGGCCGCCGCTCCCACCCGGGGACCGTCCGACCTCCGCTGCCGGCGTCGCCGCAGGTGGGGCAGGGGCATCGGTGGCTCCGCAGGTAGCGTCCTGCGGTGGTCGACACGAGCGTGCTCGCCCCACTCGTCGCCGCCCCGTCCCGCGCCGTGGTGCTCACCGACTTCGACGGGACGCTCGCCCCGGTCGTCGACGACCCCGCGGCGGCGGTGGGGGTCCCGGGCTCGGCTGCCGTGCTCCGCACGCTGACGGCGCGGTACGGCCTGGTCGCCGTCGTCTCGGGCCGGCCCGTCGAGTTCCTCCGCGAGCGCCTCGGCCCCGGCATCAGGCTCTCGGGCCTCTACGGCCTCCAGGAGCTCGACAGGGCCGGGCGGATCGTCGTGGCCGCCGAGGCGGCGACCTGGGCGCCTGTGGTGACCGGCGTGGTGGAGCGGGCCGTCGCGGCGCTGGGGGACCTCGTCGAGCCGAAGGGGCTTTCGCTGACCCTGCACTTCCGGACGGCACCGGATCGGGAGGCCGAGGTGGTGGCATGGGCGGCTGCGGAGGCGGCGACCTCGGGGCTGGTGGTGCGTCGGGCGAAGGCGTCCGTCGAGCTCCACCCGCCCGTCCACGCCGACAAGGGCACCGTGGTGGCGGCCGCCGCGTCAGGGTTCGACGCAGCCTGCTTCCTCGGTGACGACGTCGGGGACCTGCCTGCGTTCGACGCCCTCGACCGCCTCGGCGCGGCGGGCCTCCACACCGTCCGGGTGGGGGTGCGCACCGAGGAGGCACCACCCGAGCTGCTGGAGCGCGCCGACCTCGTGGTCGACGGCCCCGAGGGTGCGCTCGTCGTGCTCCGCCACCTCGCCACCGCCTGACCGCGACGCCGGCGGACGACCCGCCGGTCGCCGGGACGAGGTGCCACTCCCGTCGGCCGTGCGTCGGCACCCTCCCGGCCCCGCCGTGGGGCGAGCATGGGGCCGGGGGCTCCGCCCACCCCCGGCCGCAGGCGCCCGTCTGTCCGGCAGCGACCGGGGCGGCCGTGGCGGTGGGGCCAGCATCGGGCCGGGCGGCCTCCCCGTCCCTGCCAGGTCGCCGGCACCGGTCCGGTCCGGAAGCGGCCGCCCCTCAGCCCGCAGCGGCCAGCTGCCGTGCCAGCCAGCCCGCCGGGGTGCCACGCTCGGCGATGGCCGCCAGCGCTGCCGCGTGGGCCCGGCGCCCGGTCGCCGGCATCGACAGCGCCTCGGCCAGCGTGTCTGCGGTGGCGGCGACGTCGAAGGGGTGCACCTCGAGGGCCACGCCTCCCAGCTCGTCCCAGGCGCCCGACTCCCGGCTGAGGGCGAGGACCCCGTCCCGCTCGTTGACGAGCGCGCCCTCCTTGGCCACGAGGTTGAGGCCGTCCCGGACCGGGTTCACGAGGAGCACGTCGTAGCGGCGCAGGGCCGCGACCGACCGTGGGAAGTGGTCCTGCGGGTCGTAGAGGATGGGTGTCCACGTCGGCGTGGCCCACGTGGCGTTGATGCGGGCGACCAGCCCCTCGACCTCCTGTCGGTAGGCCAGGTACTCCGGGAGGCCCTCCCGGGAGGGGTAGACGAACGCGCCGAACACGACCCGCTCCCGCCACTCGGGGTGGGTGCGGAGCAGGTCGTCGAAGGCGTGGAAGCCGCGCAGCAGGTTCTTCGAGAGCTCGATGCGGTCGACCCGCACGATGAGCCTGCGGTCGCCGACCCGCTCCTCGAGGTCGGCGAGGGCGGCCCGGCACTCGGGCGAGGCCGCCACCGCACGGATGTCGTCGGCGTCCGCCGCCGCCGGGGCGACGAACGTGGCCGGAGCGCTCCCCCTCCCGAGCACCGCCTCGCACGAGGCGACGAACGACGCTGCCCATCGTCCGCTGTGGAACCCACAGGCGTGGTGGCAGGCGAGCCCCGTGAGGAGCTCGTCGGCGGCGACGTCGGGCAGCATCCCGATCGTGTCGGGTCCGGCGAAGGGCGTGTGGTTGAAGTGGACCGCCGTCAGGTCCGGGCGGTCGCGGGCGAGGGAGGCGGCCACGAGCGGCAGCTGGTAGTCCTGCACGAGGACGACCGCTCCCTCCGGTGCCTCCTCGGCCACGGCGCGGGCGAACGCCCGGTTCACCCCGGCGAAGGCCGCCCATGCCTCCCGCCAGCGCCGGTCGAAGCGGGGCCTGCGGGCGGCGTCGGCCAGGCCGTGGTGCAAGAACCACAGGGTGCCGTTGGCGACGACGTCGTAGTAGGAGCGGTAGTCGTCGAGGTCGACGACCAGCGACCTGAGCCGGAAGCCCTCGGCCTCGGTGAGCCCCCCGCCGTCGGTCGCCGCCCGCCTGTCGGCCTCCGAGATGGCGGCCGCCACCCACGTCGCCCCGGTCCCCGCCACGGCCGGCCCCAGGGCGGTCACCAGCCCTCCGGCGGCGCGACCCACGCCGAGCACCCCGTCGTCGCCCACGGTGAACGACAGGGGGCCCCGGTTCGAGACGATCACGAGGGGACGGTCGGGGGCGCTCGACACGTCCGTCACGGTAACGACGCCGCCCGTGCGCCCCGGCGGCCCGACCTGCGCTGCGCGTCGTCCGGTGCCGCGGGTAACCATTGGGGGTGCACGTGCTCGTCGCGCCCGACAAGTTCCGGGGGACGGCCTCCGCGTCGGGGGTCGCTGCTGCCATCGCCGCAGCGGTGACCGGCGCCGGTGCCACCTGCGAGGTGGTGCCGGTGGCCGACGGGGGGGAGGGGACCCTCGAGGTGCTCGGCGGGCCGAACCGCACGAGGCTCGTGACGGGCCCGCTCGGGGACCCCGTCGAGGCACGGTGGCGTGCGGCCGGGGGCACGGCCGTGGTCGAGATGGCGCTCGCCTCGGGGCTCGAGCTGGTGGGCGGGCCCGAGGGCAACGACCCGATGGCCGCCTCGACCTACGGCACGGGGGAGCTGATCGGGGCGGCGCTCGACGCCGGCTGCCGGCGGATCATCGTCGGCGTGGGTGGCTCGGCCACCGTCGACGGCGGGCTCGGGGCGCTCCGAGCCCTCGAGCCGATCGGCCGGCTGCGCGGGATCGAGCTGGTGGTGGCGTGCGACGTCCGCACCCGCTTCGTCGACGCCGCCCGCACGTTCGGTCCCCAGAAGGGGGCGTCGGCCGCCCAGGTGGAGCTGCTCCACCGCAGGCTCGAGCGCCTCGTGCAGGTCTACGAGCAGACCTACGGGCTCGACGTGAGCCAGCTCGAGGGGTCCGGCGCCGCCGGAGGGCTGGCGGGCGGCCTCGCCGTGGCCGGCGCGGAGCTGGTCCCCGGCTTCGAGGTGGTCGCCGACGAGGTCGACCTCTTCGACCGGATGGAGGGCGCCGACCTCGTCGTGACCGGTGAGGGCTTCCTCGACGAGCAGAGCTTCGAGGGCAAGGTCGTCGGCGGGGTCTGCGACCTGGCGAGGTCCGCCGGGGTGCCCGTGCTGGCCGTGGTCGGCGAGGTGCTCGAGGGGATCACCGTGCCGGACGGCCTCGACGTCGTCTCGCTCGTGGCCGAGGTGGGCGAGGAGCGGGCTCTGTCCGACACCACCGCCGCCATCCAGGAGGTGGTGGCGGCCTGCCTCGCCGCCCGCTGACCCGCCCCGCCGGGTCGAGGACGGCCGGTGGGGGATCAGCCGGCGCGGTAGCCGGGGACGTCGACCAGCGGCGGGCGGATCCCGTCGCCGACCAGCTCCGCAGTGCCGCCGGGGCGGGGGAGGGAGGCCGGCCAGGCCATGCCCTCCACCCCGGCCCGCCGCAGGCCCTCGTGGAGCACGGCGAGCGCTGCCGGTCCGAGGTCGGCCAGCGGGCGGGTGCGGTGGCGGCGGACGCCGAGGTCGACCTGGGCGACCCCGCCCGGCCCGAGCAGGCCGACGGCGTCGGCCAGCAGACCGAGGTCCACCCCGTAGCCCTGGGTGAAGGGCAGCTGCTCGAGGACCTCCCGCCGACCGGCGTACTCGCCCGAGAGGGGCTGGTCGAAGGGAGCGAGGTCGGGGAGGAGCAGGGCGATGAGCGGCCGGGCCACGAGCTCGGTGACGCGGCCGCCGCTCCGGTCGTAGGTGCCCTTCACGAACCCGAGGTCGTGCTGCAGGAGGAGGGGGCCGAGGAGGCCGACGACGAAGCCGGGGTCGAAGTCCACGATGTCGGCGTCGCACCAGGCGACGAGGTCGCCGGACGCTGCCGCCAGCGACTTCCACAGGGCCTCTCCCTTGCCGGTGCCCGGTCCTGCTCCCGGGAGGACGTCCCCTGCGCTCACCACGGTGGCGCCGGCTGCGGCTGCCACGTCGACGGTGTCGTCCGACGAGCGGTCGTCGACGACGAGCACCTCGTCGACGAGGGGCCGGCGCTCGACGAGCTCGCGCACGATGGTGGAGACGACGGCGCCCACCGTGGTCGCCTCGTCCCTCGCCGGGAGGCACACGCTGGTGCGGTGGGCGCCCTTCGCGGCGACGAGGTCGTCGAGGTCCAGGTCCGCCGCCCGCCATCCCGCCCGCAGGCTCACCGACCCCGCCGCTCCACCGGCCGAGCCTCACCGAGGCCGGTGCCGCCCGCAAGGCGCAGCGCCGCAGCAGTTGCGACCGGACCCCTGAGGTGGTTTGCTGTTAGCACTCGACCAGCGAGAGTGCCAACGCCCTCCGGTCGTCCATCGCAAGAACTCCGTCCACCAGGAGGACACCTGTGGCAAAGCTCATCGCCTTCGACACCGAGGCCCGGCGCGGCCTCGAGAGCGGCATGAACCAGCTCGCCGACGCCGTGCGCGTCACGCTCGGCCCGAAGGGCCGCAACGTCGTGCTCGACAAGAAGTGGGGCGCCCCCACGATCACCAAGGACGGCGTCTCGGTCGCCAAGGAGATCGACCTCGAGGACCCCTACGAGAAGATCGGGGCCGACCTCGTCAAGGAGGTCGCCAAGAAGACCGACGACGTCGCCGGTGACGGCACCACCACCGCCACGGTGCTCGCCTGGTCGATGGTCCGCGAGGGCCTGCGCAACGTCGCCGCCGGCGCCAACCCGATGGGCCTGAAGCGGGGCATCGAGCAGGCCGTCGAGGCAGCGGTGACGTCGCTCGAGAAGCTCAGCAAGGACGTCGACGCCAAGGAGCAGATCGCCCAGGTGGCGTCCATCTCCGCCAACAACGACCTCGAGATCGGCAGCATGATCGCCGACGCCATCGACAAGGTCGGCAAGGACGGCGTCATCACCGTCGAGGAGTCGAACACCTTCGGCATGGAGATGGACCTCGTCGAGGGCATGCGCTTCGACAAGGGCTACATCTCGCCGTACTTCGTCACCGACCCCGAGCGCATGGAGGCCGTCCTCGAGGACGCCTACGTGCTGCTCGTCGGCTCCAAGGTCACGGCCGTGCGCGACATGCTGCCGGTGCTCGAGAAGGTCATGCAGTCGACCAAGCCGCTCGTGATCATCTCCGAGGACGTGGAGGGCGAGGCCCTCGCCACCCTCGTGGTCAACAAGATCCGGGGCACCTTCAAGTCGGCCGCCGTCAAGGCTCCCGGCTTCGGTGAGCGCCGCAAGGCCATGCTCCAGGACATCGCCATCCTCACCGGCGGCCAGGTCATCACCGAGGAGGTCGGCCTCAAGCTCGAGAACGTCACCCTCGACCTGCTCGGCACCGCCCGCAAGATCGTCATCACCAAGGACGAGACCACGATCATCGAGGGCGCCGGCTCCGAGGACGACCTCAAGGGCCGGGTCAACCAGATCAAGGCCGAGATCGAGAACACCGACTCCGACTACGACCGGGAGAAGCTCCAGGAGCGCCTGGCCAAGCTCTCGGGCGGGGTCGCCGTCCTCAAGGTCGGCGCCGCCACCGAGGTCGAGCTGAAGGAGAAGAAGCACCGCATCGAGGACGCGGTCAGCACCACCAAGGCCGCCGTCGAGTCCGGCGTGGTCCCCGGCGGGGGCGTCGCCCTCCTGCGGGCCCAGTCCGACATCCTCGACCTCATCAAGACCCTCGAGGGGGACGAGGCCACCGGTGCCCGCATCGTGGCCAAGGCCGTCGAGGAGCCCCTCAAGCAGATCGCGGTGAACGCCGGCATGGAGGGCGGCGTCGTCGTCGAGAAGGTGAAGGGCATGAAGGGTGCCGGGGGCTACAACGCGGCCACCGACACCTACGAGGACCTCATCAAGGCGGGCGTCCCCGACGCCACGAAGGTGACCCGTTCGGCCCTGCAGAACGCAGCGTCGATCGCAGCGCTGTTCCTCACCACCGAGGCCGTCATCGTCGACAAGCCGGAGCCCGCAGGCGCCGCTGCCGGCGGCGGCATGGGGGGCATGGAGGACTACTAGTCCTCCGGCACCACCTGAGCGACAGCACGACGACCGGAGGCCGACCCGCTGCGGGTCGGCCTCCGGCGCGCCCGCCGCGGCCCGGTTCGGCGCGACCGCGAAGCCCCACCCCGGGGAGGGCGCAGGTCCCCGGCTCGCCGGACCCGGAGGTGTCGTGCCCCCGGAGGCGGCCGTAGGCTCGGTCCATGGTCGAGCCGGTCGTGCCGTCGGAGGGCTGGGGGGTCCTCCACCTGTTCTGCAAGGTCCGCGCCGGCGCCGACGGCGCTGCGGTGACGGCGGCGGTCAAGGCGCTGACGGCGCCCGGTGACGGTGACGACCACCAGGTCGTCCCCGTCGCCGTCCTCGGTCACAAGGCCGACCTCGGCTTCGTCGCCATCGGCCCCGACCTGTGGCGGCTCAGGCGGTTCCAGGCCGACCTGCAGGTCGCGGGGCTCGAGGTGGTCGACTCCTACGTCTCCCTCACCGAGCTCTCGGAGTACAGCGCCGGGGTGCCGGAGAAGCAGCGCCGGGCGCGGCTGCACCCGGTCCTCCCACCCGACGGCATGCCCGCCTTCTGCTTCTACGGGATGTCGAAGCGACGGGAGCCGGACGCCAACTGGTACACCACCCCGTACGACGAGCGCCTCGAGATGATGTACGAGCACGGCACGTCCGGCCGCACGTTCTCCGGGCGCATCATCCAGCTCGTGACCGGGTCGACGGGGCTCGACGACTTCGAGTGGGGCGTCACCTTGTTCGGCGTGCACCCCGACGACCTCAAGGCCTGCGTCTACACCATGCGCTACGACCGGGCCTCGGCCGTCTACGCCGACTTCGGCCCGTTCTACACGGGGCTGGTCGCCCCCCTGGACGACGTGCTGGCCGGCGTCGGCCTCGGCTGATCGACCGCCGGCCAGCCCCAGCAGGTCGGGGCGGGAGCCGTCACGGCACGTCGGTGCTGCGACGCAGCACGGAGCGTGCCCCTACACTCTCTCGATCCCGAGTCGGCTGCCGCACGGCCGCCGCACGAGCGACCTGATGAGGAGCCGACGCTGAGGCAGCGAGCAGCAGTGCCCGTGGTCCTGCTCGTGCTCTCCCTGTGCCTGCTGGCCGGGACGGCGTCTGCGCAGGAGCGGGCCGAGGGTGTGCGGGGGACCCTGTCGAACGAGGTCGACGACGAGGACGTGCCGGTCGAGGGGGCCGTCATCACCGTCGCCGACGCCAGCGGCGAGGAGGTCGGCGAGGTCACCTCCGACGAGGACGGCAGCTTCGCCCTCGACCTGCCGGGTCCCGGCGCCTACACCGCCACCATCGACGTCGAGTCCCTCCCCGAGGGCGTCGCGCTCCGCGACGAGGCCCGCGCCACCCTCAGCTTCACCCTGAACCCGGGCCAGAACCGGCCCCTCAACTTCTTCTTCGGCGAGGACACCCGGCAGCGGGCCACCACGACTGACCGGGCGCTGCAGCTGGGCGTCGAGGGCATCAAGCTCGGCCTCATCATCGCCATCACGTCCGTCGGCCTCTCGCTCATCTTCGGCACGACCGGGCTCACGAACTTCGCGCACGGCGAGCTGGTGACCTTCGGGGCGCTCGTGTGCTGGTACCTGAACTTCGAGGCCGGGATCCCGCTCCTGTGGGCGGCGCCGCTGGCGATCGTGCTCGGCGGGGCCGCCAGCGGCCTGCTCGACCGCGGCCTGTGGCGCCCGCTGCGGGCACGGGGCACCGGCCTGATCGCCATGCTCGTGGTGAGCATCGGCCTGTCGCTGCTGCTGCGCTACCTCTTCCTGTACCAGTTCGGCGGTCGCACCCGGCCCTTCGCGGAGTACGGCCGGCAGCGCCAGGTCGACTTCCTCGGGCTCGGCCTCGTCGGCATCACGCCGAAGGACATGGTCTCCATCGGGATCTCGGTGGTCGTCCTCGTCACGGTCGCGCTGCTCATCACGCGGACCCGGATGGGCAAGGCCATGCGGGCGGTGGCCGACAACCCCGACCTCGCCGCCTCGTCAGGGATCGACGTGCAGCGGGTCATCTCTGTCGTCTGGATCGTGGGGGGAGCGCTCGCCGCCCTCGGTGGCGTCCTCGTCGGCCTCGGCGAGGAGGTCAGCTGGCAGATGGGCTTCCAGCTGCTCCTGCTGATGTTCGCCGGGATCACCCTCGGTGGCCTCGGCACCGCCTTCGGGGCCCTCGTCGGCGGCTTCGTCATCGGCCTGTTCATCAACCTGTCGACCCTCGTCGTGCCCACCGAGCTGAAGAACGTGGGAGCCCTGCTGGTGCTGGTGCTCGTGCTCCTGGTGCGGCCGCAGGGCATCCTCGGCCGCGCCGAGCGGGTGGGCTGAGCCGGTGGACTGGGGAGCGATCGTCCAGAACGCACTGCGTGCGGCGTTCGGCCTCGAGGCGGCGTACTTCGCGCTGGCGGCCATCGGCCTCAACGTCCACTTCGGCTACACCGGGCTGCTCAACTTCGGGCAGGCCGGCTTCCTCGCCGTCGGCGCCTACGGGATGGGGATCGCCGTCACGTACTTCGGCTGGTCGCTGTGGGTGGGGATCGGCGTCAGCATCCTCGCCGCCGTCGTGTTCGCGCTGCTCCTCGGCCTGCCGACGCTGCGCCTGCGCGCCGACTACCTCGCCATCGTGACCATCGCGTCAGCGGAGATCGTCCGCCTCGTGTTCCGGTCGGCCCGCTTCCAGCCGGTCACCGGTGGCTCTGCAGGGCTCCAGAACTTCGCCGGCGAGTTCTACCGGATCAACCCGTACGACACCGGGGTGTACCGGCTGGAGGCGGTCTACGCCGGCGGTGTCGGGCCGTTCGACGTCGTGCGCGTCCTCTTGGCGCTGGCGCTGCTGTGGATCGTGGTCGACCGCCTCCTCCCGGGCCGCCTCCCCGGCAGCCGCCGGCCCCGGGTCGCGCCGAGCGCCGCCGACGCAGACGAGTCGGTGGCGTCGCGGGAGGTGATCGGGCTGCGGGAGATCGTCCTGCTCGCGGTCGCGGCGGTCATCCTCGTGGTGGGCCTGTCGCCGGTCGCCTTCAACGAGCGCCGCATGTGGATCCTGACCGTCGGCTGGGGGCTGGTGGCGCTCACGTCGCTCCTCGTGTTCCTGCTGATGCGCAGCCCGTGGGGACGGGTGCTCAAGTCGATCCGTGAGGACGAGGACGCAGCTCGCAGCCTGGGCAAGAACGTCGTCTCCTACAAGATGCAGAGCCTGGTGTTCGGCGGCGTGATCGGTGCCCTCGGGGGCCTGGTCTTCGTGATCGGCAACCAGTCGATCCAGCCGGACAACTTCGGCACGCCGATCACGTTCTTCGCCTACGCCGCCCTCATCCTCGGGGGCACGGCCCGGGTGTTCGGCCCGGTCGTCGGCTCGATGATCTTCTGGGCGCTGCTGTCGTTCGCCGAGAACGCGCTGCAGCAGGGCCGGGAGGCCGGCTACATCAGCAACGACTTCCTGACCAGCACCCAGATCGGCCAGCTCCGCTTCATGCTCGTCGGCGTCGGGCTCATGCTGCTCATGGTCTTCCGGCCACAGGGCATCTTCGGCAACCGCAGGGAGATCGATCTCAGTGTCCGTCGCTGACCGGCCGGCTGCGGCGTCCGCCGTCGAGGCCCTCGGGGGCGTCGACCGCCGTCCTGGCGTGCCCAAGCCCGACCCGATCCTCACCGTCGACGGCGTGCACCGGCGCTTCGGCGGGCTGACCGCCGTCAACGTCGACCACCTCGAGGTGCAGCGGGGGAGCATCACCGCCCTCATCGGACCCAACGGCGCCGGCAAGACCACCTTCTTCAACCTCCTGACCGGCTTCGACAAGCCCGACTCCGGGATCTGGACCTTCGACGGTGAGGACATGGCCGGGATGCCGGCCCACAAGGTCGCCCGCACGGGCATGGTCAGGACCTTCCAGCTGACGAAGTCGCTCGCCCGCCTGTCGGTGATGGAGAACATGAAGCTCGGCGCCACCGGCCAGCGCGGGGAGGGCTTCGGCCGGGCGCTCCTGCCGCCGCTCTGGCTCGGCCAGGAGCGGGCCAACGAGGCACGGGCCCTCGAGCTGCTCACCCGCTTCAAGCTCGACACCAAGCGGGACGACTTCGCAGGCACGCTCTCGGGGGGCCAGCGGAAGCTCCTCGAGATGGCCCGTGCGCTGATGGTGCAGCCCCGGCTCGTCATGCTGGACGAGCCGATGGCCGGGGTGAACCCGGCGCTGACCCAGTCCCTCCTCGGCCACGTGAAGGGCCTGCGCGAGGAGGGCATGACGGTCGTGTTCGTCGAGCACGACATGGACGTGGTGTACGACATCTCGGACTGGGTGGTCGTGATGGCCGAGGGCCGGATCATCGCCGAGGGACCACCGGCCGCGATCGGGGCGAACCAGGAGGTCATCGACGCCTACCTCGGCGCGCACCACGACGCCCCCCTCACCTTCGAGGAGGAGGAGCGCCAGCTCGCCGAGGACCACGCCCGTGCCCGGGCCGAGGGAGAGGGGCGGACATGAGCCAGCGGAGCGGGCACGACCCCGGCGGTTCCGACGTCCCCATCGAGGTCGAGCTGGTGGACGACCGGGGCAGGCCGGCGGCACGGGAGGGCGGCATCGGTTCGCTCCTGCTGGAGGCCGACCGCCTGGTCGCCGGCTACGTCCCCGAGGTCAACATCCTGAACGGGTGCGACCTCGCCCTGTACGAGGGCGAGCTGGTCGGCATCATCGGGCCCAACGGGGCGGGCAAGTCCACCCTGCTCAAGTCGCTGTTCGGGCTCATCCCGATCCGGCAGGGCTCGGTGCGCCTCCGGGGCGAGGACATCACCGGCCTCCAGGCCCACGGGCTGGTGGCGAGGGGCGTCGGCTACGTGCCCCAGAACAACAACGTCTTCCCGAGCCTCACCGTCGAGGAGAACCTCCAGATGGGGCTGTTCCTGCGGCCTCGCGACTACGCCGAGCGGGTCGACGTGGTGACCGACCTGTTCCCGCTGCTCGGCACCAGGCGCAAGCAGCGGGCCGGGTCGCTGTCGGGCGGCGAGCGCCAGATGGTGGCGATGGGCCGGGCGCTGATGATGGACCCGTCGGTCCTCCTGCTCGACGAGCCGTCGGCCGGGCTGTCGCCCGCCTACCAGGACGAGGTGTTCATCCGCTGCCGTCGCATCAACGCCGCCGGCGTGTCGATCGTGATGGTCGAGCAGAACGCCCGTCGCTGCCTCCAGATCTGCCACCGGGGCTTCGTCCTGGACCAGGGCGCGAACGCCTACAGCGGCACCGGAGACGAGCTGCTCACGGACCCGAAGGTGGTCGAGCTGTACCTCGGGACGCTCGCGAAGGCGCGCTGAGCCGGGCGCAACGCGGGCGGCTCGACCGAGTCCGCCGCTGCGCCAGCACCTGGTGGCGCCACACGTGGTCTGACAGGACGTGGTGCCACGTGATGTGGTGCCAACGCGAGGAGGGGAGGGCCGAAGCCCTCCCCCCCCGCTCATGCGGTGCTGCGGTCGTGCGGGTCGGTCACTCCCCGGCTTCGAAGTCCTCGCCGAGGGCGTTGCCCATGTTGCCGTCCACGCCGTAGACCATCTTGTCCTGCGGCCCGATGCCCTGCTCGATCATCGTGGTCAGGATGCGGGACGACTCGTTGAAGCCGATGACGACGTAGGCGTCGGCGTCCTCGGCGGCGAGCTGGCCCACCTCGGCGTCGAAGCTGGTGGCCTGGGGGTCGTAGGTGACCCGGACCACGACCTCGCTGCCGGAGCCCTCGAGCGACTCGGTGAGCTGGTCCGCCAGCGGGCCGCCGTAGGGGTCGTCGAGGACGATCAGGCCGACCGTGGCGTTGCCGTCCTCGGCGATGACCTCGCCGAGCACGTTGCCCTGGAGGATGTCGGACGGGGCGTTGCGGAAGTACAGGCCCTTGTCGTCGTAGGTCGAGAACGCGGGCGACGTGTTGGCCGGCGAGAACTGGACGATGCCGGCGGAGGTGATCTTGTCGATCACCGTCAGGCTCACCCCGGAGGATGCGGCGCCGATGATGGCGTCGACGTTCTCGCCGAGCAGGCGGTCGACCGTCTGGTTGGCGATGTCGGTCGAGGTGTCGCCGGAGTCACCGGTGGACAGCTGCACGTCCTGGCCGTTGAAGCCGCCGGTCTCGTTGACGTCGTTGACGGCCAGCTGCACGCCGGCGATCTCGGGCGGGCCGAGGAAGGCGAGGCTGCCGGTCTCGGGGAGGAGCGTCCCGATCTTGAGGATGCCGTCGCCGGCGCGGGTGCCGGTGGCCGGGACCTGGGGGACGTCCGACTCGGGCGGTGCGGTGGCGAGGATGAACTCGTCGAGCGACGTGTCGATGCGGTTGTCCTCACCGAAGGTCTGGATGGCGATGCTGGCCTCCGTGGGCTCACCGTTGCCGGAGAACTCCATGGGACCGGACACGCCGTCGTAGTCGAGGTCGGTGCCCGCCTCGGCGAGCGCACGGCAGGCGGCGAAGTCGGTGCACTTCTCGCCGTTGCGGGTGACCTCGTTGATCTCGTTGGCGTACTCGACGCCGTCCGTGCCGGCGGTGATCGCCGCCAGCGTGATCACCACGACGGCGTCGTAGGACTCCGCGCCGTAGTTGTAGGTGCCGCCGAGGTCCGGGTCGATCTCGTCCAGCCGGTCGACGAAGTCGCTCGGGAGGTCGAGCAGCGGGAGCGAGCCGCGCATGCCGGCCAGGCTGGCTCCGCCGGCCGCGCCGCCGCCGCCCTCGGACTCGGACTCAGTCGACTCCTCGGACTCGGACTCGGTGGTGTCGGACTCGGTGGTGTCGGTGCTGGCCGCCTCCTCGTCGTCGTCGCCGCAGGCGGCGGCGACCATCGAGAGCGCGGCGAACAGGGCGAGGACTCGCCACAGCGGGTGTCGTGCGGTCATGCACCATCTCCTTGGATGTGGGGCCGCACCTGCATGGGGCAGGTCACGGTGAAACACATACTACGCAGGGTGTTCGCGCCCCGACCAGCACCCCCGGCGCCCCGCTTCGCTGCGACGGGCAGACTGTCCGGCATGACGGACGGCGCCGCTCGCAGCGCCCCAGCCGGCCCCGGCGACATCGCGGAGCGCCTGACGGCTCTCCGGTCGAGGCTCGAGGACCTGGCCCCTGTGGTCGTCGCCTTCTCGGGGGGCGCCGACTCCGCCTTCCTGGCCTGGGTGGCCCACGACGTCCTCGGCCCCGCCGCCGCCCATGCGGTGACAGCCGTGTCACCCTCCCTGGCACCCGAGGAGGCTGCCGACTGCGAGGCGCTCGTCGCCGAGTGGGGCCTGCGCTGGACGCCGGTGCCCACCACCGAGCTCGCCGATCCCCGCTACCGAGCCAACGACGGGGAGCGCTGCTACCACTGCAAGGCCGAGCTCATGGCCGTCGCCGGCCCGATCGCCGAGGCAGAGGGGGCGACGGTGGTCCTCGGGGTCAACCTCGACGACCTCGGCGACCACCGTCCGGGCCAGCGGGCGGCGGAGGAGCGGGGGGCGGCGTTCCCCCTCGTCGACGCCGGCTTCACCAAGGCCGACGTGCGGGCCGCCTCGGCCTCCCTCGGCCTGCGGACGTGGGACAAGCCGGCGGCCGCCTGCCTCGCCTCCCGCGTGCCCTACGGCACCCCGGTCACCCTCGGGGTGCTCCGGGAGGTGGCAGCCGCCGAGTCTGCGCTGCGGGCGCTCGGGTTCCGCCAGCTCCGGGTCCGCCACTACGGCGAGCTGGCCCGGCTCGAGCTGCCGGTCGACGAGCTGGCCGCGGTGGTGGCCCGTCGCCAGGAGGTCGTCGCCGCCGTGGCCGGGGCCGGCTACCGCTACGTCACCCTCGACCTCGAGGGCTTCCGCTCGGGCAACCTCAACGGTTCCCTCGTCCAGGGGTGATCCGCTGCGCTGCTCTCGGACCCGGCGGAGCCGGGTCGTCCTCCGCAGGCCGTCGCCCGGTCCCCCACCGCAGCAGTCCGTGACCGGGCGCAGATCCGCTGGGTGGCTCGGTCGACCGGGTGCGCCCGGTCGTCCTCCGCAGGTCGGCGCCCGCCGACCTCGCCACGCCGGGGCGGGCGGTCACCAGCCAGTCGTGCCGGGCTCGCCCTTGAAGGGGCCTGCGTAGCCCGAGGTGACCCACCCGCCGTAGAAGCCCCCGGGCTGCGGCGTCGCCTGCTCGTCCCCGACCGTGCACGAGTCGAAGGGGCCGGCGTAGAAGGCGAGGTGGCCGACGAGCGCCTCGTAGCCGGGCGAGGGGTCCGGGTAGCTCCAGGCCACGTCGCGCAGCAGGTCGTCACCGATGCGGACGTGCCAGTAGCGGGCCACGCCCTTGAACTCACAGAAGGAGGTGCTGCCGCTCTCCACCAGGCGGGACGTGGCCACGTCGGCGGGCGGCAGGTAGTACACCGGTGGGTGGCTCGTCTCGAGCACCCGCCACGCCGACGTGGTGTCGGCGAGGTCGTCCTCTGCGTGGCTGATCCGGACCCGTGCCCCCTCGTGCTCCACGGCGGGCGGCCGGGGGAAGTCCCACACCGAGCGCTGCCCGGGTCCGGGGAGAAGGGGGCGAGGTCGCATGCGGCCAGCATGCCCGCCACCATGTGTCGGTGGACGTCGACCGGACCCGACGCGGCCCGTCCGGCCGCAGCGAGCAGGAGGGCACGGGAGCGGGGGGCCCCGCCCCGGAGGGCACGGAGGCGGGCGGACCTGGACCGGAGGGGGCGGACGCAGCGTTGGCCCGGCTCGGCCTGGCGCTGGCGGACGCCGTCGTCGAGGTCCTGCCCCGCTGGGTCGAGCGTTCCGTCACGGACCTTGTCCGGGCGTGGTCCGGGACCGTGGGCCAGGACGAGCTCGCCGCCGCCCGCGCTGCCGCCGCCCGGGCGGTGGCCGACGTCGGGCCGGACCTGCGCCGCCTGCTCGAGGCGGACGTCGACGCCCAGTGGACCAACCCGATGACGATCGTCCGCCGCGCCGTGGTCCCAGCGACCGAGGCGCTGCGGGCGGCGGGGGTGGGCGAGGTGCAGCGCTCAGCCGACGACGAGGCCCGCTTCCCCGACGACGTCTACGGCCTCACCCCCGCCGCCTTCGCCGACCTGCACCCCTCGCTCCACGAGCTCGGGATCACCTGGGGGGCGGTCAAGGCGAGAGCCCACCTCACCAGGCACCGGCCGCCGGCGGGCGAGGGAGGTCGACGGTGACGTCGGTCGTCGCCTTCACCCCGGACCTCATGGACCGCTCCCGGGTGGCGGCTGCCCTCCCCGGCGTCCGGTTCGTGGCTGGCCTGACCGAGCTGGCGGGGGTGGAGGCCGATGCCGGGAACGTCGTCGTGCTGCTCGACCTCGGTCGTGTCGGGGCGACCGACGCAGGGCGGTCGCTGGTGGAGGCGGGCGTGCGGGTCGTCGGCTTCGGGTCGCACGTCGACGTCGCCCGGCTCGACGAGGCCAGGGCCGCCGGGCTGGAGGTGCACCCCCGCTCGCGTGCGTTCCGCGACCTCGCAGCCGTGCTGGCAGATCCCCATCGACACGACGACGAACAGGGCGACATGGACACCGACCTCGACTCCCCCCCGCCGCTCATCCCGGTCGAGCACTTCTTCGAGAACCCGGAGCGGGTGGGGGCGCAGATCAGCCCGGACGGCTCGAGGCTCGGGTACCTCGCGCCCGAGGAGGGGCGCCTCAACGTGTGGGTCCGGCCCCTGGACGGGGGGGACGAGGACGCCGTCTGCGTCACCCACGACCACGTCCGGGGGATCACCGCCTGGCAGTGGAGCCGCGACGCTCGGCGCATCCTCTACCTGCAGGACCGTGGTGGCGACGAGGACTTCCACCTGCACGTCGCCGACCTGGATCGGCCCGCGGACCCCGCCCGCGACCTCACCCCGTTCGAGGGGGTCAGGGTCCTGCTGGTCGACGTCCCGCTCCACGACCCCACCCACGTCCTGGTCGCCATGAACAGGCGGGACCCGAGCGCGTTCGACGTCCACCGGCTCGACCTGGTCTCTGGCGACCTCGAGATGGTGGCCGAGAACCCCGGCAACATCGCCGACTGGGTCACCGACCAGGAGGGACGCCTCCTGGCGGCTGCCGCCCAGACCCCCGACGGCGACACGGAGATCCTCGTGCGGGCCAGCGAGGACGAGCCCTTCCGCTCCCTGGCCGTGTACGCCAACGAGGACGGCGGTGACCTGTACGGCTTCACCCCCGGTGGCGGCGCCTTGTGGGTGGCGTCGGCCAAGGCGACCGACCGCAAGCGCCTCGTGAGGCTCCGGCTGGTGGACGCCGAGGAGGAGGTGGTCGACGAGCACCCGGAGGTGGATCTCACGACCGTCGTCCTGCGGGAGCGCACCGGCGAGCTCCTGGCTGCGGTGTACCTGACGGAGCGGCTGGAGTGGCACCACCACGACGAGGAGTTCGGTCGTCGGGTGGAGGCGGCCCGCGCCCTCCACCACGGTGACCTCCAGGGCATCAGCCGGGACGAGGCCGAGCGGCACTGGGTCGTCACGTTCAACGACGACCGCGAGCCGGGGGTCACCTTCGCCTTCGACGTCGGCTCCTCCGACGGGGCGGCCGGAGTCGGGCGGTTCCTGTTCAAGCCACGCCCGAAGCTCGATCCCCGGACGCTCGCGCCCATGCGCCCGGTCGTCATCACCTCGCGCGACGGCCTGGCGCTGCACTCGCTGCTCACGCTCCCCGTCGGCGGACCTCGCACCGGGCTGCCGATGGTCCTCCTCGTCCACGGCGGCCCGTGGGCCCAGGACGTGTGGGGCTACCACCCCGAGGTCCAGCTCCTCGCCAACCGAGGCTACGCCGTGCTGCAGGTCAACTACCGGGGGTCGACGGGACGGGGGAAGTCGTTCACGCACGCCGCCGAGCGGGAGCTCGGCCGCAGGATGCACGACGACCTCGTCGACGCCGTGGCCTGGGCGGTCGACGGCGGGGTGGCCGACCCCGGGCTGATCGCCGTCTACGGGGGGTCCTACGGCGGCTACGCGGCGCTGTGCGGGGTGACGTTCACGCCGGACCTGTTCGCCGCCGCCATCTCCTACGTCGGCCCTTCCAGCCTCGTCACCCTGATCCGCTCGTTCCCGCCGTACTGGCGGCCGTTCCTCGAGGGCACGTGGTTCCGCTACGTGGGCGACCCGGGCACCGAGGAGGAGCCGGACGAGGAGGTGGTCGCCGACCTCCTCGAGCGGTCACCGCTCACCTACGTGGACCGGATCACCACGCCGCTGATGGTCGTGCAGGGAGCGAACGACCCTCGGGTCACCAAGGTCGAGAGCGACCAGATCGTCGCTGCGCTGCGGGCCCGTGGGGTCGACGTCGAGTACCTCGTGAAGGACGACGAGGGTCACGGCTTCGCCAACCCCGAGAACCGCCTGGACCTCTACCGGGCGATGGAGCGCTTCTTCGCACGCCACCTGGGCGGGCGCAGCGAGGCGGAGGTGCAGGCTCCGACGGCGACCTGAGGACGCTGCGCCGGGGCCCCGGGCTCCCGGTCCGACCGCCTCCGTTCGCTCGCACCGACTGTGCGTGCACCAGCTGCGGCTCCCGTCCAGCCCGCCCCGCCCCGGGCTGGTCGTGGGGTGGGTGGCCGTTAGTGTTCGTCGGTGGGCGAGCGGCTGCTGGTGATCGGGGGCGACGCCGGCGGGATGGCGGCGGCCTCCCAGGCCCGCAGGCTGCGCAGCGACCTCGAGATCATCGCCCTCGAGAAGGGCAGCTGGACGAGCTACTCGGCGTGCGGGATCCCGTACCTCATCGGGGGTGAGATCGGGGCGGTCGAGGACCTCGTCGCCCGGACCCCCCAGGAGTTCAGGGACGGGTTCGACATCGACGTCCGCCTGCACCACGAGGCCATGGCCATCGACCTCGACCGGCGTGAGGTCGAGGTGCGCGACGTCGACCGGGGGGGCACCTCCCGCCTCGGCTTCGACCAGCTCATGATCGGGACGGGCGCGCGCCCCCGCACGCCGGACATCCCCGGCATCGACCACCCGGCCGTCCACGGGGTGCAGACCCTGGGGGACGCCGAACACCTCCTGGCCCACGCCCGGCACATCGAGGCCAAGCGCGTGGTCGTCGTCGGCGCCGGGTACATCGGCCTCGAGCTGGCAGAGGCATTCACGCATCGAGGCGCAGACGTGACCGTCGTCGAGCGCGACCGCGAGGTGATGCGCACGCTCGACCCCGACATGGGCGCGCTGATCCGCGAGGCGATGTGCGGCCACGGCGTCGACGTCCGCTGCGGCGTCGAGACCCTCGGCTTCGAGGACGGCGTGGTGCGGACCGGCGACGGCGACCTCCGGGCCGACCTCGTGGTGCTCGGGCTCGGGGTCGTCCCCAACGCCGAGCTGGCGGGCGACGCCGGCATCGAGCTCGGAGCAGGGGGCGCGATCGGGGTCGACCGGCGACAGCACACCACCGCCGAGGGGGTGTGGGCGGCCGGGGACTGCTGCGAGTCGACCCAGCTGGTGAGCAACCGCAAGCTCTACGTCGCCCTCGGGACGGTGGCGAACAAGCAGAGCAGGGTGGCCGGGACGAACATCGGCGGCGGGTACGCCACCTTCCCCGGCGTGGTCGGCACGGCGATCACGAAGATCTGCACGACGGAGGTGTCCCGCACCGGCCTCTCGGAGCGGGAGGCGACCCGGGACGGCTTCGAGCACCACGCGGTGACCATCGAGAGCACCACCACCGCCGGCTACCTGGCCGACACCGAGCAGCTGCGCATCAAGGTGGTGGCCGAGCGGACGAGCGGGCGCCTCCTCGGCGCCCAGATCGTCGGCGGCGCCGGAGCCGCCAAGCGCATCGACGTGTTCGCCACCGCCCTCCACGCCGGCATGACCGTCGAGCAGATGACCCACCTCGACCTGGCGTACGCGCCACCGTTCTCGTCGGTGTGGGACCCGATCCTCGTCGCAGCCCGGAAGGCGGCGGAGGCCGTGGCCGAGGGCGACCACATGAAGCCGGGGCGATGACGTGAAGCTCGTCACCGCCATCATCAAGCCCCACAAGCTCGACGACGTGAAGCGGGCGCTGCGGGCGTTCGGCGTCAAGGGGATGACCATCAGCGAGGCGTCCGGCTCCGGCCGCCAGGGCGGCAAGACCGAGATGTACCGGGGCACCGAGTACACCGTCGACGTGATCCCCAAGACGCGCCTCGAGGTGCTGTGCGAGGGGGTCGACGCCGACGACGTCGCCAGGGTGATCGCCGGCGCGGCGAGGACCGGCAAGATCGGCGACGGCAAGGTCTGGGTGACGGGCGTCGACACCGTCATCCGCATCCGCACCGGTGAGCTCGACGATGACGCGCTGTGACGACGACGGGCTCCGACCATGACGCCCGCTGACGGGGCGACGACCGACACCTGGTCCGAGCAGCTCGGGCTCCGGCGGGACCTCGTCCTCGGGGCCGGCCACCACGGCCGCGAGCTGTGCCGCTCGCTCTCCGATGCCACCGACGAGGTGCTGCGGGGCCTGTTCGAGGAGGCGGCCGCCGGGCCGGGCGGTCGGCTCGCCCTCGTCGCCGTCGGCGGCTACGGGCGGGGGGAGCTCGCACCGGGCAGCGACCTCGACCTCTGGCTCCTCCACGACCGGCGGGCCGATGTGGCTGCGGTGGCCGAGCGGCTCTGGTACCCGATCTGGGACGCCGGGTTGAAGCTCGGGCACGCGGTGCGGACGCCCAAGCAGGCGCTGTCCCTGGCCGGAGAGGACCTGGAGACGGCGACCGCCGCCCTGTCCACCCGGCTCGTGGCCGGCGACGCGGGCCTCGCCGACGGGCTGGCCGATGCTGCGCTCGGGCAGTGGCGCAAGCGGGCTGGTCGCTGGTTGTCGGACCTGTCGGCCAAGGTCGAGCAGCGCCACCGGGTGATGGGCGAGGTGGCGTTCCTCCTCGAGCCCGACGTGAAGGAGGGCAGGGGCGGGCTGCGCGACGTCAGCGCCCTCAGGTGGGCGGAGCTGGCCCGACCCGTCCTGCTGGAGGGCGACGACGAGGCGCTGGCCGAGGCCGAGGCGGTGCTGCTCGCCGTGCGGGTCGCCCTCCACCTCGGGGGCGGGCGGGGCAGCGACCAGCTCCTGCTCGAGCGCCAGGACGACGTGGCCGCGGCCCTCGGCATCGGCTCGGCCGACGACCTGATGGCCCGGGTGTCCGGTGCCGCCCGCAGCGTGGCCTGGACCGCCGACGAGGTGTGGGGTCGCGTCCGCGCCTCGTTGACAGGACCGTTCGGGCGCGTCTTCAACCGGGACCGGCGGGTCGGGCCCGGCCTGGTCCTGCGGGACGGCGAGGTGCACGTCGACGCCGGAGCCGACACCTCCGGGGACGGGAGCCTCGTGCTGCGGGCGGCTGCGGCGGCGGCCCGGTCCCGCACCAGGATCGACCGACCGAGCCTCGACCGGCTGGCGGCCGAGGCGCCCGTCCTCGACGGGCCGTGGCCCCCGGGCGCGCGCCAGGCGCTGGTCGACCTGCTCGCCACCGGCCATGCCGCCATCCCCGTGCTCGAGACGATCGACCAGCGCCGCCTCGTCGAGCGCGTCCTCCCCGAGTGGTCCCACACCCGCTCCAAGCCGCAGCGCAACGCCATCCACCGCTTCACCGTCGACCGCCACCTGTGCGAGGCCGCCGCCAACGCCGCCGCGCTGGCCGACGCGGTGGCCCGCCCCGACCTGCTGCTCATCGGCGCCTGGCTGCACGACATCGGCAAGGGCCTGCCCGGTGACCACACCGAGGTGGGCATGCCGCTCGTCGAGGCGATCGGCGAGCGGATGGGCTACGGGGCCGACGACGTCGCCGTGCTCGTCGACCTCGTCCGCCACCACCTCCTGCTGCCCGACGTCGCCACCCGCCGGGACCTGTCCGACGACGACGTGATCGACGGCGTGGCGGCGGCCGTCGGGTCGCTCGGGACGCTCGAGCTGCTGGCCGCGCTGACGGAGGCCGACTCCATCGCCACCGGCCCCTCGGCGTGGGGTCCGTGGAAGGCCGAGCTCGTGGGCCAGCTCGTCGACCGGGTCGCCCACGTGCTGCAGGGCGGGGTGGCCGGCGAGGTGACCGGGGACGGCTTCCCCACACCCGACGTCGCCGCCCTCCTCGCCGGCCGGAGCACGGTCGTGCGGGGCGAGGGGACGAGGCTCACGGTCGTCTCCCACGACCGCCCGGGCCTGTTCAGCCGTGTGGCCGGCACGCTCGCGCTCGCCAGGCTGACCGTCCTCGGTGCCGACGCCGCCTCGGCCACGTCGGCGACGGGGGAGCCGATGGCTGCGTCCCGGTTCAAGGTGGCCCACGGGCGGGGTCCCGTCGACTGGGGTCCGGTCGTGGCCGACGTGCAGGCCGCCATCGAGGGTCGGATCGCCCTCGACGCCCGCCTCGCCCAGCGCTCGCGCAACCAGCGGCGCCCGTCGTCGGCAGTGGTGCTGGCCGCCCCGCCCTCGGTGCGGGTCGACAACGACGCCTCGGCCACCGCCACGGTCGTCGAGGTGCGGGCCCTCGACGGCATCGGGGTGCTCTACCGCATCACCCGCGCCCTCGCCGACCTCGACCTCGACATCACCGTGGCCAAGGTGTCGACCCTCGGCAACGAGGTCGTCGACGCCTTCTACGTCCGGACCCCGGGTGGGGCGAAGCTCACCGACCCGGACCACGTCCGCGAGCTCGAGCGGGCCGTCCTCCACCAGCTCTCGCTGGCCTGAGGCCGCCCGGCACCGCCCGGCGCTCGGGGCCCGGCCCTCTGCCCCCGTTAGCCTCCCCCCGGTGGGCGGCGAGGGCGGCGAGTCGGGACGAGGGGGCGGGCCGCCGGCGGGGCCGGCGGCGGAGGAGCCGGCGCACCCCGGTCATGCACCTCTGGACCAGGTGCCGCCGCCGCTCGAGCCCGACCAGGTGCCGGTGGCGCTCGAACCCGGCCAGGTGCCGGCCGGCGTGTCCGCCGCCGACCTCGTCCGCTGGAGCGAGGCCCTGTCCGGCATCGCCCGCACCGGCCTCGGCTTCACCGAGAGCCTGTACGAGAAGGAGCGCTTCGAGGAGGTCCTCAAGGTCGCCGCCGACATCCGCACCGCGGCAGGGAGCGAGCACGACGCCGAGGTCCTGTTCGAGGAGTGGATGAAGATCGTCGGCCAGGGGGTCGCCGGCTACGTCACGCCCAAGGTGGCCATCGGTGCGGTGGTCGGGAACGAGGCCGGCGAGATCCTGCTCGTCCAGCGGGCCGACTCCGGCGTGTGGCTCTACCCGACCGGGTGGGCCGACATCGGGTACTCGCCGGTCGAGGTGGCGCTCAAGGAGGTCGAGGAGGAGACCGGGATCCTGGCCGAGCCCGTCAGGCTGCTCGCCGTCCTCGACGGCCTGCGCCTCGGCTTCACCCGGATCCCGCTCTACAGCCTCGTGTTCCACCTGCGGGCGATCGGCGGCGAGCTCTCGCCCCACCCCCTCGAGTGCGCCGACGTCGGCTGGTTCGGCGAGGACGCGCTCCCGAGCCCCCTGGCCGGCGTGTCCGGCTGGGGCCCGCTCGCCTTCGCCGCCATCCGGGGCGAGCGACCCGAGGTCGCCTTCGACCCCCCGCGCGACCCCCTCTGGCGTGGCCGCTAGCAGACGCTGGCACCGCCGTCCGACGGCGCCCCACGGCGTCGGCGGCGATCAGGCGGGCGGGGCACCCAGCTGGTCGAGGAGCGCGTGGACGATCGAGGTGGCGCCGCCGGTGCGCTCCCAGTCGTCGGCGATGCGCTCGTGGTCGGCGAGCCCGGCTGCATCCGGCGGGATGCCGAGGACGTCGAGCGCAGCCGCCGCCAGGGTCGCCGGCTCGACCTCGTCGCCGAACGCCGGGAACGCCTCGAGCCCCTCCCACAGCGCCTCGGGGGGGCGGATCGGCTCGTCGCCCCTCGCCACCGCCAGGGCGACCGCCGGGAAGACCTCGGCCGTGGCCGTGCCGGGCGGCCGCTCGTACCCCGGCACCGGGTGCAACCGCCACTCGAGGGTGGCCCCGCCGGGGCCGTCGTCGCGCAGCCACACCTGCGACCCGTTCACGTAGGCGTCCGTCGGCTCCCCGAAGCGCTCGTCGAGGGCGATCACGAGCTCGGGCGTGAGGCGCCACACGCACGTGGGCACCAGCTGCTCGGGCACCGGGCGAGCGTAGGTCCCCCCACCTAGCGTCCGGCTCGTGGACGCGGACCTCGACCTCGACGCCTTCCGCCTGGCCGCAGCAGCCTGGCTGGCGGAGCACCGTGGCGCGGCGCCGCCGGACTACGGCGCGATCGTCCCGCCCGAGCTCGCGGTCGAGGCCCGCGCCTGGCAGCGGGCGCTCTTCGATGCCGGGTGGGCGGGCCTCCACTGGCCGGTCGGCACCGGCGGGCGGGCGCTGTCCGCCGAGCACCAGGCGGTGTGGCTCGAGGAGGCGGCGAGGGCGGAGGTGCCGCCGTTCCTCAACATGGTCGGCCTCGTGCTGGCCGGCGGCGCCATCCTCGCCTTCGGTGACGAGGCCCAGAAGGCCCAGCACCTCGGGCCCACCCTGCGGGGCGAGCGGGTGTGGTGCCAGCTCTTCAGCGAGCCGGGGGCGGGGAGCGACCTCGCCTCCCTCACCACCCGCGCCGTCCCTGACGGTGACGGCTGGAGGGTCTCGGGCCAGAAGACGTGGTGCAGCAACGGGCGGGTGAGCGACTGGGGCATCCTCCTGGCGAGGACGGGCGGCGACGCCACGCCGCACCGGGGGATCTCGTTCCTCCTCCTCGACATGGGGAGCCCCGGCATCGACGTGCGACCGGTGCGGCAGATGACCGGCGGCTCGTCCTTCGACGAGGTCTTCCTGGACGAGGTCCACGTGCCCGAGCGCTGCCTCGTGGGTCCGCTCCACGGGGGTTGGGGCGTCGCGATGGCCACCCTGACGAACGAGCGCGGGCACATCGGCGCCCTCGGCATCTCGATCGGGCGGCGCCTGGCGGAGCTGCAGCGCACCCCTGCTCGCAGCCGCGTCGAGGTGTCCGCCGGGATCGAGCTGCTGGCACGGGGCGAGGTGCTCCAGCACCTCGGCCGGCGGCAGGGCCCGGTGGCCTCCACGGCGGCGTCGCTCATGAAGCTCGGGATCACCGAGCTCCTCTTCGACGCCGCGGTGGCCGGCGTGGACCGGCTCGGACCGGTCGGCATGCTCGCCGGCGAACCGTCGGAGGGGCTGCTCGCCGCCCCCGGCGCCCGCATCGCCGGCGGCACCTCGCAGGTGCAGCGCACGATCATCGGCGAGCACCTGCTCGGCCTGGCCCGGGAGCCGAGGGCGGCCATCGGCTGAGAGGGCCGGCTGAGAGGGAGCGACATCGCCGGCGACGCCACGTCCGGGCGGGGCGGGGCGTCGGTGGCCCGCCGTGGGCCAGGATGGCGCTCATGACCGATGCCACCGCCTCCGACCTCCGCGGCCTGTCGGCCACCGCGATCGCAGAGGACGTCCGCCACGGACGGCGCTCCGCCGTCGAGGTCCTCGATGCCTGCCTCGCCGCCATCCGGGACGGCAACCCGGCGCTCAACGCGTTCGTGCACGTCGACGAGGGCATCGCCAGGGCCTCGGCGGAGGCCGTCGACGCGACGGTGGCGCGGGGCGACGACCCCGGTCCGCTCGCCGGCGTGCCGTTCGGCGTGAAGGACCTCGAGGACTGCGCAGGCATGCCGACCGGCCACGGCAGCGTCCCGTGGACGGGCCGCCCGCCGGTCCAGCGGGACTCCGTCCACGTCCGCCGGATGCGGGAGGCGGGGGCCGTCCCCGTCGGCAAGACGGCGGCGCCGGAGTTCGGCACGCTCTCCTTCACCAAGAACAAGGCGACCGGCACGACCCGCAACCCGTGGGACCCGAGCCGGACCCCGGGTGGGTCATCCGGTGGCTCGGCCGCCGCGGTCGCGGGCGGGCTCGTCCCCCTGGCCACCGCCAGCGACGGGGGCGGCTCGACCAGGATCCCCGCCGGCTTCTCCGGGCTCGTCGGCTTCAAGCCGAGCCACGGCCGCATCGCCAACCCGACCCCGCAGGCGAGCCAGACCGCCGTCCCGGGCATCCTGGCCACCACCGTGCTCGACGCCGCCCGCCACCTCGACGTCACCTGCGGGCCGGACGACGCCGACCGGCTCAGCCTCCCCGCTGCCGGCATCCGCTACGAGGACGCCATCGAGTCGCTCGACGCCACCGGCCTCCGCATCGGGTGGTCCCTCGACCTCGGCTTCGCCGCCGTCGACCCCGAGGTCGCAGGGCAGGCCCGTCATGCCGCCGAGCGGCTCGCGGAGGCGGCCGGGGTGGACCTCGTCGAGGTCGACGTCTCCTTGACCGACCCGGTCAAGGTCTGGATGTCGGCGGGCGCCGCCGACCTCTGGCTCGACCTCCTCCCCGGCATGTGGCCGGAGGCCGCCGACGACCTCACCCTGTACGTCCGCCGGACGCTCGAGCAGACCGAGTCCTACCCCCTCCCGAGGTACGCCCAGGTGCTCGAGCGGCGCCAGCAGCTCCAGGAGGAGTGCGCTGCGGTCTTCGGCGACCTCGACGTGCTGCTGACGCCGACCAACGCGGTGCCCGCCTACCCGGCCGAGGGACCCCCGCCCGCCGAGATCGCCGGCCGGGCGGTGACCGGTGCGATGGCCACGCCGTTCACGATGCTCGCCAACCTGTGCTGGAACCCGGCGTGCTCCGTGCCCGCCGCCGCCACCGGCGACGGCCTCCCCGTCGGGCTCCAGATCATGGGGCGCCGCCACGCCGACGAGGTCGTCCTGCGCCTGGCCCGCATCTTCGAGGCGGCGGCGCCGTGGCCACGACTCGCGCCCCCGCTGACGGCGTGACCTGCTCCTGAGGCCTGCTCCTCGTGCGCTGCTCCTCGTGCGCTGCTACTCGAAGCGCTGGTCGCGCAGGAAGCGCTCGACCTCTTCGACCAGCTGCGCCGGCGACGGCACGTCCTGGTCGACCTCGCCGTTGTAGCGGGCCTCGAGGTGGGTCACGTACTCGCGCATCTCGTCGTCGTCGGCCACCACCTCGCTGACCTGTCGCTCGTAGGAGGCACTCGCGATCTCGAGGTCGGTCGTGACCACGCCGACGGCCAGCACCTCGGCGGCCCGCTCGACGAGGGCGAGGGCGGCCTTCGGCGACGGCGCCCCCGGCACGTAGGCGGGGACGCTGGCCCACAGGGAGGCGGCGGGCAGGCCGGCGGTGCCGCAGGCGTCCTGGAGCACGCCGACGATGCCGGTCGGGCCCTCGTAGCTGGAGCGCCGGAGCCCGAAGCGCTCGATGAGGTGCTCGTCCACCGCCGTCCCGATGACGGCCACGGGGGCGGTGTGGGGGACCTCGGCGAGCAGTGCCCCGAGGGTGAGGACGAGGCGGGCGTCGTAGGCCTTGGCGACGTCGACCACCTGCTGGCAGAACGTCCGCCACCGCAGGTGGGGCTCGTGACCCACCACGACGATGGCGTCGATCCCGGTGGTGGACCCCCACGTGAGGTCGGTGTTGGGCCACTCGATCTCACGGGTGACGCCGTCGGACAGCGTGACGTGCGGGCGGGTGGAGGTGAAGTCGAAGAAGTCCTCCGCCTCGATGGTGGCGAGGGCCTCGGGCGCCCAGCGGTCGCGGAGCCAGCGGGCGGCGGTGGTGGCGGCGTCACCGGCGTCGTTCCAACCCTCGAAGGCGGCGATGATGACCGGCCGCTGGAGCCGAGGGTGGTCGGACCACTGGAGGTGCTCCATGCAGGCGAGGGTACCGGTGCCCGTCGGGCGAACCGCGGCTCCAGACCCCGCCGCCCACCGCCGGGCTGCTTGTATGGCCGGGTGGCGAGGCGGGTGCGGCGTGGGCGGGAGCCGCTCCACCAGGTCGGCGTGCAGCCCGACTACCGCTTCTCCTTCGCCAACGAGCGGACCTTCCTGGCGTGGATCCGGACGGCGCTCGCCCTGGTCGCAGGCGGCCTGGCGGTGACGGAGGTGCTGCCGAGCTTCGACGTCCCCGGCGGGCGCCGGCTGCTCGGGCTCCCCCTCATCGCCCTCGGCGCCGCCATCGCCGTCACCAGCCTGCGGCGGTGGGAGCGGGGCGAGCGGGCGATGCGGCTCGGCGAGCCACTGGTCCACTCCGGTCTGCTGCGGGTGGTCGCCACCGGTGTCGCCCTCGCCGCCGTCGTCGCGGCGATCTTCGTCGCCGTCGGCGGCGACGGCGGGTGACGGCGCCCCGGTGAGCGGGCCGGGGGAGCCCGTCGCCGGCCTGGCCGAGGAGCGCACCGCCCTCGCCTGGACGAGGACGGGCCTGTCGTTCATGGTGGCCGGGGTCGTCCTGCTCCGCCTCCTGCGCGGCAGCGGCCCGCTCGACGCCGGCCCCGCGGCCGGGCTGGTGCTCCTCGGCGCGCTCGCCTGGCTGTGGGGGTGGCACGCCTCGCAGGCGCGACCTGCGGTGAGCTCCGCCCTCGGCCGGGCCGTGGTGCGCTCGCTCGCGGTCGGCACGGCGCTGGTCGGCGCCCTCGCCGCCGTCCTGCTGTCGACCTGACCGCCCGCACCTGACCGCCCGCGCCGGATCGAGCCGCACCTGACCCCCCCGCATCCGATCGCGCCGGACGGCCTGACGTCGGGCAGCGGGCCGGGGCTACGGTTCGACTCCCGCTGGTCGAGGGAGGTCCACGTGAAGATCGGTCTTTCGCTGTCAGAGCCGAGCCCCGGTGGGGACGTCCTGGGGGCGCTCACGACGTCCGTCCAGCAGGCCGCCGACGACGGCTTCTCGTCCGGTTGGTTGGCCAACATCTTCGGGCTCGACGCCCTCACCGCCCTCGCCGTGGCCGGCAGCCGCGTCCCCGGCATCGAGCTCGGGACGGCGGTCGTGCCGACGTACCCCCGTCACCCCGCCGCCCTGGCCCAGCAGGCCCTCACCGTGCAGGCGGCGCTCGACGGCCGCCTCGCGCTCGGCATCGGGCTCTCCCACCAGCTGGTGATCGAGGGCATGTACGGGCTGTCCTTCGACAAGCCCGCCCGCCACATGAAGGAGTACCTCGAGATCCTCCTGCCGCTGCTCGACACCGGCAAGGTGTCCTTCCAGGGGGAGTCGCTCACGGCCAGGATGGGCTTGGCGAGGTCCAGCGACCAGCGGGTGCCCGTGTACCTCGCCGCCATGGCGCCCCGGATGCTGCACCTGGCCGGCGCCGTGGCCGAGGGGACGATCCTCTGGATGACCGGCCCGAAGACGGTCGAGTCGCACGTGCTGCCCAAGCTGCTCGAGGCGGCCGAGGGCGCAGGCCGTCCCACCCCGCGCGTCGTGTGCGTCCTGCCGGTGGCGGTGACCGACGACCCGGCGGGGGCCCGCACCTTCGCCGACAAGGCGTTCAGCATCTACAACGACCTCCCCTCCTACCGGGCCATGCTCGACATCGAGGGTGCAGGCGGACCGGGCGACGTGGCCATCGTTGGCGACGAGGACTCGGTCGGCGAGCAGATCGACGCCCTCGCCACGATGGGTGTCACCGACTTCGTCGCCGGTGCGTTCGCCACCGGGGACGATGCCGAGCGGACCCGGGCGCTGCTGTCGTCGCTGGCTCGCGCCGCCGACGCCGGGCTGACGAGCTCAGGCCGCGGCTGACCGCCTCCCCGGGTCCGTCGAGGCCGCAGCCGGGAGTCGGCGCTCCAGCGACGCGACCGCCTGCTCCTCGTCGACCCGCCGCTGGAGCACGGCACCGGCGTTGGCCGTCGCACCGGCCGCCCCGAGCGAGGCGAGGAGCGCACGCAGGGTTCGCATGGGTCGATCGTGCGCCGACGACGTTGACGCCGTCGGACGGGGGCATGACGATCGCGCTCCGAGGTGGTGAACCCTCTGTGACCTCCGCCGCCCCCGTCGGACGCCATCCTCGCCAGCATTAGGCTCCGCGACCGGAGTCCCGTCCTGACCAGCGTGAGGAGAGAGAGCCGTGGCTGAGGGGTCGAAGGTGCGGACGGTCGCCGAGCTGATGAGCGCCCCGCCGATCACGGCGCTGCCGTCGGAGACGGTGGCCGCCGTCGCCACGCGGATGGAGGACCTGCGGGTCGGGTCGGTCATCGTCGTCGACGGTCGACGGTGCATCGGCATCTTCACCGAGCGCGACCTCGTCCGCTTCGCCGCCTCGGGGGCCGACGCAGCCGCCACCAAGGTCTCGGAGTGGATGACGCCCGACCCCGACGTCGTCGCGCCGGAGTCCTCGGTCTCGGACGCCTTCGCCAGCCTGGCCGAGCACGGCTACCGCCACATCCCCGTGGTGGAGGACGGTGACATCGTCGGCATCGTCTCGCTGCGCGACCTCATGACCGTCGCCCAGATCCAGCCCGTCGTCCACGCCAGCCTGATGGACGTGCCCCCGGGGCTCAAGGGCGTCGTCGTGGCGGAGACCTCGGTCGGGGACGTGCGTGGGACCGAGGGCTTCTACCACTACCGCCAGTACGACGCCGTCGAGCTGGCCGACAGGCGCACGCTCGAGGACGTGTGGCACCTGCTGTTCGAGGGCGAGCTCCCCGATGCCTCCCAGCGGGCCGCGTTCGTCGAGCGGATCAGGTCGTACCGCGAGGTGCCGGCCTCGATCAAGCCGCTGCTCCCGGGCATCGCCAGGGCGGGGGACCGCTTCACGCCGCTCGACGCCATGCGCACCGCCGTCTCCCTCGTGGCCGACGCCGGCGACTTCCGGCCCAGCCTCGACGTCGACGCCGAGACGCTCAAGGCCAACGCCATGCAGGTGTGCGCGGTGATCCCGACCCTCATCATGAGCCTCCACCGGCTCAACCAGGGCCACGAGCCGATCGACCCGCACCCCGAGCTCGGCTACGGCGCCAACTACCTCTACATGCTCAGCGGTGAGGTGCCCGACCCGGACGTCGCACGTGCCGTCGAGCAGTACCAGATGACCACGGTCGACCACGGCTTCAACGCCTCGACCTTCACGACCCGCGTCGTCACCTCGACCGGCGCCGACCTCGGTGCGGCCGTGGTGGCCGGCATCGGCGCCCTCTCCGGCCCCCTCCACGGCGGCGCACCCAGCCGCGCCCTGGACCTGCTCGACGCCATCGGCACCGCCGAGAACGCCCGCCCCTACCTCACCGAGGCGGTCCAGCGGGGCGACAAGATCATGGGCTTCGGGCACGCCGTCTACAAGACCGACGACCCCCGCTCGGTGTTCCTGCGACGGGTGGCCGAGCGCATCGGGGCCTCGAAGATCGACTTCGCGAAGGTCGTCGAGACCACCGTCGTCGACGTGCTCGCCGAGCTGAAGCCCGGCCGGGACCTCTACGCCAACGTCGAGTTCTACGCCGGCGTGGTGATGGACCACTGCGGCCTGCCGCGGGACCTGTTCACCCCGACCTTCGCCTCGAGCCGGGTCATCGGCTGGTGCGCCAACATCCTCGAGCAGGCCGCGGACAACCGGATCATCCGCCCGAGCGCCCGGTACGTCGGCCCCCCGCCCCCGGTCCCCGTCCCCGAGCTCGCCTGATGGCGGGCGCTTCCGGGGAGGTGCCCTCCGGGGGCGTCGTCGTCGACGAGCTCGTCGAGGTCACCCCCGAGGTCGTCGCCGCCTTCGAGCGACTGGTGCCCCAGCTCTCGCGCTCGTCCCCCCCACCCGGCGAGTCGGAGCTGGCGGAGCTGGCCGAGGCGCCGGGCACCGTCGTGCTCCTGGCCCGCGACGGCGGAGGCGGGGGTTCGGTCGTCGGATCGCTCACCCTGGTGACGTTCCGCATCCCGACCGGGGTCCGGGCGTGGATCGAGGACGTCGTGGTGGACGAGGGTGCGCGCGGGAGGGGCGTCGGCGAGGCGCTCAACCGTGCCGCGCTCGACGCCGCCCGGGCCCGGGGGTGCAAGACGGTCGACCTCACGTCGAGACCGTCCCGGGAGGCCGCCAACCGGCTGTACCAGCGGCTCGGCTTCGCCCCACGGGACACCAACGTCTACCGGATGGCGCTCGAGTAGCCGCTCGTCCACGACGGAGGGGCGGCCGTCGGACCGGGAGCCATCTGATCACCCGCTCCTCGGCTCAGGGGTCGGTGACGTCGGCCTTGGCGCCGACGCCGGTGCGCAGCTCGTCGACCCGGAGGCGCCCACCGGCGTGGGCATCGAGGGGCGGGGTGGCGCCGCCGGTCCCGGAGCGCAGGCCGTCGAGGAAGGTGGCGAGCGCCTCGAGCGACGTGTGGCGGGGCGTCCACCCGAGCTCGGCGCGGGCCCGGGTGACGTCCATGACCGGGATGCTGAGGAACAGGTCGAGCAGCGTGGGGGAGGCGGGGAGGAGGTGCGCCCGCCAGGCGCCGCGCACGAGCGCCCTCACCGGCGCGAGGGGCAGCTTGACGGGCCGGGCCCCCAGGAGCCGGCCGAGAGCTGCGGCGTCGACCACCGGGTCGGCCGCCACGTTGAACGGCCCGGCGACGTCCCCAACGATCGCCAGCCGGTACGCCTCAGCGGCATCGAGCGAGTGCAGCGCCTGGAAGCGCAGCCCCGGGAGGTCGGGGACGATCGGGATCAGCTCCGGCCGGACGAGGCTGCCCGGGACGAACGGTCCACCGAAGAGGCGCCGCTGCTGCGCCGCCGTCGACTTCTTGAAGGTGAAGCCGGGCCGCAGGCGCACGACCCGCACCGACGGGTGCCGGAGCTCGAACGCGTCGAGGTGGCGCTCGAGGTAGGACTTCTCCCGGCCGTAGGCGGCGGTGGGGAGCGCATGGGTCGGCCACGACTCGTCGACGGGCACGTCGTCACGACCCGGGGCGTAGGCGCCGACCGACGAGGCGTGGATCAGGGCGGGCACGCCGGTGGCGGCCACCGCGTCGAAAACCCGGATCCCGCCGAGGACGTTGTTCCGCCACGTGACCAGCTCGTCGTGCGTCGGCTGGAAGAGCCACGCCAGGTTCACGACGGCGTCCGCGCCGTCGAAGACCGGCTCGAGCGCGTCCTCGGCCACGTCGGCGCCCACCCACTCGACCTTCGACGGCCGCCAGTCGAGAGGCACCCTCCGGCACAGCCCGACGATGCTCGTGACCCCGGCGTCCTCCTGCAGGACCTCGAGCACGCTCGTGCCCACGTTGCCGCTCGCCCCGGTCACCACGACTCGCATGCGGGGACCCTGCCCGGGCCGTTGCCCGGTACTCCTGCGCCGGAGGGTCGGGCGCCAGCGGGCAGGGCACCGGGGAGCGCCCCGCCGCCGGCGGCTCGTGCCCGACGTCGGCGGTCAGGTCACGTCGAGGTAGATGAAGCCGTACGCCTCGTCCCGGAAGTCGACCCCGGCGGACCGGAGGGCGACGTCCCAGTCGCCGGTGACGGCGGGGTCGCTCTCCTCCATGCCGTGGTCGGCGACCACGAAGAAGGCGGTCTCGTCGAAGCGGCCGGAGGCCTCCACCGCTTCGAGGACCTCGCCGACCCGCGCGTCCGTGTCGGCGATCGAGGCCCGGGCGACCTCGGAGTGCGGCCCGCCGAGGTGGAACGCGGAGTCGGTGAGCGCGAAGTTCACCCAGGTGAAGCGGGGGAGGGGGTAGTCGACCCCGAGGAACGAACCGCCCCAGATGCCGGTGGCCTGCAACATCCCGTGGTGGTCGACCTGGGTGTACCAGGCGTAGTCCTTGTGGGGGCGGACGAAGCGCTCGGTGCTGTGCGGGATCCCCTCGGGCTGCCGGGGGAAGCCGAGGCGGGCGCGGCGCCGCATCTGCTCGAACGTGGAGAAGTCGGCGCCGACGTCGCACATCTCGTTGATGGCGACGGTGAACGTCCCCGGGTCGTGGCGGTGGAGCACCTGGTGGATCGTCTCGACCTCGGGGCGGAGCCACTGCATCGAGGTGGCCCACGTCTCGGGCGAGTTCGTGATGACCTGGCGGCCGAGGGCCCGGTCGTACCACGCGTTGTGGATGACGCCGTGGTGCCCGGGATGGCAGCCGGTGAGGATGCCGGTGTGGTTCGCCAGGGTGGCCGTCGGGAACGAGGCCATCGCCCCGTGGCCCATGGTCGTGCCCATCGCCATCAACCTGGCGACGTTGGGCGCCTCGCCCCGGTCGGCCGCGTCGTAGAGGACGTTCGGGTTGGTGCCGTCCATGAGGAACCCGACGACGTGCTCGGCCCGGCGGCCGTCGAGCAGGTCCTCGAGCACCTCCCCGTCCTGGCGGGCCAGCCGGGCCGCCCTCGGGAGGCCGTTCTCGCCGATCCCGTCCCCCGGCTCGACGCCGAGGAGGGCGAGCACCGTCGGGGCGACGTCCACGAGCCGGCACGCCCGCTCGGGCCGCCCCAGGGCCCGCACGCCGGCGCCGGCGAGGACGAACGGGGCCCGGGCCTGGACGACACCGATCGAGCCGTGCTCACCCCGGTGGCCGCCCTGGTCCTCCCAGTTGTGCGCGGGGGTGTGGAGCACGGCCAGGTCGGGGCCGGTCGGCGAGTCCCACAGCTGGGCCATCTGGTGGTAGGCGAAGGGGTAGCTGTTGCGGCGCCGGTCGGGCCAGCGCTGGGCCAGCTCGGCGTCGAGGCCGGCGAAGCGGTCCGTGGACTGGTCCTCGAAGGGGTTCCGTCCCTCCATCCGTTCGACCTCGAACGCCCAGCTCGACCCCTCCTGCGACCGTCTCACCTGGACCCGCCCGTCAGGGGCGAGCGCCTCGTAGACGTCCCCGCCGACCCGGCGCATGACCACGTCGACGATCGGATCGAGCGCCGGGTCCAGCAGGACCTCGACGGCACGGTCGGACGAGCCGGGGGAAGGGGAGGTGCCCATAGGGCCGAGGCTAGGCAACACCGGTCACCGCCCGACGAGGGCGGTGGCCGGGAGCCGCTACTCGTAGCGGAGCGCGCCGTCCTCGAGGTCGGCCTGCGGCAGCAGGTCCTTCTCCATCGCGTAGTCGTGCAGCATCAGCCACGGGTCCCGGTCGCCCTGCTTGGGCATGAGGTGCATGGAGCGCATGAGGTAGCCGGGGTTGAAGTTCTCCGGGTCGACCCACGGCCCGAGCACCATGTCCCGGTCCTCGTCCCGCAGCTGGGGTGTGACCACGGTGGCCCCGCGCTCGTCCAGGTGCGCGAGCAGCCGGCACACGAAGTCGCTGATCAGGTCGGCCCGCAGCGTCCAGCTGGCCCTGAAGTAGCCGAACACGCTGGCCATGTTCGGGACCCCGGTGAACATGATGCCCCGGTAGGTCACGGTGTCGGCGGGGTCCACCTTCTCGCCGTCGATGCTGAGCGCGATGTCACCGAGCACGCTGAGGTCGAACCCGGTGGCGGTGATGACGATGTCGGCCTCGAGCTCCTCGCCCGACGCCAGCCGGATGCCGGTCGGCGTGAACGAGTCGATCTGGTCGGTGACCACCGAGGCAGCGCCCTCCCGCATGGCGGCGAAGAGGTCGCCGTCGGGGAGGACGGCGATGCGCTGCTGCCACGGGCGGTAGGTCGGGTTGAAGTGCCTCTCGACGTCGAAGCCGGGCGGGAGGTGCTCGCGGATCGTCTCGATGAGGAACGCCCGCAGCTCCTCGGGGCTCTCCTCCGCCATCTTGGTGATGAGGTTCCCGTCGTGGACGACCTTCCGGCGCACGATCTCGTGGGTCCACTCGTCGGGGATGTCGAGCTCGCGCAGGGTGTCGGCCAGCTCGTTGCTGTTCGGGCGGATGAAGAAGAAGGTTGGCGAGCGCTGCAGCATCGTGGCGTGGGCGCACTCCGAGGCGATCGCCGGGATCAGCGTCGCGGCCGTCGCCCCCGAGCCGATGACCACGACCCGCTTGCCGCCGAGCTCGATGTCCTCGGGCCACGTCTGGGGGTGGACGATGCGCCCCTCGAAGTCCTCCATCCCCGGCCACGTCGGCGTGTAGCCCTCGGCGTGGCGGTAGTAGCCGCCGCACATCCAGAGGAAGTCGGTGGTGAGGCGCACCTCCTCACCCGTGTCGACGACGGTGGCCTCGACGGTCCAGCGCCGCTCCTCGGCCGACCAGTCGGCGGCGGTGATCTTGTGGCGGTAGCGGATGCGGGAGTCGAGGTCGTTCTCCTCGATGACCTCGGCCAGGTACTTGAGGATCTCCTCGGCGCTGGCCAGCGGCGCGCCCTTCCAGGGCTTGAACCGGTAGCCGAAGGTGAAGAGGTCGCTGTCGGAGCGGACACCCGGGTAGCGGTGGGTCCACCACGTGCCGCCGAAGCCGTCCAGCGCGTCGAGCACCACGAAGCGCCTGTCCGGGTGCTCCTGGGTCAGGTGGTAGGCGGCGCCGATGCCGGAGATCCCGGCTCCGACGATGAGCACCTCGACGTGCTCGACCCCCTGGTCCCCCCCGGCCGTCCCCCGCTCCTGCACCGCCTGCGACACGATCCGACACCCCCGGCTCCGGCACGGCCGACGCCGGCCCCCTGGCGGCGAGGGTACCCAGGGGTCCCGGCGGCAGCCGAACCGGGCGGGTGGGGCCCGGCTCGCACGTCTGCGCCGAGCCACGCCCGGCGCCTGACCGGTGCCGCCGCCCGTCGGCGCGTCGGCTCAGCCCGCCCGAGGCGTGTGGATGGCGGTGTGGGTGACCCGGGCAACGGGCCGGTCCTCGGCCAGGTGCAGCACGTCGAGCTCGACGAAGCGATGGCCCTTGCGCTCCCACTCGCGGGTGACGGTCGCCCGGCACGAGACCAGGTCGCCGTCGCGCACCAGGCCGAGGTGCTGGGCGTCGGAGCCCACGTGGATCCACGGCCCCATGCGGACGCTCTTCCAGAGGACGGCGTTGGCGTCGCGCAGCAGCCATCCGGGATGGGCCACCCCCGCATCGGCGTAGAGCGGGAGCGTCTCCCGCACCTCCCGCAGGTAGCCGTCGGCAGCCGCCGACGAGAACCGGTGCGGCGCGAGCCCGAGCGGGGTGCCCGCCGCCAGCGTCTCCGGCCCGGCGGGCGGACGGTCGCCCGGGTCGGGCTGGCCGACGAGCGGCCATGCGCCGGGATCTGGTGGGGGCGCCGCCTGCTCCGGCAGCGAGGCGGCGCCGGTCGCGCACAGGTCACCCGCACCGTCCCGCACCTCGAGCGTGAGGCTCTCCCCGGGCCCGTCCGCCGCCAGCACCTGGACGACCTCCCCGTCGTAGACCGGCTTGAGGAACCGTCCCTGCATCCGGCCCCGCTCCAGCCACGCCGACCCCCACCGCTGCGCCGGCGGGTGGGTCAGGTAGGCGTAGACGTCGACACCGGGGACGAGGCCGCCCCGGAAGCCGTAGCGCCTGGCCACGTCGTCGTGGTGCATCGCGTTCTCGGACCTGGTGGCGGTGTTGTGGGCGAGGACCTCGTGGACCGTCGTCATCGGGAGGGATCGTGCCATCCGGGGGGGCCGCCTGCGTCCTCCGCTCGGTACCCTCGCCTCGTCTGGCTCACGTGGACCGGATCAGGTGGCGGAGGTCCTGGACGTGTTGCTGGCCGGGGACGAGGTTGGTGGGCAGCGCCGAGCCCGGCGCCACGCGAGCACGGACAGCCGGGAGTTCGTCGCGCTCATGGCCACGTGCATGGCCATGGCCGCGCTCTCGATCGACCTGATGCTCCCGGCCTTCGCCGACATGCGGCGTGACTTCGGCCTCGCTCCCGACTCGACGGCCGTGTCCTGGGTGCTGACCGCCTTCTTCCTCGGCCTCGCCGCCGGCCAGCTCGTGTACGGCCCCATGTCCGACCGGTTCGGCCGCAAGCCGATGCTCTACACCGGGCTCGCCGTGTACGTGGTGAGCGGCACCGCCGCCGCGCTCATGCCGAGCCTCGGCGGGCTCGTGGTGTGCCGCTTCCTCTGGGGGCTCGGCGCTGCGGCGCCACGCTCGCTGGCCCTCGCCATGGTGCGCGACGCCTACGGCGGCGAGCGCATGGCGCGGACGATGTCGCTGGTGATGGCGATCTTCGTGCTCGTGCCGGTGTTCGCGCCCGGCCTGGGTGCGCTGGCCCTGGCGGTCGTGCCCTGGCGGGCCCTGCTGCTCGTCCCCGTCCTCGCTGCCAGCACGCTCGCCGTGTGGGCCCGACGCCTGCCCGAGACGCTCCCCGTCGAGCGCCGGCGCTCCGTCGCCCCCGCCGCCCTGCTCGAGGCGCTGCGGGCCGTGCTGCGGAACCGCCAGACGGCGGGGTTCACGCTCGTCGTCACCTGCCTCTTCGGGATCATGACGTCGTTCATCGGCAACTTCGAGATCATCGTCTCGGACGTGTTCGGCCAGGGGGGGTCGTTCCCGCTGATCTTCGGGGTGCTGGCCATGACGCTCGGTGCAGGTGCGCTGCTGAGCGCCAGGCTCGTGGTCCAGGTCGGGCTCCTCCGGCTCCTGCGGCTGGCGGCCTGCTACCTCCTGGTCGTCGCCGGCCTCCTCGCGGTCCTGGCCGAGGCGTCGGGTGGGCGGCCGCCGCTCTGGGCCTTCGTGCTCCTGCTCGGTGCGCTGCTGCCGGGCATGTCCGTCCTCCTGCCGAACAGCAACTCGGCGGCGATGGCGCCGCTGCCGCACGTGGCGGGCATGGCCGCCGCCGTCATCGGCACCCTCTCGACGGCGGGCGGGGCACTGCTCGGCTCCGTCGTCGACGCCGCCTTCGACGGCACCGTGCGGCCCTTCGCCTTCGCCGTGGTCGCCTTCGCCGCCGTTGCGTCGGGCACCATCTTCCTCCTCACGCGTCCGGCGGACGCAGTCGTGCCCGCCGGGACGCCGTAGGACCTCCGACGAGCGTCGCCGGTCGCCGGCACCACCAGGCGGGACGCTCGAGCCGGGGCCGTCCCGGCAACCGGGTTGCAGGGCGCTCCGGCAGCCGGGGAGGATCTGGCGCCATGGCCGCCCCGCTGCTCGTCGTCACCGGGCCACCGGGGGCCGGCAAGTCCACCCTGGCGGCGGCGCTCGCCGATCGGTTCCCGGAGAGCGCCCTGGTGGAGGTCGACGCGTTCTTCGGCTTCCTGAGGAGCGGCGCGATCGAGCCGTGGCTGCCCGCCTCACGGGCGCAGAACGAGACCGTGATCCAGGCGGCCGGGTCGGCGGCCGGCCGCTACGCGCGCGGTGGCCTCGCCACCGTGGTCGAGGGCGTGGTCGGACCCTGGTTCCTCCCGGTCTTCGCCCGCGCCGCGGCCGTCGAGCACCTCGACTACCTGGTCCTGCTGCCGTCGGCGGCCACGTGCTCGGCCCGGGTCTCGAGCCGGGTGGGCCACGTCTTCGACGACGAGGACGTGACCCGCGCCATGCACGACCAGTTCTCGACCGCCTCGGTCGACGGACGCCACGTGTTCCACGACCCGCCCCACGACGTGGGCGCGCTCGCCGCCCGGGTGATGGCTGCGCTCGACGACGGCCTGCTCCGCCACCCCGGCGTGTGAGCAGGAGCGACGACGTGCCCGCCCACGACCGGGGAGAGAGCGCGCCGGCCGGCGGAGGGTCGCAGGTGGCCAGGGCGGGGCCCCCGCCTCCCGGCCAGCGCCTCGACGGGGTCCGGGTCCTCGTGACGAGGGCGCAGGCCTACATGGGTCCGGCGATCGTGGAGCGCTTCGCCCTGGCCGGTGCAGAGGTCGTCGCCGACCAGCGCACCCTGACCGCGCCGGAGGCAGCGAGCGCGGTGGTCGACGACGCCGGTCACGTCGACGTGCTGGTGGCGAACCTCGATGCACCCGCTCGACGGGTTCGGGCGCACGAGATCGACGACCAGGCCTGGCTCGGCGCCTTCGACGAGCTCGTGCACCCGCTCATGCGGCTGGTCCGAGCCGTCCTGCCGCAGATGCTCGCCCGGGGTCGGGGGAAGGTGGTCGCCGTGACCAGCGCCACGCCGCTCCGGCCCGTCGCGCCGGTCACCGCCTACGCCACCGCTCGTGGCGCCCAGCACGTCTTCGTCCAGCACGTCGGCGTGGAGGTGGCCGCTCGGGGGGTGAACGTCAACGCGATCGCGCAGAACTTCGTCGAGAACCCCGCCTACTTCCCGCCCGGAGCACTCGACGACCCCCGCATGCGGGCATGGGTGGAGGCGGTGAACCCGTCGGGTCGGCTGGCCGCCCCCTGGGAGTCGGCCGAGCTCGCCCTGTTCCTGTCCGGGCCCGGCAGCGACTTCCTCCACGGCCAGGTCATCCCCTTCGCCGGGGGGTCGGCGGTCAACGTCTGAGCCGCTCAGTTCGCGGCGGCACCGTCGTCTCCTCCGCAGCGGTCGCCGGGTGCGGCCGGAGGAGGACCGGTGGTGGACGACGAGGCAGGATCCCCGACGACCGTGGTCGTCCTCCGCGGCACAAGGGTGGTCGCCAGCTGGCTGGTCCATCCCTCGACGTCGAGCCCCACCGGACGACTCGACCTGGGCGCCGTCGAGGAGCTGGCCCGCCTGCAGCTCGCAGCCCGCCGCCTCGGGCTGTCGATCGAGCTGCGGGACGTCTGCCCCCGGCTCCGGGAGCTGCTCGAGCTCGTCGGGTTGGCGGGGCCTGCGACCGGAGGCGGCCTAGCGCTCCAAGCGGGCGGGGAGGCCGAAGGCGGGGAACAGCTCGGGGTACAAGAAGCTGTGGAGCCCGGCGATCAACCCGTCTGAGACGTCGACGATCTGGATGGAGAAGGGGGCCCAGGTGTCGGGTCCGCTGACCCGGTAGACGCCGAAGGCGGGGCGGCCGTTGGCGGCGGTGGGCACCATGCGGGCGCCGCGGCAACCTGCGCCCTGTCCCGTGAACCAGCGGCCGATGTCGCCCGCCCCCTGCAGCCAGAGCTCGAACGGCGGCATCGACTGCACGGCGTCCTCCCGGAGCAGCGAGACCAGGGAGCCGACGTCGTAGCGCTCGAACGCCTCGACGTAGCGGGCCAGCAGCGCCCGCTGCTCGTCGTCCACCGGGTCCGAGCGGGTGGCATCGGCGTCGGTGGCCGCCATGGTGGCCCGAGCCCGCTGGAGGGCGCTGTTGACGGAGGCGACGGTGGTGTCGAGGAGCTCGGCCACCTCGGACGCCTGCCACCGCAGGACCTCCCTGAGGAGCAGCACGGCCCGCTGGCGTGGCGGCAGGTGCTGGAGGGCGGCCACGAAGGCGAGGCGGACCGAGTCGCGCGCCACCGCCAGCTCGGCCGGGTCCCCGTCGGCGGGCACGACACGGGCGTCGGCCACCGGCTGGACCCAGGCGTGCTCGGGGACGCCCGCCCCGATGAGGGTCTCCGACGTCCCGGCCGGGCCGAGGTCCATGGGGCGTGCCCGGCGCTGGGGCCCCCGGAGCATGTCGAGGCAGACGTTCGTGGCGATGCGGTAGAGCCACGAGCGCAGGGCGGAGCGCCCCTCGAAGCGGTCGACCGACCGCCAGGCCCGCACCATCGTCTCCTGCACGGCGTCCTCGGCCTCGAAGCCGGAGCCGAGCATCCGGTAGCAGTGGGCCGTGAGCTCCACCCGGTGCGCCTCGATGGCGGCGAGCACGTCGGGGGCCACGGCGGCCGCTGCAGCCGGCGCCGTCACAGGAGAGGTGGTCATGGTGTCGCATGCTAGGGAAGGCGCGAGGGGGCGGGCAGCGGTTCCTGTGGTCATCGGGGATCTCCTCGTCGCGCTCCTGTCGGACCCGGGCCCGGACCCGACCATCCGACGCCGTGGCCTCCCGGAACTGAGCGGTCAGCCCTCCGAAGGACGCGCTGCGCGCATGGTGCCGGTCACGTAGGCCCGGGCCGCCTCCCGGTGCTCCTCCTCGGTGAAGGCCCACTGCTGGTGGTCGGCGTCGCCCCACCCCGCCACCATCGCCGGATGCGCCCGGCCGAGGGCCGAGGTCATGGCCCTCGTCATGGCCAGCGGCCCGGGCGGCACTGCGAGGAGCTGGGCCACGCAGGCCTGGACGGCGTCGTCGAGCCCGGCCCGCGGCACCAGTCGCTGGGCGAAGCCGCAGCGGTGCAGCTCCTCGGCGGGCACCGCACGACAGGTCATCACCCAGTCCCGGGCGAGGGGCAACCCGACCTCCCGCACGAGGAGGGGGATGCCGGCCCAGGTGAGGGGGATGCCGAGCGCCAGCTCCGGGATGCGGAGCACGACGTCGTCGGCCGCCACCCGGAGGTCGCACGCCGCCGCCAGCAGGGCCGCGCCACCCACGACGTGGCCGTGCAACCCCGCCACCGTCACCTGCGGCAGGCGGTCGAGCTGCTCGAGGACCCGCTGCCAGGTGGCGGTGCGGTGACGGCGGGTCGCCCAGTCGCCCTCGACCGGGGGGTAGGCGGTCGACCTGAGGTCGGCGCCTGCGGAGAAGGCGCGGCCGGACCCCCTGAGGACGACGACAGCGACCTCGGGGCGGTCCTCCAGCTCGTTGAGCGCCGCCACGAGCGCCTGTCTGAGGCTGTCGTCGAGGGCGTTGAGCTTCTCGGGGCGGGAGAGCGTGAGGTGCACGACCCGCTCCTCGTCCCGGACGGTCAGGCCGGCGTCGTCGGGCATCCCGGAGTCTGGCACCGGGGCGGGCCCGCAGGCGGGCTTCAGGCCGAGGGGCCCCTGTCGTCCCCCGGCAGGTCGGGGGTCGGGTCGAGGTCGAGGCCGCCACCGAGGTGGGAGGTGTCGTTGTAGCGCCGGAGCACCCAGCGCTCGCCGTCGGCCACCAGGTGCGAGATCGAGCCGTTGTCGCTGCCGACGAAGGCGAACCCCCGGCTGCTCCGTGTCGCCTGCCGGAGCAGCTCCCCGATCACCCCGCCGTGGGTGAAGACCGCCACCCGCTGGTCCGGGTGGGCGGTGATGATGCGGACCACCGCCTCGCGCACCCGTCGCGCGAACGCCTCGGAGGGCTCGGCACCGGGGACGACGTCCCACCGCTCCTCCGCCACCATGCGGGCGCCGAGCGGGTCGCCCTCGGCCATCTTCTGGCGGAGGATGCCGCCTTCCCACTCCCCCAGGTGGACCTCCCGCAGCCCGGGCTCGACCGCCGGCGTGACGCCGAGCCGGGCCGCGAGCGGAGCGGCCGTCTCGGCCGTGCGCCGGAGGTCCGTCACGTAGATGGCGTCGAGCTGCTGGTCGGCCAACCGCTCGGCGACCGCGAGGGCCTGGGCGCGGCCCTCGGGGGCCAGCGCCGGGTCACCGTGACCCTCCACGGACGCGAAGGGGCGGCCCGGAACGGCCGGCTCGGACTCGCCGTGGCGGACGAGGATGAGCTCGGTGGAGCCGGGCCGCTTGCGGAACCGCGGCTGTCGGAAGGTCCTGGCTGCCATCCGGGCGACCGTACGCCGCCGGGCCGATGGCGAGCGGCGGTCCGCCCGCGTCCCAGGCAGGCAGGGCGGTGGGGGCGTTGCCGGGAGCGGCACGTGACGGGATGATGCGTCGATGTCCCTCTACCGAGCGCAGCTGTTCCCCAGGATCATGAACCGCTTGATGGACACCGAGCAGCACCGCCAGGTGCGGGCGAGGGTGTGCGCGCCGCTGTCGGGCGAGGTGGTGGAGATCGGGTTCGGCACCGGCCTCAACCTGCCGCACATGCCTCGGTCGGTCACGTCGATCCGGGCGGTGGAGCCGCTGGGGGTCGGGGTCGCCCTCTCCGGCGGGCGCCGCCGGGCGTCGCCGGTGCCGGTCGAGGTCAGCGGCCTCGACGGGCAGTCCCTCCCGTTCGGTGAGGGCACGGCCGACGCCGTGCTCAGCACGTGGACGCTGTGCAGCATCCCCGATCCGGTGGCTGCGGTGCGCGAGGCGCGCCGCGTCCTGCGACCCGGGGCCGCGCTCCACTTCGTCGAGCACGGGCGGGCACCTGACGAGCGGGTCCGCCGCTGGCAGGACCGGCTCGACCCGGTCCAGCAGCGGTTGGCCTGCGGCTGCCACCTCAACCGTGACATCCCGTCCATCGTCGAGGCCGGCGGGATGCACATCGAGCACCTGTCCACCTACTTCCTGCAGGGCGAGCCGAAGCTCGTCGGCGCCACCTACGAGGGGAGGGCGGTGGCCGAACCGGGCTGAGGAGGCGCGACCTGCTTCAGGTGGGCCGCACAGGTGCCGATGGAGTTGGGCGTCCTCCCGCCCCCCTGGGAGGTCCCACCGATCCGAAGGAACCCCCGTGGCTCTCCGATCTCGCGCGTCCGTCGTGCTGCTCACGCTCGCCCTGGTGTCCCAGGGCGGTGCTGTCGCGGCCGCCCAGGCAGGGCCCGGCCTCCCACCGGTCGAGCCTGCGGTCCCCGCCCCGCCGCCCCCTGCACCGGGGGTCCCCGCCTCG
>CADCSY010000109.1 GCA_902805555.1 uncultured Acidimicrobiales bacterium | reverse complement strand
TACGGCCTCGACCCGGAGCCGGCCGTGTCGTGGTGGGAGGGGCGCCTCCCCGCAGCCTGAGAGGCCGGGCGTCGGCCTCCTCCGGGCCCGGCCACGCCGGCGGTTGCTTGGTACGGTCACGCTGGAACGGCGGCCGGCGTCAGGGGAGGGCCGATGGACGAGCTGGACTTCCGGGCACCCGGTGCTGGGCGCTGGGAGCTCGATCGCAGCCACGGCCTCGGGGGTGCGACCCCGATCTGCCAGTGGCTGCTCGGCGAGTCGTCCGACGCCGCCTTCCGCCGCCTCTTCCGGGAGTTCGGCCTCCCCGCCGACACGATGAGCATGGTGTTCGTGCACGGGTTCATCTACACCCGCCTGCGACCGCTGTTCGGGGCGGACAGGCAGGCGACGAGGGTGCCGCCGGCGGCAGTCCTGAGGCTCGTCGCCCGGGTGCACCCGGAGCTGCGCCGGCGGGAGCGCGCTGCGGCCAGGACCCTGCAGGAGCGCCCCTGGCGGGCCGTGATCGACCACTGGCACGCCGTCGACCGGCCACAGCTCGAGGCGACGAACCTGGCGTTCCAGGACGTCGAGCTCGGCGGCCTCGACGCAGGCGGCCTCGCCGACCACGTGGCGGCGCTGCTCGCCCACGCCCGCCGCAGCTGCGAGCAGCACTTCTACCTGCACGGCTTCGACCTCGGCCCGCTGGGGCTGCTCATCCACGAGACGAGGGGCTGGGGCCTCCCCACCCCCGAGGTGCTGCAGGCCCTCGTCGGTGCCTCGCCCTCGACGTCGGCGCCACGGGAGGCTGCGTCGAGCATCCGGTCGGCGGTCGCCGCCGCAGGTGCCTCGCCGGCCACGCTCGACGAGCTGCGGGCCGTCTCCCCGGCCGTGGCCGAGGCCGTGGACCGGTACCTGCGCTACCGCGGCCACGTGCTCTACACCCGCTACGACCTCGACGGCCTGACCCTGATCGAGACGCCTGACGTGCTGCTCGCCACCGTCCTCCACGGGCGCGACGGTGACGGCGACGTGCCCGACCCGTCCGCCATCGCGGGGTCGCTCCGCGAGCGGGTGCCGCCAGGGCAGCAGGAGCGCTTCGACGACCTGCTGGCCGAGGCGCGCGCCGCCATGGACCTGCGCGACGACAACGGCCCCAACACCGTCGAGTGGCCCATGGGGCTCCTCCGGCGCGGCCTGCTCGAGGCCGGCCGTCGCCTTGCGGGGGAGGGTCGCCTCCAGGCGGCGGAGCACGTCTTCGAGCTGGTGCACACCGAGGTCGAGGGCCTCCTCCGGAGTGGCCGGGGGCCGACCGCCGAGGAGCTGGCGGCGAGGGCGGAGGGCCGGCGCCTCGAGATGGCCCTGGAACCGCCGGTCACGCTCGGGCCGCCCCAGGCCGAGCCGCCCCTCGACGCCCTGCCACCGAACCTCGCCCGGATGACGGGCGTGGTGCAGGCGGTGACCCAGGAGCTCGGGATGGCGGGACGGAGCGACCTGGCACCTGCGGACCCGCTGCAGGGGGTCGGGATCGGCACGACCGTCTACCGGGGCCGGGCCCGGGTGGCGCTCTCGCCCGAGGAGGCCATCGCCGACCTCGAGCCGGGCGACGTGCTCGTCACCCGCACGACCTCGCCTGCGTACAACCTGGTCCTCACCCTGGTCGGCGGCCTGGTGACGGCCGAGGGGGGCCCGATGAGCCACGCCGCGGTCCTGGCTCGCGAGCTCGGGTTTCCCGCCGTCGTGGGCGCCCCCGGCGCCCTGGACAGGATCCCCGACGGCTCGGTGGTCGAGGTCGACCCCGTGGCGGGGCGGGTCTCCCTCGTCGAGGCGGGTGCCGAGGAGCAGGCGCCGGTCCCGGCCTGAGGTCAGAGCACCGCTGCGACCGCCGCCCTGAACCCCTCGACGTCAGCGACCGTCACGGTCAGGCCGGGGTGGCGGAGCACCCCGCCGGGGTCGAGGCCGCGCACGGGCTCGTGGAAGCGCACGCACGCGCCCCGATCGCCGTTGGTGGCGAAGGTGATGCCCCGGTCGGTGAACGAGAGGTGGGCAGGCCCAGCCGTCCGGGCGAACCCGTACGGCCCCGTGATCTCGGCACCGGCCAGGTTGGCGATCGGGGTGCGCACCGTCCAGGGGCCGAGGTGGGCCTCGAGGTGGCGGGGTCCGAGGCGCACCCACGCACGCCGGTCGGTGACGCCGAAGGGCAGCCCCGCCACCTTGTAGCGGGGGTCGAAGCGGAAGCGGAAGGTCTGCTCGGGGACGGCGGGGCGATCTCCTGTGGACATGGTCGCCCCACTACCCAGCACGGGGTCCGCCACCCGCACGGTCGTCCGCCACCCCGACGATGCGAACCCTGGGTCCGTCGAGCGGCCCGCACCCCACGCCGACCCACCCTGTGGTGATGCGTCCCCGCCTCAGAGCTCCGCCAGCTCGGCGACCAGGTCACCGAGGCCGAGCGACCCCATCGACAGCGCCGCCATGTGCCATGCCTTGAGGTCGAAGGCGTCACCCTGGCGCGCCCGTGCGGCCTCGCGACCCGCCAGCCACGCCCGCTCCCCGAGCTTGTAGGTGATGGCCTGCGCCGGCATGCCGAGGTACCTGACGAGCTCGCTGTCGAGGAAGGCCGGCCCACGCCCGCAGTGCAGACCGAAGAACTCGCGCGCCAGCTCCGGGGTCCAGCGCCCACCCGGGTGGAACGCCTGGTCGTCAGGGATCTCGAGCTCGAGGTGCATGCCGATGTCGATGATCACCCGCACGGCCCGCATCTGCTGGGCGTCGAGGTAGCCGAGCCGCTCGCCGGGCGTCCGCAGGTAGCCGAGCTCGTCCATCAGGGTCTCGGCGTACAGCGCCCAGCCCTCGGTCACGGCGCTGTTCGACCCGAGCGAGGTCTGGTACATCGTCAGCCGGGGCGCCACGTGCACCCACTGGGCGAGCTGGAGGTGGTGGCCGGGGACGCCCTCGTGGTACCAGGTGCTCACGAGCGACCACCACGGGAAGCGGGTGGCGCCGAGGGTCGGGAGCCACGTGCGGCCCGGGCGGGAGAAGTCCATCGACGGGCGGGTGTAGTACGGCGCAGCGGCACCGCCCGGCGGCGCGATCATCGCCTCCACCGCCCGCACCGGGTCGGCGAGGTCGAAGTGCGTGCCGTGGAGCTCGGTGATGACCTCGTCCATCATCGCCTGCAGGCGGCGCCGCACCGCCTCCTCGCCCTCGACCGCCTCGCCGTGCTCGTCGAGGTGGCGCATGGCCTCCAGCGGGGTGGCACCGGGGAGGACGAGCTCGGCTGCCGCCCGCATCTCCCGGTCGAGGCGGGCGTGCTCCTCCCAACCCCACCGGTAGGCCTCCCCGACGTCGAGGTCGGCGCCCGTCCACTGGCGGGCCCACCTGCGGTAGCGCTCGGGCCCCACGGCGTCGGGGATGCCGGCGGCCCGGGGCAGGTACACGTCACGGAGGTGGTCCCGGACCCGGGCGGCCGCGGCGGTGGCGCTCGCAGCCGCCTCGTCGAGCGCGCTGCGCAGGGCCTCGGGCCCGCCCGACACGTGCTGCGCGAACCACGAACCCCCACCCCGGGCCCCGGTCCCGGCCTCGCCGAGCCACTCGTCGAGCTGCTCGACGACGACCTCGACCTGGCGGGGGGCGGCCAGCAGGCCCTGGGCGGCGCCGGCCTCGAGCGAGCGGAGGTACGAGTCGTAGGCGTCACCCACCCGCGCCATCCGGCGGGCGACGACCGCCCAGTCCTCCTCCGTCGCCGTCGGCATCAGCAGGAAGACCTGCCGCACCCGCTGCACCGGCGAGAACAGGTTGCCGACGCTGCGCAGGTGCTCGCCGGCCTCGCTGATGAGCAGGGCGGCCTCGAGTCGCTCGTGCAGCACGCCGGCGCACCGGCGCTCGAGCTCGTCGGCCACACCGGCCGCCACCGAGGCGTCCAGCTCTGCCAGGGTGGCGCGGGCGAGCTCGTCACGTGCTGCCGTCCCCTCCGGGGAGAGGTCGGGCATCCGGTCGTCGTGGGGGCGGATGCCGAGCGACGTCCCGACGAGCGGGTCGAGCGAGGCCAGCGCGTCGACGTAGCGGTCGGCGATCTCACGTGGCGAGCGGTGCTCCTCGGGCATGCCCGCCATCCTGCAGCACCGGCCCGACGCTGCGCACCGACCACCGGTGCCCGCTCCTCTCGGCCGAGGCTGCGGACCACCCGGCCCGCGGGGCGTCGGGTCGCTCAGCCCGTGCCGGTCGGGAGATGGGCGGGGAAGCCGCCGGTGGCCACCGGCCCCCAGGCGGTGGGCGTGACCCGCAGGAGCGACTTGCCCTGGCGCACCATCGCCGCCCGGTACTCGTCCCAGTCCGGGTGCTCACCGGAGATCACCCGGAAGTACTCGACGAGCCCGTCCAGGGCCTCCGGCAGGTCGAGCACCTCTGCCGTCCCGTCCACCTGCACCCACGGGCCGTCGAAGTCATCGGAGAGGACCACCACGCTCACGGCCGGTCGACGGCGGGCGTTGCCGACCTTGGCCCGCTCCGGGTAGGTCGCGATCACCATCCGCCCGGCGCCGTCGAGCCCGCAGGTGACGGGCGAGGCCTGGGGGCGGCCGTCCTGCCTCGTCGTGAGCAGCACCGCCCTGTGCCGGGGCCGGACGAAGTCCTCGAGCTCGCTGCGGCTCACGGTGCGGTTGGTGGCGGTCCTCGGGCTCATGTCGCTCGCTCTCCTGCTCGGTCCGGCGGGGTGGTGGGCGGGTCCATGGCTGCATCGACGGCGGCGATCGCGTGCAGCCGCGCCGACGGGTAGAGGCGGTCGTCCGCGTCCGCCGGCACGAGGAGCTCCACCTCGGTGCACCCGAGCACCACCCCCTCCGCCCCCCGTCCGAGCAGCTCGTCGACCATCGACCCGCAGCGCTCCCGCGACGCGTCCGTGAAGATCCCGAGCGCCAGCTCCTCGAAGATGATCCGGTGCAGCTCCTCCCGGTCGGCCGGGCCGGGGACGAGCACGTCGATGCCGAAGCGCTCCCGCAGGTGGTCGCGGTAGAAGTCCTGCTCCATCGTGTAGCGGGTGGCGAGGAGGCCGACCGTCCGCCGGCCGTCGGCGGCGATCGCCGCCGCCGTCACGTCCGCGATGTGCAGCAGGGGGATGCCGATCGCCGCCTCGATGGCGGGCGCCACCTTGTGCATGGTGTTCGTGCACAGCACGAGCACCTCCGCCCCGGCCGCCTCCACCCGACGGGCGGCGTCGGCGAGGAGCTCGCCGGCGGCGTCCCAGGCCCCTGCCACCTGCAGCCGCTCGACCTCCGAGAAGTCGACCGTCCAGAGGATCGACGGCGCCGAGCCACTCCTGCCGAGGCGCCGCCTCGCCTCCTCGTTCACGATCCGGTAGTAGAGCGCCGACGACTCCCAGCTCATGCCCCCGAGCATCCCGATGATCCGCACCTGGCGCCGCCTCAGCGGCCGGGGAGGTCGGCGAGGAACTCGAGCAGCGCGTCGTTCACGGCCCGTGGCTGCTCCTGTTGCGTCCAGTGCCCGCAGTCGGGCAGCAGCACCGTCCTCGTGAGCCCGGGCACGTTGGCCGCCAGCGCCTCCTCGGCTCCGCGGTTCATGGCGAGCACGGGGTCCCGCTCGCCCGCGACGAACAGCGCAGGCTGGTCGATCCGGGCGTCGGCCCAGGCCCGGGTCAGCTCCCAGCTCAGGTCGGCGCAGCGGTACCAGCTGAGCCCGCCCCGGAACCCGGTCCGCTCGAACTCGCGGGCGTAGCGGTCGAGGTCGTCCTCCGTCAGCCACGCCGGCAGCGACTCGGGTTGCGTGAGGCGCTCGAGGATCCCTGCCCCGTCCCCCCCGAGCATGCTGGTCAGCGCATCTCCCGGTGCGTCCGCCGAGAGGGTGAACAGGAACCCGGACAGGAACGCCCGCACGTGGGCGTCGAGCTCCGCCTCCGCCACACCGGGCTCCTGGAACCACGTGAAGTAGAACCAGGCGTCACCGAGGGCGGCTCGCATCCCGACGACGGGCGCCACCTCGGCCCGTGGCGTCCAGGCGACGCTCAGCCCCGCCACGGCCCGGAACCGGTCCGGACGCACGATCGCTGCCTGCCAGGCGACGGGCGCCCCCCAGTCGTGCCCCACCACCACGGCGTCGGAGGCACCGAGCTCGTCCAGCAGCCCGACGATGTCGCCGACGTGGTGGAGCGTCGTGTACGCCCTGGGGTCGTCCGGGGCGGTGGTGCCGCCGAAGCCGCGCATGTCGGGGGCGACCACGTGCCACCCGGCGGCGGCCAGGGGGGCGAGCTGGTGCCGCCACGACCACCAGGTCTCGGGGAACCCGTGGCACAGCAGGACGACCGGCCCGTCGGCCGGTCCCGCCTCGGCGACGTGCATCGAGATCCCGTTCGTGGCGACCTGTCGGTGCCGGACGTCGTCCACCTGCTCCTCCCTGACCCGTGCAGCGGCACCGTACCCATGGGTCGGGGTCGGCGCCTGTGCGATCCTTCGCCGGTGACGGCGCGACCGGTGGCTGACGGAGTGGGAGGAGCGGCGCCCGGGGTGGTGCCCATGGAGGGCCCCCGCACCCGGGTCCTCGTGCACCTCGAGGCGCGGACGGCGGGTGGCGCCACCCGGGCGGTCCGCGCCCTGGTCGACACCGGCGGCGGCGCGATGGTCGTCCGCCGCCAGCTGGCCGAGGAGCTCGACCTGGCCCTCGGTGCCGCCATCGGGACGGGGGAGGAGGACCTCGAGACGGTGGAGCCGCCCGAGCTCGTCGCCAACGGCTTCGAGCTGGACACCGACGGGCTGGCCGCCTACGTCGTCGACGACGACGACCACGGCAACCCGCTCCGAGCGGAGCGGGCCGACCTGAACGTGCCCGCGTCGCTGCTCCGGCGCCACCGCCTCGTCCTGGACGCACCGGCCGGCCTGGTCACCTTCGGCGACGCCGCCGACCCTCGCCTCGGCGACGGTCGGGGCGTGCGCGTCCCCGTCGGCGTGCACCCCGAGACCGGGTTCGTGCGCACCGAGATCACCGTCGACGGCACCACCCACGGCGTCCTGCTCGACTCCGGGCCGTCGTGCAGCCTCGTCGTCGACCACCTGTACCGGGCCTGGCAGGCCGGTCACCCCACCTGGCCGGCGGCGGCCGCCTCGGTGGGCCCGGCCAACATGTCCGGCATCCCGGCCGAGGCCCGCCTCCCGATGCTGCGGGTGGCAGCCGTCGAGTGGGGGCCCTTCACGGTCCCCGGCGTGGCCTTCGCGTGGCGGGCCGACGCCGCCTTCGGGGATCTCGTCGCCCCGGGCGCGACGGCCTCGGTGGTGGGCGCCCTCGGCGGCAACGTGCTGCGCGGGTTCCGGGTCGAGGTCGACTACCGGCGGGCCGAGGTGTGGCTCGAGCAGGGGGCGCCCGTCGAGGCGGACGACACCGACATGGTCGGCATGGTGCTCGTCCGCGAGGCGGACGAGGCGGCACCGTCGGGCACCGGCTACCGGGTGGCCGCGTCGGTGACCGGCCTCGGTGAGGTCAGGGTGGGGGACCGCCTCGTCGCCGTGGACGGGGAGCCGGTGGCGCCGCTCGGCCTCGCCGAGGTGGTGGCGCTGCTGGCGGGGGACCCGGGGGCCACCCGCCCCGTGACCGTCGAGCGCGACGGCAGCGTCGTGCTGGTCGAGGCGCCGGTGACCCGGGTGCTCTGACGTCGTCCCGCCGAGGAGACCGAGCGCGGCTACCGGACGTGGACCTCGTCGGGCTGGATGCGGAGGATCACCCGCTCGGTCTGGATGTTGGCCGGGTCGTAGTCCTGCCCGAAGTACTTCTGCGAGAGCTGGTCGATGTGCGCTCGCGCCTCGTCGCCCCGCACCACCTCGACGACGTGCCCCCGCACCTCGGCGTAGTGGTACGGGTTCTCGCGGTCGATCACCGTCACCGTCACCCGGGGGTCGCGCTCGACGTTGCGGGCCTTCTGGCGGTGGAGCTCGGTGTTGATGATGAGGTGCTCGTCGTCGGCGTCGACCCACATCACGTGGGTCTGCGGACGTCCGTCCGGCATCAAGGTGGAGAGGGCGGCGAAGTTCGGCTGCTGCGCCAGCTGCTTCACGGTGTCGTCGATCATGTCCGCCCCCAACCACCCAGCCGGCCCGTCGATTCCGCCCAACCGGCAGGAGTCGGCGGCAGGGTGGGCGGTAACCTCGGCCGGTGCCCCCGGCCCTCCCCGTCACCGGCGCGTGGCGTCCCGGGGACCCGGTTGGTCGGCGCCGCTTCGCCCGCCTGGCCACGGATCGCCCCTTCGTGCTCGAGGGGGGCGGTGCCCTGACCGACGTCTCGATCGCCTACGAGACGTGGGGGGAGCTCGCCCCCGACGCCGGCAACGCCGTGCTCGTGTGCCACGCGCTCACCGGTGACGCCCACGCCGCCGGCGGCGTCGGCGCAGGCCACCGGAGCCCGGGGTGGTGGACGCAGCTGATCGGGCCGGGCCGGCCCATCGACACCGACCGCTACTTCGTCGTGTGCGCCAACGTGCTCGGCGGCTGCCAGGGCACGACCGGCCCGGCGTCGCCCCACCCGGAGGACGGGAGGCCCTACGGGTCCCGCTTCCCGGTCGTGTCGGTGCGGGACATGGTGCGGACCCAGGCCGCGGTGGCCGACGACCTCGGCGTCCGGCGCTGGCTGAGCGTGGTCGGCGGCTCCATGGGCGGCATGCAGGTCCTGGAGTGGGGCGTGATGTTCCCCGAGCGGGTGCGCTCGCTCGTGCCCATCAGCACTGCGGCCGCCGCCAGCGCGCAGCAGATCGCCTGGTGGAGCACCGGTCGGCGGATCATCCGGCTCGACCCACGGTGGCGGGGCGGCGACTACTACGACGCCGCGCCCGGCGACGGACCCACGCAGGGGCTGGCGGCGGCTCGCATGGTCAGCCAGATCACCTTCCGCAGCGACGACGTGTTCACGGACCGCTTCGGACGGGAGGTGGTCGAGCCGCTCGACGGCTTCAGCCTGTGGCAGCGCTTCCAGGTCGAGCGGTACCTCGAGTACCACGGCGACAAGCTCGCCCGGCGCTTCGACGCCAACACCTACCTCCTCCTCACCAAGGCCATGGACCTGCACGACCTGGGGCGGGGGAGGGGTGGCCTCGACGAGGCGATGGCCCGCATCACCGCGCCCACCCTGGTGATGGGCATCGACTCCGACACGCTCTACCCCACCTACCAGCAGCGCCACGTCCACGAGGCCCTGCTCGCGCAGGGGACGCCCTCCAGCTACGTGGAGGTCACCAGCCCTCACGGCCACGACGGCTTCCTCATCGAGGCCGACCAGGTCGGCATCGCGGTCGCAGAGCTGCTCGCCACCACCGACAAGTCCGAGGTCTGACAGCCCGTGCCCCACCCCCCGACCGACCCGCCTCCCGCCCGCCCGGTCGACCCGGGGGCGCCGCAGCGCCTCGAGACGACCGCCATCACCGCCGGCCGTCGCGCCAACCAGGGCTCGCTGTCGACGCCGCTGTGGGCCACCACCGCCTATGAGCAGGCGTCGCTCGACGAGGCGGGCGACAAGGCCACCACCCCACGGGTGAAGGACTTCTACAGCCGGTACGGCAACCCCACCGTGGCCGCGTTCGAGGACGCGGTGGCCGAGCTCGAGGGGGCGGGGGGCGCCCAGGCGTTCGCCAGCGGGATGGGCGCCATCACCTCGACGATCCTCGCCCTGTGCTCCAGCGGGGACCACCTCGTCGCCGCCAACCAGCTCTACACCTCGACGGGCGGCCTCCTGGCCGGGGCCTGCCCCCGCTTCGGCATCGACGTCTCCTTCGTCGACCAGACCGACGTCGACGCAGTCGCGGCCGCTGTGATCCCCGGGCGCACCCGGGTCATCTTCGTGGAGACGCCGGCCAACCCGGTGCTGCAGCTGGCCGACCTCGAGGCCCTCAGCGCCATCCCCGGCCCGCTCAAGGTGGTCGACTCGACCTTCGCCGGACCGCTGCTGCAGCGGCCGCTCGAGCTCGGCTTCGACCTCGTGATCCACTCGGCGACCAAGAGCCTGGCCGGCCACAACGACGCCACCCTGGGCGTGGTCGCCGGCCCCGAGGACCTCCTCCAGTGGATCTGGGGCTTCCACACGATCGTGGGCGCGGTCGCCTCCCCGTTCGACGCCCTCAACGCCCTGCGCGGCATCCGCACGCTCGGGGTCCGGGTGCACCACGCCTGCGGGTCGGCCCAGCGACTGGCCGAGCTGCTCGAGGACCACCCGTCCGTGCTGCGGGTCAACCACCCCGGCCTGGAGAGCCACCCCCAGCGGGAGCTGGCCAAGCGGCAGATGGCCCACGGGGGCAGCAACCTGAGCTTCGAGGTCGAGGGCGGGGTCGAGGCCGGGCGCCGCTTCGTCGAGGCGCTCCGGCTCTGCCGGCTCGCCCCCTCCCTCGGTGGACCCGAGACCCTCGTCACCCACCCCGCCTCGACCACCGCAGCGGGCATGCCGCCCGACGAGCGCGACGCCATCGGGATCAGCCCGGGCCTCATCCGGATGTCCGTCGGCCTCGAGCACCCCGAGGACGTGTCGGCCGACGTCTTCCAGGCGCTCGCCGCCACGAGGACGTGAGCCTGCGGCGCCCTCCGCCGCCGACCCGTGCCTGAGCTGCCGGAGGTCGAGTCCTACCGGCGCCTCGGCGAGGCGGCCCTGCACCGAGAGGTCGCCGAGGTGGTGGCCCCCGACACCTGGTTCCTCAAGGGTGGTCTCACGCCCGAGCACCTGGTCGGGGCCGTCACCGGGCGCACCTTCGACGTGTCTCGGCGCATCGGCAAGCTCATGCTCCTCGACACCGATGGCGGCCCGACCGTGGGCCTGCGCTTCGGCATGACCGGCCGCCTGCTCGTCGACGGCCACGCCGGCGTCGACGAGCTCGAGTACTCGAGCGTCCGGGATGAGCCGGCGTGGGACCGGGTGACGTTCCGGTTCGCCGACGGCGGCGACCTGCGCATCCGCGACCCCCGCCGCCTCGGGGGCGTGCTCCTCGACCCCGACGAGGGTCGCCTCGGTGTCGACGCCCTCACCGTCACCCCTGCGGGGCTGCGCGCCGCCCTCGGTGCCAGCACCGCCCCCCTGAAGGCCCGGCTGATGGACCAGGGCAGGGTGGCGGGCGTCGGCAACCTGATCGCCGACGAGACGCTCTACCGGGCCGGCCTCGACCCCGCCCGCCCCGCCGGCTCGCTCGCCCCAGCCGAGCTGCGGCGACTGCACCGGGCGCTGCGGGCCACCGTGTCGTTGCTCATCGAGCGCGGCGGGTCCCACACCGGCGACCTGCAGCAGGCCCGCCGCCCCGGTGGCACCTGCCCACGCGACGGCACCGCGCTGCTGCGCCGGACGGTGGGCGGTCGCACGACCTGGTCGTGCCCCCGCCACCAGCGCTGACCCGTCCCGCCGGCCGCGCATCGGCCTGAGACACCGTGGCCGCCGCCCGCCCCTCTCGGAAGGACGGCCCAGCCCACGACCATGGACGGCGAATGGGGAGGCCCCGCCTGCACACCGGTGCGGTCCTCGATCCGGGCCGCCCGGAACTGGACCGGGCGGTCGCGGCCCCTGCCCGGGTCGTTCACCCCCGCCGGACGCCCTCGACAAGCCTTCCGCGGGCTCGCCGGTAGGGTGCCGGGCATGGCCGAGGAGCTCGACACCGCCGCCATGATCCGCCGCTTCAGGGACCGGGCCGACGCCGTGCGGAGCCGCACGCTGCCCCCGATCGGGGGCGAGGAGCGACAGCGCTTCATCGCCCAGGCCGAGGCCGACTACATGGACTACGCGATGATCGGCGACGCCGAGGCATCGCTCGAGGACGGCGTGCTCACCCTGCGCATCGACCTCCGCCCGGGGCGCTGACCCAACCGGCGCCGGGGGGCGGGCGGCCCGGCATCTGGCACAATCGGGGACCCGGACCGTCTGGTCCGCGATCGAGGGGGACGTGATGCAACGACTGACAGGCATGGACGCCAGCTTCTTGTACATGGAGACGCCGACGATGCCCATGCACGTCTCCGGCCTGTACATCTACGACCCGAGGAGCGCGCCCAGGAGCTACGGCTTCGACGAGATCAGGGCGGAGGTCGAGCGCCGGCTGCACCTGCTGCCGCCGTACCGACGCCGCCTCGTCGAGGTCCCCTTCCAGCTCCACCACCCGCTGTGGATCGAGGACCCGGACTTCGACCTCGACTACCACCTCCGCCGGGCTGCCCTGCCCTCACCGGGAGGCCACAGGGAGCTCGCCGAGCTCGCCGCCGACATCCACTCGCGACCGATGGACCGCACCCGGCCGCTGTGGGACATGCACATCGTCGAAGGGCTCGAGGACGGGATGATGGCGGTCATCGCCAGGACCCACCACGCCGCCATCGACGGCGCCTCCGGGGTCGACATCACCGTCAACCTGCTCGACATCGAGCCCGAGCCGGCCCCCGTCCCCCCGCCGGAGCAGCCGTGGAAGCCGGACCGCATCCCGAGCGACGCCGAGCTCGTCGCCTACGCGCTGCAGTCGCTGTCGCGCCAGCCCGTGTCGGCGGCCAAGGCGGTGCGCCGCAGCATCGAGACGGCGTTCGCCATCCGACGCCGCAACCGTGAGCCCGACGTCAACCCGCCGCCGGCGCCGTTCGCGGCGCCACGGACCTCGATCAACCGCGCCATCACGCCCCACCGCTCGTTCGGGATGGCCGAGATCCCGCTCGAGGACGTCAAGGCCGTGCGCAAGGCGCTCGGCGGCACCGTCAACGACGTGATCCTGGCGGTCTGCGCCGGTGCGCTGCGCCGGTGGTTCGACGACCGCGGCGAGGTGCTCGAGCGCCCGCTCGTCGCCATGTGCCCGATCTCGATCCGAACGGAGGACCAGCGGGGGGCCTTGGGCAACCAGGTCTCGAGCATGCTCACCTCGCTCGCCACCGACATCGACGACCCCGTCGAGCGGCTCAAGGTCATCCAGGACGGCACGAAGCACGCCAAGGAGCAGGCGGGCGCCATCGGGGCCGAGGCGATGACCCAGTGGGCCGAGCTCGCCGCCCCGGCGGTGGCAGCCCGGGCGGCGCGGCTCTACTCCCGCACCCGCATGGCCTCCCGCCACCGCCCGATCTTCAACGTGACGATCTCCAACGTCCCCGGCCCGGCGTTCCCGCTCTACATGGCGGGCGCCCAGCTCCAGGCCTGGTACCCGATGGGCCCGATCAACGACGGCGGCGGGCTCAACATGACCGTGATGAGCTACCTCGGGACGATCCACTTCGGCCTCGTCGCCTGCCCCGACGTGGTGCCGGAGGTGCAGGCCCTGGCCGACCACCTCCACACCTCGCTGGAGGAGCTCGTGAAGGCCGCCGAGGTCGCGAGCACCGTTTGAGCGTGGGGGTCGCCTGCTAAGGTGACCGCCCGCACGCGGACGTGGCTCAGTGGTAGAGCATCACCTTGCCAAGGTGAGGGTCGCGGGTTCGAATCCCGTCGTCCGCTCCACAAAAGTCCTGGCCAGGGGCCACTTCGGTGGCCCCTGAGTCGCGTCCCGTCCCCGTTGCCAACATGACGGGTCATGCGAGGGTCGAAGGGGTACCGCTCAGGGGCGTGGCGGCTTGTCGTGTTCACCGGCTGGGACCCGCAACGGGTAAGCGAAGGAACTTGAACGAGACGGTCCACGGAGCCGACAACCGGGTCGGGGCCAAGGCCGCTGACGCCCGCCTGGCCGAGCTGACTGCCGCCGTCGAGTCGGGCGCAACACCGGCCGCGACAACTGGGCCGACCGGTCCCACGGTTGCCCAGTTCGCCGACCGCTGGCAGCGTGCGAACAAACCGCGTCACGACGAGCGAACCGGTATTTGGTCGGGGTGGTCGCCAAAGACGGCGAAGACCCACGCCGACAACGTCCGGCTCTACATCCTTGCCGGACCC
>CADCSY010000108.1 GCA_902805555.1 uncultured Acidimicrobiales bacterium | reverse complement strand
GGGGCGTGCGGGCTCGCCCTCGGACCAGTGGGTGATCGGGCCGCTTGTGGGCTAGCGTCAGTGCCATGATGGAACGGACGGGCGGGTGAAGTACGCGGACGGCCCCGCCGCCGAGGTCGAGGTGACGATCGACGCGCCCGCCCAGCTGGTGTGGGAGCTGGTCTCCGACATCAACCTCCCCGCACGGTTCTCGCAGGAGTTCCAGGGGGCGGTGTGGCTCGACGACGAGCCCGGTCTGGGCGCCCGCTTCGTCGGCCGCAACGCCCACTCGGCCCTTGGTGCGTGGGAGACGACGTCGTGGGTGAACCGCTACGAGCCCCCGCGTGAGTTCGGCTGGGCGGTCTCCGATCCGGGCAACCCGTCGTCGACCTGGTGGTTCGCGATCGACGAGGTCGATGGGCGCATCCGCCTCCGCCAGGGTGGTCGGATGGGACCGGCGCCGTCGGGGCTGACGCTTGCGATCACTGCGATGCCCGACAAGGAGGAGCGCATCGTCGCCCGCCGACTCGAGGAGTGGGAGCGCAACATGCGGGCGACCGTCGACGGCATCAAGGCGATGGCAGAAGCCGACCGATGACGCTCGGCATCGGCGTCATGGGCAACCCCTTCGCCCCCGGCGGTGCCGAGCTCGTGCGGCAGGCGGAGCGGCTGGGCGCCCGCACGGTGTGGGCCCCCGAGTTCTGGGCAGGCGACGCACTCACGCCGCTCGCGTACCTGGCGGCCACGACCTCCACCATCCGCCTCGCCACCGGGATCGTCCAGCTCGGTGCCCGCACCCCCTCGATGCTCGCGATGTCGGCGCTGTCCATGCAGGCCCTCTCCGACAGTCGCTTCATCCTCGGCATCGGGACGAGCGGTCCGCAGGTCATGGAGGGCTGGCACGGCGTCCGCTTCGACCGTCCTGTCCAGCGCACGCGTGAGACGATCGACGTCATCCGGATGATCAGCGCCGGCGAGCGCCTCGCCTATGAAGGCGAGGTCTACACGCTGCCCCTGCCGGACGGTGAGGGTCGCAGCATCCGCTCCTTGATGCCGCCCGCGCACATCCCCGTCTACGTCGCCGCCCTCGGCCCGGCCAACCTCCGTCTCACCGGCGAGCTGGCTGACGGCTGGATCGGCAACTCCTTCTTCCCGGAGAACGCCGAGGTCTTCCTCGACCCCATACGGGAGGGTGCCGCCCGAGCCGGGCGTGATGTCTCGGAGCTCGACCTCACGGTCACGGTGTCCGTCGAGCTCACCGACGACGTCGACGAGGCGGCACGACGCCACGCTGACGGGTACGCGTTCACCTTCGGCGCGATGGGCTCGGCGAAGGCGAACTTCTACAACGACGCATTTGCCCGCCAGGGCTTCGGAGACGACGTCGCCGAGGTCCAGCGGTTGTGGCGGGCCGGTGACCAGGACGCGGCCAGGAGGCGCGTCCCGACCGAGATCGGGTTCGGCACCAACCTGATCGGGACCGACGACCTGGTGCGCGAGCGGCTGCGGCTGTACCGCGACGCGGGGATCACGGAGCTGCGGGCTCAGCTCCCGGGAGGTGACCTCGACCGGCACCTCGACGACCTGGGCCACCTGCTCGAGCTCGTCGCCGACGTGAACACGGAGGTCACGACGTGAGGCGGACCGACACCTCGGCGTGGCCCTGCAACATCGCGCGCAGCGCCCAGGTGCTCGCCGACCACTGGAACGTCCTCCTCATCCGCCAGGCGTGCCTCGGCGTGCGTCGGTACGACGACCTCCAGCGCTCCCTCGGCATCGGGCGGAACATGCTGACCCTGCGCCTCACGCTGCTCGTCGACGAGGGCATCCTCGAGCGGGTCGTGTACCAGCAGAACCCGGTGCGCCACGAGTACCGGTTGACCGACAAGGGTCGCGACGCCTACACGGTCCTGGCGGCGATGGACGCCTGGGGCCGGCGGTGGCTCGCAGGGCCCGAGGGGACACCCGTGCTGCTGCACCACGAGACGTGCGGCCACGACATGCACGCCGTCGTCGTCTGCAGCGAGTGCCGGGACCCGATCGACGTCCGCGAGGTGACCGCACGCATGGCGCCTCGCCCCGCCGCCACCCCGATTGACTGAGAACCCGGTCTGAGTTGTGCCCGCCCGAGCGACGCAGGCTCCTGCGGTCCCGAACTGGCGGTTGGATCGATGGCTCCGCACCGGATCTGACCGCCAGGACGAAGGGGACCACCCCCAACCCTCGAACTGGCGGTCAGATCGGGGGCTGGGCACGGGATCTGACCGCCAGAACGAGCGGGACCACCCACTCCAGCAACGACTGGCGGTTCGACCGAGGGCCCCGCACGGACTCTGCCAGCACGTGGCGGGCGCCGGGCACCCCCGAACTGGCGGTCAGATCGGGGGCTCCGGACCGGATCTGACCGCCGGAACGGCGGCCCCACTCCTCACCCGGAACTGGCGGTCAGATCGGGGGCGCCGAACCGGATCTGACCGCCAGAACGGGGCCAGGACGGCGATGGGGTCAGAGGCGGGGCTCGTCGGTGTCGACGAGCGGGTCGCCGAGCGGGTCTTCGAGCACTGCCGGGCCGCCGACCACGTCCGGGTCCGGGTCGACCACGACGGTCTCCTCCACCACGACGGTCTCCTCGGCCACGACGTCGGTGGGAGGGGCGGGTGGCGGGGTGGAGGTCGACTCGGGCGAGGCATCGTCTGCGTCGCCCTTGAGCACGCTCGCTGCGGCCACCCCCACGGCGGCGGCCGCCGCGCCGGCCACGACCGCCTTGGCGGAGATCCCGGCCTTGCCGCTGTCACCGACGGAGCCGGCTGCCGCCTCGACGCCCGGCGTCCCGACGCTGACACCCTCGTCGACCCTGCCTCGCCAGGCGCCGGTGGCGTACCCGGCGTCCTCGATGAACGCCTTGAACCGCTCGAGGTCGCCCTCGGCCTGCTTCTCGACGATGTTGAGCACGTCGCCCACCTTCTCGACGAGGCCCTCCGGTGCGTACTCGAGCACGAGCTGCACGGCGGTCGTGTTGGGCCCGACGGCACGGAAGAGGACGGCGCCGGCGTTCGTCGCCCCCTCGGTGGCGGCCCACGCCACCTTCTCGTCGGGGACCTGCTCGAGGATGGTGGCTGTCCACTCCCGCTTCACGCCGGCGATCTCGGCGACCCACTGGAGGTGCTTGTCGTCGAGCTGGGTCACCTTCTTGACCCCGCCCATGAAGTGCGGGAAGTCCTCGAACTGGGTCCACTGGTCGTAGGCCGTGCGCACTGGCACGTTCACCTCGATCGACTTCTCAACCCTCGTCGTCATGTCTTCCCCCTCGATGCCGGTGCTGGGAGGAGACCTTGCCCATGCGAGCGCGCGGGCACCCGCCCCCGGGGCACAGCCGCCGGGCGGTCAGTCAGTGGGGCGGGGCGGGGTCGTACTGGATGATGTGTCGCACCTCCGCCGAGCGGGCCGGCGAGGCCAGCCGCGCGACCAGGTGGAGCGCCATGTCGATGCCGGCCGAGACCCCCGCCGAGGTGATGACGTCACCGTCGTCGACCCACCGGTCGTCGGGGCGCACCTCGATCGAGGGGTCGAGCTTCGCCAGGTGCTCGAGCGAGCCCCAGTGGGTGGTGGCGGGACGGTCCCGCAGCAGGCCCGCAGCCGCGTAGACGAGTGACCCGGTGCACACGCTCGTCATCAGCTCCGCCTCCGACGCCCGCTGTCGGACCCAGTCGAGGTGGGCCTCGTCCTTCACCTGGGCGCGGGTGCCCTGGCCGCCGGGGTGGATGACGACGGCGAGCGGTGGGCAGTCGTCGGCACCATGTGCTGCCACGAGCCCGAGGCCCTTGGCGGCCCGGACCTGGCTGCCGTGCCGGGACATGGTGGTGACCCGCCAGCCGTCGTCGGGGAAGTAGGTGGTCCAGGCCGCCAGCACCTCCCACGGTCCGACGGCGTCGAGCTCCTCGACGTCGTCGAACAGCAGGATGCCGATGGTGCGGACGTCGGAGGCCACGACCGCAACCTAGGTCGTGCCGGACGGCGGGGTCGGACCGGTTCTGTGCCACTGCACCCGGCCGCCGCCACGTGGCGCCGCCCCCCGATGCGTGCCAGCATCTCCCGCCGTGTCGTCCCCGGACCTCTCAGCCACCGAGGTCGGGCACCCGGACGCCTGCCCTGCCTGCGGGACGCCGACCCGGGCCCGCCCCGGGGGTTCGCAGCTGGTGGGCGGCGAGCGCCTCGTGCGCGAGATCGGCTCGTGCCTCCGCTGCGGCCTCCAGCTCGTCCGCTTCGAGGGTGGGGACTGGCGCGAGATCAGGGGCTGAGCCCTCGCCGCTGGGCGGTCTCGCTCAACATCGACGCCCGAGATGTCGATGGGAGGTCGTGGAGCGCGTTGCACGGTCGGCGCAGGCGCCGGAGCGCCGTCGGCTGGGCGACATCCTCGTGGCAGAGGGCGAGCTCGACGAGGCGGACCTGGCACGGGCCCTCGAGATCCAACGGGGCTCCGGTGAGCGGATCGGCATGGTGCTGCTCAAGACCGGTCTGGTGAGCAGGGTCGCACTGCTCCGCGCCGTGGCCTCCCAGGTGGGCGTCACCTTCGTCGACCTCGATGCCCACGCCATCGACTGGGCCGCCACCAGCGTGATCCCCGCCGGGCTCGCCCGAAGGCACCAGGCGCTGCCCATCGGCTTCGACGGCGAGCTCGTCGTCGTGGCCATGGCCAACCCGTCGGACGTCTTCGCGCTGGACGACATCCGCTCGGTCACCGGCAGGAAGCTGAGCCCCGTCCTGGCCGAGCCCGAGCAGCTCCGGCGATCCATCGACCGCCTCCGCACCGATGCCACCGAGGTGGCAGCCGCCATCAAGCTGGCGGTCGACGACAAGGTGGTGGACGAGGCAGTCCCGGTGGTCGCGGTGGGGGCGGCTGCCGAGGATGCGCCCATCGTCCGCTTCGTCGAGCTCATGATCGGCAAGGCGGTGACCGACCACGCCTCCGACATCCACGTCGAGCCGGTCGCCGACGGGCTGCGGATCCGCTTCCGCATCGACGGCGTCCTCCACGACACGATGCACGCGCCGGCGTCCATCCAGGCGGGCATCGTCAGCCGCTTGAAGATCATGGCCGACATCAACATCGCCGAGCGCCGGCTCCCCCAGGACGGGCGGGCCAGCCTCCCGGTGGGGGGCCGTTCGATCGACCTCCGCGTCGTCACGATCCCCACGATCCACGGCGAGTCGGCCGTCCTGCGCATCCTCGACAAGGGCAACGTCCCGCTGTCGCTGGACGAGTCGGGCTTCCTCCCCGACACCCTCGCCCGGTTCCGCTCGGCGTACCTGAAGCCGTGGGGGACGGTCCTGGTCACCGGCCCGACCGGCTCCGGCAAGACCTCCACGCTGTACGCCACCCTGCGCGAGCTGAACGACCCGTCGCGGAACATCATCACGGTCGAGGACCCGGTGGAGTACCGGCTCGAGGGTGTGAAGCAGGTGCAGGTCAACGCGAAGGCGGGCCTCACGTTCGCGAACGCGCTCCGGTCCTTCCTCCGGGCCGATCCCGACGTGCTGCTCGTCGGTGAGATCCGCGACGCGGAGACCGCCTCCCTGGCCGCCGAGGCCTCCCTCACCGGCCACCTCGTGCTGTCGACCCTGCACACCAACGACGCCGCCTCGACCCCGCTGCGCCTGCTCGAGATCGGGCTGGAGCCGTTCATGGTCACCTCCGCGCTGCAGTGCGTGCTCGGGCAGCGGCTGGCCCGGCGGCTGTGCGACCGGTGCAAGGAGCCGTTCGAACCCGACGAGGCGATCCTCCACGCCGCGGGTTGGTCACCCGGGCTCGTGGGCCCCGACGTCGTGCCGAGCTTCCACCGAGCGGTCGGCTGCCAGGCGTGCGGTCGGACCGGTTACCGGGGGCGCTTCGCCATCCACGAGGTGCTGCTGTCGAGCGAGGAGCTGTGCCGTCTCGTGATCACCGGTGCCCACGCCAGCGAGGTGGCTGCTCTGGCGCAGGCGCAGGGCATGCGGACCATGAGGGAGGACGGCCTCGTCAAGGCGGCGCTCGCCATGACGACGCTGGAGGAGCTGGCCCGGGTCGTGGTCTGAGGGCGGCGGCGGGCTGTGGGCTTCGGGCAGACTCACGGCATGGCCGAGGACCCGCTGTCTCCAGCTGCTGCAGCTGCTCCCGGGGCGGAGGCGCCGCTGGCCACCGCCGACGACATCAGGGCCATCCTCGAGACGACGACCACCTGGGCCGTCGTCGGGTGCTCCGACGACCCGTCCCGCGACAGCCACCGGGTGGCGGCCCAGCTCCAGCGCTGGGGGTACCGGGTGCTGCCGGTGAACCCGGCGCTCGAGGTGGTCCTGGGCGAGCGGTGCTGGCCGAGCCTCGACGCCATCCCCGAGGAGGAGGGCGTGGAGGTGGTGGACGTGTTCCGCCGGAGCTCCGAGGCCGGCCGGCACGTCGACGAGGCCGTCGCGATCGGCGCCTCAGCCGTCTGGCTGCAGCTGGGTGTGGTCGATCAGGCGGCGGCGGCTCGCGCCAGGGCAGCCGGCCTGCGGGTCGTCATGGACCGGTGCCCGCTCATCGAGCGGCCCCGCCTCTGAGCTGCCGGGGCCCGGCGTGACCGCACCCGTCGGAGACGACCGACCGGTGACCGGCGGGATCTCCCTCCAGGAGGGGGAGCAGCGCCTGTCGGCCCACCTCGGGTCGTGGCTCGGGGCGTGGCCCCCGGGCGGCCCGGAGGGGCTGGTCGTGGTCGGATCCGAGCGGCGGGTCGAGCCGGGGTGGGACGGGGAGGTGCGACCCGTCGCCGGCGTGGCGACCACGACGGGCGCGGTGCTGTCGGTGCCGCCCGCCGCCCTGGATCCGGCCCTCGCGCTCGGCAGCGACCTCGACGTCGTCGGTGCCCGGCTCGCCGGCGTCCTCGACCTGCCCGGCTGGCGCTTCGCCAGGGGCGCCTTCCGCTGGTCGCACGCACCCACCCCCGGTGACGACGTCGGCGAGTGGCTCGATCGGGAGGACGAGCGCGTCCCGCCGTGGCTCCGCCCGTTCAACGGCGACGTCTGCGTCGCCCTCGTCGACGGCGAGGTGGCCGCCGGCGTCGGGCGCAAGCAGCACGACCGCCACGGCCACGAGCTGGCGGTGGTGACCGAGGAGGCGCACCGGGGGAAGGGCCTGGCTGCGCTGCTCGTGGCCCAGGCGGCCCGGCGGGTCCTCGACGACGGCGCGATCCCCACGTACCTCCACGCGCCGGGCAACGTGGCGTCGGCGGCGACAGCGGTGCGCGCCGGCTTCCCCGACGAGGGCTGGCAGGTCCTCGGCCTCTTCAGCGGCGCCCCGGGCTGAGCGCCGACGAGGCCGACGCTCGTGCTCAGGCGACGTCGGGGGGCGGCTCGACCTGGAACACGTCGCAGAAGTCGAGGGCGGCGCCGACCACCTGGTCGACGTCGACCTCTCGTGCGGTCGGCTCGTCGAGGGCGCAGTAGGCGCTGAGGTCAGCCGGCCCGAGCTGCGGTGAGGCGTTGAGGTGCCGCCAGGCATGGCAGGCCAGGCGGTACGCGAGGTCCCAGTCGGTGCCGGGCCGGCGTGCCTGCACCAGGCGCACCACCCACTCCGGGTCGAACGAGCCGAGCGGTGGTGCGTAGAGCCGCTCCTCCTCGTCGTAGGGGTGGCCGTGGCGGGGCGGGCTCACCGGTCGCCAGGGGCTCCGACGACCTGGTTCACGAGCGGGGCGACGCCCTCCACCCGCACCTCCACGACGTCCCCGGGCTGGAGGAACGTGCCCGTGACGACGCCGACACCTGCCGGGGTCCCCGTCGAGACGACATCACCCGGCTCCAGCGTGGTGAAGCGCGACAGGTAGGCGATGATGGCGCCGACGTCGTGCACGAGGTCGGTGGTCCTGGCTCGCTGGCGCACCTCGCCGTTGACCAGCGTCTCCAGCCCGACGTCGTCGGGGTCGGCGTAGTCGTCGAGGGTGGTGAGGCTCGTGCCGAGCGGCGTGAACGTGTCGAAGCTCTTGGCCAGGCCGAAGTTGCCGGTGCCCGACTGGACGTCGCGAGCCGTCACGTCGTCGCACGCCGTGAGGCCAACGATGTGGGCCCAGGCGTCCTCGGCCCGGACGGCGCTGGCACGACGACCCACGACCACCGCCACCTCGCCCTCGAAGTCGACCTGCGAGGGCGCCGCCGCCGGCAGCACCACCTGCGCCCCGGGGCCGACGACCGACGACGTGGTCTTGATGAAGACCATCGGCTCGGCAGGCGCCTCGCGACCCGTCTCGGCAGCGTGGGAGTGGTAGTTCAGCCCGATCGCCCACACCTTGCCCGGCCGGGGGAGCGGGGGGAGGAGGGTCACGTCGGCGACCGGCAACCGCCGCCGCTCACCGGCTGCCACGACGCGCTCGAGGCTGCCGTGGACCCACAGGTGGGCGCTGAGGTCGGGCTCCGCCACGTCGAGCAGCACGACCTCGTCGCCCTCGAGGCGGCCGATGCCCTCACTGGTGGTGACGAGCTGCACCGTCAGGCCCGCCCCGCAAGGTGGGCGCCCACCGCTCCTGCCTCGCGAGCCCGCAGCGCGCTGTTCACCCGCTGGCGCTCGAGGTGCTGCTCGACCGTGCGGGAGCCCTGCGGCACCGGGTGCGACCCGAGGAAGGCGGCCACGTCGGCGACCAGCTCGGGGGTCGTCAGGTTGGTGATGCCGCCGAGGAAGCGGGAGATGGAGTTGTCGGGGAACCGCTCGAGGATCGTGTCCCACTCGCCCTTCACGAACTCCCACGTCTGCTCGTTCACCTCGCGGTTGGCCAGGAGCAGGAGCAGCACGAACGGGGCGTTCTGGGTGCGGATGTCGCCGCTCAGGGTCATGGCCATGGTGCGGTCGGCCAGCTCGGCCTGGGGGAACCCGGCCAGCCCGTAGAGGTAGCGCAGCGACTCCTGCGGCGAGGTCGACGTCTTGAAGCGCTCGAGGAAGGTGGCGTGGTCGTCCTCGGTGCCGCTGGCGGCGAGGATGGAGACGACGGCCCCGGCGACGTTGGGGTCGACCGACCCGGGATCGGCGACGTAGGCCTCGTGGGTCTCCCGGGCCCTGGCCCGCACCCCTGGATCGGCGCCGAGCACGCCGAGCGTGGTGAGCACGGTCCCGCGGGCCTGGCGGGTGAGGTCGTCCTCGCCTGCGACCGGCTCCCAGCCCAGGTGCTCGAGGGCGGGGGCCACGAGCGTGCGCACGAACGCCTGCAGGGCCTGGCGGGCATCACCGTCGAGGACCTTGTCGATGCCGGTGAGCGCGCCCGCCAGCACAGCCCACACCGTCGGGTCGGTCTCGGTGGCGAAGCCCGACGCCAGGTCGAGCAGCGCCGACGCAGGTGTGGAGCCGGCGAGCACCGACGACCAGGTGTCCTCCACCAGCAGCGCCCGCTCGACGGGTTGGAGGTCGCCGAGGCGGCCCCGCAGGGACTCGAGCAGCGCAGGGGTGTACGACACCCGGTAGAAGCCGTGGCCCCCGGCGTTGACCAGCAGGCGCTCGGACGAGCCCTCGAGCGTGACTGTGGTCGACGCCCCCTCCAGCAGCACCTTCGTCGTCGTCGCCCCCGTGCGCACCACGATTGGCACCGACCACGAGGCGTCGCCGCCGCCCTCGCCGCTGTCGGCCACCGGGGTCGCCGACGTCGAGAACCTGAAGCGCTGCTGGGTGAGCGTGACCTCGTCGCCGTCGGCGGACACCCGCACGAGCGGGTAGCCGCCCTGGAAGATCCAGGTGTCCATGATGCGGCGGACCGGGTCGCCGGTGGCCTCCTCGATGGCGTCCCACAGGTCGGTCGTCTCGGCGTTGCCGTAGGCCCGAGACGAAAGGTACAGCCGGATGCCCGACCGGAAGCGGTCGGTCCCCAGGTACTGCTCCAGCATGCGCAGGACCGATGCGCCCTTCTGGTAGGTGAGCACGTCGAACATGCCCTCGGCGTCCTCGGGCGACGCCACGGGGAACTCGATCGGCCTGGTGGCCTCGAGGGCGTCGACGCCGAAGGCGGCGGCCCGCTCCAGCGTGAACGAGGCCCACCGCTGCCAGTCGGGGCGGAAGTCGTCCACCGAGGCCAGCTCCATGAAGGTGGCGAACGCCTCGTTGAGCCACAGGCCGTTCCACCACCTCATCGTCACGAGGTCGCCGAACCACATGTGGGCGAGCTCGTGGGCGACGACGTCGGCCACCCGGGTGAGCTCGCCCTGGGTGACGGCGGCGGGGTCGACGAGCAGGAGCGCCTCGCGGAAGGTGATGGCGCCGAGGTTCTCCATGGCGCCGGCGGCGAAGTCGGGCAGCGCCACGAGGTCGCACTTGTCGCCCGGGTACGGGATGGCGTAGTAGTCGCTGAACCAGCGCAGGCAGAAGGCGCCGATCTCGAGCGCGTAGGGCGTGAGGTGGCCCCTGCCCGGCACGTGGACCACCCGGAGCGGGGTGCCGTCCACGTCGACCGCCTCGGTCGCCTCGAGCGGTCCGACGACGAAGGCCACGAGGTAGGTGCTGATCGGGATCGTGTCGTTGAAGGTGACCGCCACCCGGCCGTCCCCGGTCGCCTCGCGGGAGCGCTCGGCTGCGTTGGAGATGGCCAGCAGGCCGTCGGCGACGACGAGGGTGACGGCGAAGACCGCCTTGAGGTCGGGCTCGTCCCAGCACGGGAACGCGAGGCGGGCGTCGGCCGGCTCCATCTGGGTGGTGCCGATCACCCGCTCGACGCCGGCCTCGTCCACGAACGTGCTCCGGTAGAAGCCCTTCAGCTTGTCGTTGAGGACCCCTCGGAACGAGACGTGCACGATCGCCTCGCCCGGCGCCAGCTCCGAGGCGAGGGCGAGGGACAGCCGCTCGCCCTCGGTGGACGCTGTCGCCTGGACGCGCCCACCGCCGGTCTCCACCCACACCTCGCCCACCTCGAGGTCGGCGGCGTTGAGCACGATCCGGTCCGTGGCGGTGACGACCTCGACGGCCACGTCCTCCTCGCCCGAGAAGGTGGCGGCGTCCAGGTCGGGCTCGATGCGCAGCTCGTAGCGCCGGGGCACGACGTCTCGGGGCAGGCGGTGCTCCGCCTCTCCGTCGGGCGCAGCAGCGGTGGGATCGGGCACGGCGGGACCTCTCGGCACGGGGGCGAGCCGCCGAGCCTAGCCACGCGCCCCTGGGGCTCCCGGAGCCGGCGAGCACGCTGCGAATGTGGCCGGCTCCGGGCCGGCGGGTACCGTCGCCGGCCGTGGAGCGCCCCCTCGCCGTCGTGGGCATCGGCAACGCGCTGGTGGACGTCATCGCCACCGCGACCGAGGAGTTCCTGGCCGCGCACGACCTCGTCAAGGGCTCGATGGCGCTGGTCGACGCCGACCGGGCCAGCGTCCTCTACGACGCCATGGGCCCGGCGGTGGAGGCCTCCGGGGGCTCGGCCGCCAACACGATGGCCGGCCTGGCGTCGCTCGGCGGGAGGGGTGCCTTCCTCGGGCGGGTGCGAGACGACCAGCTCGGAACGGTGTTCGCCCACGACATCCGGGCGGTGGGGGTGGAGTACCCGTGCACGCCGGTCCCCTCCGGCCCACCGACGGGCCGGTGCCTGATCGTGGTCACCCCGGACGCCCAGCGGACGATGAGCACCTACCTCGGCTCGTCGAGCGAGCTCGCCCCCGGCGACATCGACGAGCAGGTCGTCGCCCGTGCCGCCGTCACGTACCTCGAGGGCTACCTCTTCGACCGGGACGCAGCGAAGGAGGCGTTCGAGAAGGCGGCGGCGGTGGCCCACGCCGCCGGCGGCCGGGTGGCCCTCACCCTCTCGGACTCGTTCTGCGTGCAGCGCTTCGCCGCTGAGTTCCGGGACCTCGTGGAGGGCGTCGTCGACATCCTCTTCGCCAACGAGGACGAGCTCGGCATGCTCTACGAGACCGACCCGGAGGGAGGCCTGGCCGAGGCGGAGGCGAGGTGCGAGATCGTCGCCCTCACCCGGGGCGCAGCCGGCTGCACCATCGCCGCCGGCGGGGGCCGCCACGACGTGGCCGCCCACCACGTCCCCCGCGTCGTCGACACCACCGGCGCCGGCGACCTCTTCGCCGCCGGGTTCCTCCACGGGCTGACGACCGGCCTCGACCTGGAGACCTCCGCCCGCATCGGCTCGCTCGCCGCCGCCGAGGTCATCAGCCACATGGGCGCCCGCCCCGAGACCGACCTGGCCGCCCTGGCCGTCCCCCTCCTCTCGCCCTGACGGCGGGCGCGGCCCCGGGCGGCCGCCTGCGGGGGCTACGGCTCCGGGGGGAGGAAGTCGAGCTTGAGGTCCCCGAGGCGGACGAGCGTGGACGCCACCCACCCGCCCATGTCGCCGAAGCGGCTGTCGAGCAGCGACCCGTCCTTGAGCACCTCCTCCGGCAGGGGGATGGTCCCCTCGTAGGAGACCTCGATGGCGAACTCCTCCTCGGCCAGGTGCTCGTCGTAGACCTGCTCGATGGTCGGCCCCGACCGCCCGAGCGACTCCGGTCCCATGGCCGGGCTGGCAGGGGGCAGGACGGCGAGGATCAGCTCGGGCCCCGGCCTGCCCACCAGGCGCTGCACCCGGAGCGTCACCTCGACGAGGATCTCCGGTGGCTCGTCGAGCTCCTCGCCGATGTACCAGCTGCGGTACGCCGTCTGCGACCAGGTCGGCCAGTCGAGGACGATGTCGGCCCTCACGCGAGGCGGGCTGCCCTCGCCGGGGAGCCCGTAGCTGGTCTCCCAGGTGACGTCACCGAGCAGCACGTCGACCTGGAAGCGCTCCTCGAACGCCTGGCGCTCGAGGAAGGCCCGCTCCATGGCGTCACGGAGCGCGCCGATGGCGTCGGTGAAGACGTGGTCGAGCATGTGCAGGCGAGGCTACCGCCGGTGCCGGCCGGACCCGGGGGTCGGGTCAGCCCGTCGGCTCGGCGGACATGAAGGCCACCGGCACCCCGAGCCCGGCGTCGGAGCGCACCGTGGCGATGCGCCGGCCCGGCTGGACGGCCACCTTGGGTGCCCCGAGCAGGTCCCCGAGGAGCGCTGCGGTGGCGTCGAGGTCGGCCACCGTGAAGGCGAGGCCGAAGAAGCGCGCCTTGCCGCCCCCGGTGGGAGCAGGGGGGCCCACCACCTCGACGACCGCCTCACCGGGCCGGAGGAAGACCTGGCGCATCGGCCGTCCACCGGCCTCCGTGTCGCGCTCCCGCAGCACCCGCAGCCCGGCGTCCTCGAGGGCGGCGACGGTGCGGCCGAGGTCGGGGGTGGTGACGACGACGTGGTCCAGTGAGGTCACGCCGTTCGGGTGGCTCCCAGGTGGGGCGGCCGCCTCGTCGGCGGCCTCGGTGGGGATGCCGTCGATGCCCATCGGCGGGTCGTGCAGCCCGGCGAAGCTCCACCCGTCGATGCCGGGGCGCCCGCCCTCCTCCGGCGGTGACACCTGCAGCCGGACGGCGCCGACCTGGCACGAGCCGTCCGGCTCGACCGAGAACCCGAGGTCCCGCCAGCGCCGGGGGTCGCCGAGCACGGTGAGGGCCACCAGCGTGGGCACGTGCGGGACGCTATCCGTCTGCCGGCACCGGGATCGGGAGGTGGCCGGTCTTCACACCGCCTCGCAGGCGTCCCCGTCCCCGCCTGCCGGCAGCGATCGGTCACTCGACTCGACGACGGACAGCACGGCCGCCTCCGGACGACTGAAGCGCGGCCTGCCGCGAGCACGGCGCCACGCCTCGTCCAGCTCGCCGGCGCGGTAGGCGTCGGCGACGCCGGGGTGGACGTAGCAGCTGCGGGCCACGGCCCTCGTGTTGCCGAGGGCGTGGGCGGCGGTGTCGACGGCGAGGAGGACGTTGGCCTCCTGCTCCTTCTTCGTCCCGGCCGGGCCCACGCCCGCAAGCACCTCGGCGGCCACGACCGTGCCGCCCCACGTCCTGAAGTCCTTCGCGGTGAAGGAGTCACCGGTCACCCCCCTGAGGTACTCGT